>NZ_BAAAAF010000006.1:0-249437 GCF_037101285.1 Brevibacterium metallidurans
GGAGTTCGGTGTGTGGCCGATGAAGGTCTCGACGATCGAACGAGGCAAATCACGCGATGATGAGTTCGCAAGCAGGTATCGCAAATTTCTCCTCAATGCCGCTTGACTGAGCATAGGAGCATCACGGGACTCAGAGGATGGGGCTCACGAGCCGATCCGGACCTCGAGGTCGACGGGCAGACCGGGATCGGCATTCGCATGTCGGGAGATCGCACCGGTATCGGCACCGACGTCGGCAGTGGACTCCGGACCCCCGTCGGGCGCGGTGGCTGCGGTTGCCTCGGCGACCGGCGGGTAGCCGAGCGCGCTCAACCGCGGTGAGAGCGCCTCGACTACGGAGGCGTCGGGAACCGTGAGCTCGACCCGGATCGGTCCGATCGGCGAGGCATCGGCCGAGGTGATCGGGAACTCCTCACCGGTCCCGTGGCGCAGCTTCGCGATGAGCCGCTCGACATCCCCGTCACGGCGACCGCCGAGGTGCGAGCCGGCGTCACCCGCCTCCGCTCGTGCCGCCTCCGCCTCGCGGCGTGCCGGCCGACCGGCGGAGAGGTTGGCGGCGAACGGCGCCAGGCGGTCGGTCCACAGCCGGTCCACGAGCGCCGCGGTCGCGTCCACGGTGCCCGTGTTGGCGATGAGGACGTCGCACGCGGCCCGTCGTTGCGCGTCGTCGGCCTGCCGGGCGATCCGGGTCTCGGCGTCGGTCCGGTCCATGCCGCGGGTCGCGACGAGACGCTCGAGCCGCACCTCGGCGGGCACGTCGACGAGGAGGCTGAGGTGGTAGCCGACCTCCATATGGTTCTCGACGAGGAGGGGGACGTCGTGGACGACCACTTCGGCTCTCGAGTCGGCGAAGCGCTCGGCGGTCCGGTCCCGGATGACCGGGTGCATGAGGGCACCGAGGCGGGCCGTGGAATCGGGATCGGCGAAGGCGACGGCCGCCAGGGTGGCCCGGTCGAGTCCCCCGTCGGCGGCGATGATGTCATCTCCGAACGCCTCGGCGAGGACGTCGAGCAGCGGCTCCCCGGGGGCGACGACCTCGCGGGCGATCACATCCGCGTCGATGATCTCGGCACCCCGGTCGGCGAGCAGGCCCGCCACCGTCGATTTGCCCGCTCCGATTCCCCCGGTCAGTCCGATCCTCAGCATGGGGCCAGCTTAGTCACCGACCTGCCCAGTCGGCTCATCGGGCGAGGCCGAACACGACGACGCCGTCGCCGGAGAACACCGGCGGGCCGACCGCCTCGGTGAGGAGCCCTTCAAGCTGACCGTCTCCCCCGGTGGCCAAGGGCGCGTCGGGGGCGATGACGATGAAGTCGACGCCGTCGGCGCGCAGGGACTCGATGCCGGAGACCACGGCGGGGTCGTCGGCCGACGGCACGGGTGCGCCGTTGAAGACGCTCGGGCGCAGCGCCGTATCGAGGCCGTCCTCGGGGGCCGCGTAGGTCACGGGCGAGCCGGGGGCCGAACCGATGAAGTAGCCGCCGGTCTCCCGGTACCGGAATCCGCTCACCGCCTGCCACACCATCGCTTCGTCAGCGTGCGGTTCGGCCCAGGCCAGCGGGCGCGGGAGGGTCTTGACGACGGAGCCCTCCGGGATCACCTCGGCGACCGTCGAGCGGTAGAACTCGGGGACGTAGACCTCACGGGTCGGCTGGACGCCGGGGAGGACGACGACCGCCGAGACGCCGAGGAGGCAGAGCAGGGCGATGCCGCGCGGAGTCCGCCGGCGGTCGAGCGCCCATTGGAGTCCGCAGCCGAGGATCGCGAACAGCGCGATCGTCGAATGGAGTACGAGGCGCATGGGCAGGACGTTGTTGAGCACGGGGATCGCTTCGACGAGGGCGAAGGGGCCGGTGGGCAGCAGGATCGATCCGCCCAGCAGCACGGGCGAACCGAGCGAGAGGAGGAAGACGAGGGTGCCGGTCACGGCGGCCACACGCACGGGGATCCGCCAGCGCGCCGTCCGGCCGAGGGTGAGGACGATGAGCAGCGCCGCGAGGAGGGCGGGGATGCCGACGTAGGCGCCGATCTCGGCGGTGTCGATGTCCATGACCCGGCGCAGCGGGGATTCGCCGGTGCCGAGCAGGGTCGGTCCGGCGGGGATGACAAGGTCGAGGATGTCCGTGTTCCACACCCCGTGCGGGCGGATGGCGCCTGCCGGCGCGTTGGGTCCGGTCATCGTGATGAGCAGCGGCAGGGCGCACAGGAGGGCGATCCCGGCGCCGAGGAGGCCGCCGGCTCCCAGCCGCAGCCAGCCAGCCCGTGAGAGCAGCCTGCGGCCGCAGAGGACGAGGCCGACCATGAAGCAGAGGAAGGCGATGAACGTGCCGGCGAGCACCTCGGTGGAGACGTAGAACTGGAAGGCGAGGACGAGACCGAGGGCGAGGCTGAGCAGCCAGAAACGGCGTCCGCGGGGACGGCCCGTGCGGGGCCCTGCCAGGAGGGCGAGGACGAGGGCTGCGACGAGCGGCGGGGCGATCGCGAACGCGAGGTTGGGGTGGCCGGAGAGCTGGGCGACTGTGTAGCTGGAGAACCCGACTCCGGCGGCCGCGGTGAAGGCGGGCGCCCGGCGGAGGAAGCGGGTGAAGAGCACCGCAGTGGCCAGCGAGGTGAGGACGGGGATGGCGAGGATGAGGACGTTGTAGGAGATCACCGGTCCCGCCACCCAGGTGAGCGGGGCCAGGAGGATCGCGATGCCGGTCAGGGACGTGTTCCAGGCGCCGTTGACTCCCCCGCCGAGGGCATTCATCGCCTCGGTGAAGAGGAATCCCTCGTTCGCCGCGACCCCGTCGCCGAATCCGAGGTGGCCGGCGAGCACCTCGGCGCCGTGGCCGAGCCACCAGATGAAGAGCGAGGAGTCGTCGTTGCCGGCGTAGACCTGGCCGCCCGGATCGGCGGCGACGCCCCCGAAGACGCAGACGCTGGCGAGGGTGAGCAGGAGGGCGTACCACGCCCACGGTCGGATGCGCGCATATGCAAAGGGCTCCCGGTCGGTCGACCGGGAGCCCTTCACTGCGCTGATGTCAGCTGCCTGCAAGCTTCTCACGCAGAGCTGCGAGTGCTTCGTCGCTGGCGAGCGTGCCCTCGTCGCCCGACTCCTCGGAGGAGAAGGACCCGGTGGCGGGAGCGGCGTCGGAGCCCGTGTCCGCGGCGCCGGCTTCGGCGTCGGCGGCGATGGCCTTCGCGACCTGCTTCTTGTGCTCTTCCCAACGCGTCTGGGCGGCGGCGTACTGCTGCTCCCAGACCTCGCGCTGCGCCTCGAAGCCTTCGATCCACTCGTTGGTCTCGGGGTCGAAGCCTTCGGGGTACTTGTAGTTGCCGTCCTCGTCGTACTCCTGCGGCATGCCGTAGAGAGCCGGGTCGAGGAACTCCTCGGCCTCGGGGTCGACGCCTTCGTTCGCCTGCTTGAGCGAGAGCGAGATGCGGCGGCGTTCGAGGTCGATGTCGATGACCTTGACGTAGATGGTCTCGTCGACGGAGACGACCTGCTCGGGCAGATCGACGTGGCGCACGGCGAGCTCGGAGATGTGGACGAGGCCCTCGATGCCGTCCTCGACGCGGACGAACGCGCCGAACGGAACGAGCTTGGTGACCTTGCCGGGCACGATCTGGCCGATGACGTGGGTGCGCGCGAAGTGCTGCCACGGATCTTCCTGCGTCGCCTTGAGCGAGAGCGAGACGCGCTCACGGTCCATGTCGACGTCGAGGACCTCGACGGTGACCTCGTCACCGACGGTGACGACCTCACCCGGGTGATCGATGTGCTTCCAGGACAGCTCCGAGACGTGCACGAGTCCGTCGACACCACCGAGGTCGACGAAGGCACCGAAGTTGACGATCGAGGACACGACGCCGGGACGGACCTGGCCCTTCTGCAGGGTCTGCAGGAAGTCGTGACGGACCTCGGACTGGGTCTGCTCGAGCCAGGCGCGACGCGAGAGGACGACGTTGTTGCGGTTCTTGTCGAGTTCGATGATCTTCGCCTCGACCTGCTGCCCGATGTAGGGGGCGAGGTCGCGGACGCGACGCATCTCGACGAGCGAGGCGGGAAGGAAGCCGCGCAGGCCGATGTCGACGATCAGGCCGCCCTTGACGACCTCGATGACGGTGCCGGTGACGACGCCGTCCTCTTCCTTGATCTTCTCGATGTCGCCCCAGGCGCGCTCGTACTGCGCACGCTTCTTCGACAGCATGAGGCGGCCCTCTTTGTCCTCCTTCTGGAGAACGAGTGCCTCGATGGGGTCCCCGACCTCGACGACTTCGCCGGGATCGACATCGTGCTTGATGGAGAGTTCACGCGAAAGGACGACGCCTTCCGTCTTGTATCCGATGTCGACGAGGACCTCGTCGCGATCGACCTTGACGACGGTGCCTTCGACGATGTCGCCATCGTTGAAGTACTTGATCGTCTCGTCGACGGCGGCGAGGAAGTCCTCAGCGGTTCCGATGTCATTGACAGCGACCTGCTTCGGCTGCACCGATTCCGGCGTGGTGGTGGTCATATAGGTAGGGACTCCGATGGAATTGTGTCCCGGATCCGATACCCTTGGGGTGCTTGCACAGCCTGTGGGAGTCGCATCCGGTCTCGATTACGATTATGGACTCGTATGCATACGCACATACGGTTGTCAATACTAGCATCATTCAGGGCGTGAATGCACCCTCGGGATCCGAGGAGATCTGCCCCTCGATTCGCGGAGGACTCATGAGCGACGGAAGCTATTCGACCGAGGTCATCAGCGGGGGGTATCTGCCCATCGACGAAGAGGCGTCGGTGCGGGCCAACCGCAGCTATTGGGACAACTCCGCCGAGGAGTACCTCGCCGAGCACGGCAGCTTCCTCGGCGCCTCCGACTTCATGTGGTGTCCCGAGGGGATCCACGAATCCGACGTCCACCTCCTCGGCGACGTCGCCCGCCGGCAGATCCTCGAGGTCGGGTGCGGGGCCGGGCAGTGTTCGCGCTGGCTGGCCGAGGAGGGGGCGATCGCGACGGGCGTCGACCTGTCCGCGGGCATGCTCGAGCAGGCGTCCCGGCTGCAGCGGGAGAATCCGCTGTCCGCCGAGGCGACTCCCCCGACCTTCGTCCGTGCCGACGCCCGGTCCCTGCCGTTCGCCTCGAACAGTTTCGACATCGCGTTCTCCGCGTACGGTGCCCTGCCGTTCGTCAAGGACGCCGAGGTGGTCCTCGCCGAGGTGGCCCGCGTCGTCCGTCCGGGCGGGAAGTGGGTGTTCTCCACGACGCATCCGATGCGGTGGATGTTCCCCGACGTGCCCGGCGAATCGGGGCTGACGGTCGAGTACTCGTACTTCGACCGTACCCCGTACGTCGAGATCGGCGCCGACGGTCAACCCGTCTACGCCGAACACCACCGGACGATGGGCGACTGGGTGAGCCTGCTCGTGGCTGCCGGCTTCCGCATCGACTCGGTCACCGAGCCCGAGTGGCCGGAGTCGAATCAGACCGCGTGGGGCGGCTGGTCTCCCCTGCGCGGCGCGCTCATGCCCGGCACCGTGATCTTCTCGACCACCCTCCCCGACGCCTGAGTCGCGCGGGCGCCTGTGGCGTGCGGCAATCGACGCGCGCGGACAGGTGACGCGCAGGGGGCCAGCCACCTCGGCGACGTCACCCTCGTTCAAGCCGGAGCACACATTTCGACGCGCCGAGCGCAAGCCCCGTCTCGTTCAAGCCGGCCAGCACTTTTCGAACGTTCCTCGCTTCGATAAGTGGCGGCCGGCTTGAGCGAGCGCGCCGCCCTCAGTGCGCGGCGGCGTGCCAGGAGATGCCGGTGCCGACGTTGACGTCGAGAGGGACGTCGAGTTCGAAGGCCGAACCCATCTCCTCGGTGACGATCGCCTTGACCTCGTCCGCCTCCTCGGGGTGGAGATCGACGATGATCTCGTCGTGGACCTGCAGCAGCATCCGGGAGCGGAAGCCCTCGAGCCGGTCGGCGACCTTGAGCATCGCGATCTTCATGATGTCGGCGGCCGAGCCCTGGATCGGGGCGTTGAGGGCGGCCCGCTCCGCCATCTCCCGCAGCTGCCGGCGGTCGCTGTGCAGGGCCGGCAGGTACCGGCGACGACCCATGATCGTCTCCGTGTACCCCTTCTCCCTCGCCTGGTCGACGATGTCGTCGAGGTAGTCCTTGACCGCGCCGAAGCGCTCGAAGTACTGGTCCATGAGGTCGCGGGCCTCGTCGACGCCGATCGCGAGCTGCCGGGAGAGCCCGTAGGCGGAGAGGCCGTAGACGAGCCCGTACGACATCGCCTTGACCTTCGAGCGCATGCCGGCGTCGACCTCGTCGATGCCGACGCCGAAGACCTTCGACCCGACGTACGAGTGGAGGTCCTCGCCGTCCTTGAACGCCTGGATGAGCGCGGCATCGCCGGACAGGTGCGCCATGATGCGCATCTCGATCTGCGAATAGTCGGCGGTGAGGAGAAGCCCGCCTTCGACCTGCGGGTCGGCGACGAAGATCTCCCGGATCCGCCGGCCCGACTCGGTGCGCACGGGGATGTTCTGCAGGTTCGGGTCGAGCGAGGACAGTCGCCCGGTGGCCGCGACCGTCTGCTGGTACGTCGTGTGGATGCGGCCGTCCTCGGCCACCGTCTTGCCGAGGCCGACGACGGTCTGCTTCAGTTTCGTCGCATCCCGGTGGGCGAGCAGATGCTGGAGGAACGGATGCTCGGTCTTGACGTAGAGCTCGGCCAGCGCCTCGGCGTCGGTGGTGTATCCGGTCTTCGTCCGCTTCGTCTTCGGCATGTCGAGTTCGTCGAAGAGCACCGTCTGCAGCTGCTTCGGGGAGCCGAGGTTGACCTCGTGCCCGATCGCCTCGTACGCGAGCTCGGCACTCGCCTCCGCCTGCTTCGTGAAGTCCTCGACGAGCTGACCGAGCCCGTCCTCGTCGATCGCGATGCCGGCGATCTCCATCGCCGCGAGCACGGGCACCAGCGGCAGTTCGATGTCGCGGTAGACCTGGGTCATGTCCGCCTCGTCGATGGCGGCGGCGAGGACTTCGTGCACTTCGAGGAGGGCGGCCGCGTTCGCCCCATGGGTGCGCGCGGTCGCCTCGGTGTCGAGGTCGAGGGCGAGCTGACCGTCCTTCGCCTCTCCGGCTTCGAGTTCGATGCCGGCGCGTTCGAGCGCGATGTCGCGCAGTTCGTAGCTGCGCTGATCGGGCACGAGCAGGTAGGCGGCCAGGGCGGTGTCCCCGGCGACGTCGGTGAGATCGATCCCCACCGACCGCAGCGCTTTGAGCTGGAGCTTCGAGGAATGGAAGATGAGCGCGGAGCTGCGCAGAGCCTCTCCGAGGGCGACGAGTTCGTCCTCGCTCGCCTCGTGGAGGTCGACGACCGAGGCGGTGCCCGGCTGCGCGGAGACGGCGAGGAAGCGGATGTCGCCGTGACCGAGTTCGTACGTGCCGTCGGAGTCGAGAGCGAGGACGTCCGCCTCGGCGATGGAATCGATGAGGGTGGGCACGTCGACGGTCACGATCTCGGTGTCACGGGCCGGCGCCGAGGCGGTCGCCTCCGCGGTCCCGGCGTCACCGAAGGCGGCAGCCCACCGTTTGCCGAGCGCCTGGAACTCGAGCTGGTCGAACAGGCTCGCCAGCTCCGCGGGGTCGCCCTGGCCCCAGCGGAGGTCGGAGTAGTTCAGGCCGAGGTCGACATCGTCGATGAGACGGTTGAGCCGGTAGTTGCGTTCGACGTCGCCGAGGTGATCGCGCAGCTTCTCCCCGACCTTCCCGCCGATCTCGTCGGCATGGGCGAGGACGCCGGGCAGGTCGCCGTGGGCGTTGAGCCACTTCGCGGCGGTCTTGTCCCCCACTCCGGGCACACCGGGAAGGTTGTCGGCCTTCTCCCCCACGAGGGCGGCGAGCCCGCGGTAGTTGGCGGGAGTGACCGCGTACTTCTCCTCGATCGCGGCCGGCGTCATCCGCACGAGGTCGCTCACGCCGCGTTTCGGGTAGAGGATCGTCACGGCGTCGGTGGCGAGCTGGAACGAGTCCTTGTCCCCGGTCATCACCTCGACGTCCGCTCCGGCTTCGCGTCCGAGGCGGGCCATCGTCGCCAGCGCATCGTCGGCCTCATAGCCCTCCTTCGTCACGACCCGGATGCCCATCGCGGTAACGACGTCCTTGATGAGGTCGATCTGCGGGTGGAACTCGGGCGGAGTCTTCGCCCGTCCCGCCTTGTACTCGGGGTACTCCTCGAGGCGGAAGGTCTCCCGGCCCAGGTCGAAGGCGACGGCGACGTGGCTCGGCGACTCGTCGCGGAGGACGTTGATGAGCATCGAGACGAAGCCGAAGATCGCGTTCGTCGTCTGACCGGTGCTCGTCGCGAAGTTCTCCGCCGGCAGGGCGTGGAAGGCCCGGTAGGCAAGGGAGTGACCGTCGATGAGCAGGAGGGATTCGTTAGCGTGACTCACATGCAATAGCCTAGCGTTCATCACGGACATGAAGGAGATCGATGGTGGTTCCGCACGCAAGCCTCACCGAGGAGACGACCGAAGCCGAGGCTCTCGGCATGCTCGAGCAGATCAACGCCGGCGGCGCCGGCGGGGGACTCGCGAACCGGATGGGCATCGTCTTCACCGGCATCGGCTACGACTGGATGAGCGCCACGGTTCCGGTCGAGGGCAACACGCAGCCGATGGGCCTCTTCCACGGCGGCGGCCACGTCGTCCTCGCCGAGTCGCTGGCCTCGATGCATTCGTTCCTCACCAGCGGCGGGAAGAATGTCGTCGGTGTCGACCTCAACGCGACTCATCTGCGGGCGATGCGCGGTGAGCTCGTCACCGGGCGCGCCGAGGTGCTCCACCGCGGCCGCACCCTGATGTCCCATGAGGTGCGGATGACCGATGAGGAGGGCAGGCTGCTCTCGATCGTGCGGATCACGAACATGATCCTCGCGTCGAGGGCCTGATCCCCGCCGAGGCGGTTGCGAGCAGGAATGAGTCCCCCGCCGAGGCGGTAGCGGGCAGAGAAGAGCCCCGCTCCCGGATTCCGGGGCGGGCCTCTTCTCTGTCTGCGGGCACTCAGTCCTTCTTCGCGCCGATCTGCTTGAGCACGGTCTCGGCGACTTCGCGCATGGTCAGACGGCGGTCCATCGAGGTCTTCTGGATCCACCGGAAGGCCTCGGGCTCGCTCAGACCCATCGAGGTCTGCAGGAGGCTCTTGGCGCGTTCGACGAGCTTGCGGGTCTCGAATCGCTCGGTGAGGTCGGAGATCTCGGATTCGAGCGAGCTGATCTCCGCGTGGCGCGAGAGCGCGATCTCGAGAGCGGGGATGAGGTCTGCCGAGGTGAAGGGCTTGACGACGTAGGCCATCGCACCGGCGTCGCGGGCGCGTTCGACGAGTTCCTTCTGCGAGAACGCGGTGAGGAGGACGACGGGGGCGATGCGGGCCTTGGCGATGCGTTCGGCGGCGGCGATGCCGTCGAGGATCGGCATCTTGATGTCCATGACGACGAGGTCGGGGCGCAGCTCTTCGGCCAGGCGGATGGCTGATTCGCCGTCGGCGGCTTCGCCGACGACGTCGTAGCCGACTTCGCGCAGCATCTCGACGATGTCGAGACGGATCACGGCCTCGTCTTCGGCCACGACGACGCGGCGGACGGGCACGGATTCATCTGAGGTGGGTTGTTCGCTGTTGGAAAGCACGGCACCAGTCTAGACCAGGCCAGGCCGGCCCATCGCCGGATTCCCCTGTGAGGAGAGCCACCAGGGGCCAGGGCATCCTGGGTGCCGGGGATTGGGCATGAGCCGAGGCCTGTCGTAGAGTTGTCGGTGTCGTCGGCATCGTCCGACGGCGAGCCGGATTGGCGGAATCGGTAGACGCGGCGCACTCAAAATGCGTTGTCGAAAGACGTGTGGGTTCGAGTCCCACATCCGGTACTCAAGCGAGGCGACCACTCACCGTGGTCGCCTCTTTCGCATTCAGGAAAGCACGTGAGCCTCCGGGGACGATATCCTCCGGAGGCTCTTCGAGCGGGTGACGGGAGTCGAACCCGCCTCTAGACCTTGGGAAGGTCTCATTCTACCGATGAACTACACCCGCGTGGTGTACGTCACCGAATCTACACTACGACTCGGCGAATCGCTCAATCCGACTCGCCTGCACCGCATTCCTACTGGTCACCCGCGTGGGGCCCGCTCGCCGAGGTGACCGACCGCATCCGTGTCCGCGCCGCCTCTCGGTCGCCGGAGTCGATCGCCTCGGCGAGCTCGCGCAGCAGTGCCACCTGCCCCTGCTGCCGGTCCCGGTCCAGCGCGCTCGCGCCTTCGGCGAGTCGCACGTGCGCGCAGAGGCGGCGCATTGTGTCCGCGACGATGGGCAGTCCCGCGAGTTCGGCCAGCCGGATCAGGAAATGGTCGAAGCTGTCGAGCGCATCATGCGACCTGCCTGCCGCGATCTCCCGTTCGGCGCGGATGAGGATGAGGTGGAGTTCGTCGGAGTCGCCTGCACCGAGCACCTGCGGCGCCTCGTGGGCGACGAGCTCTCCGAGCGCGCCGAGCATCAGCGCGATCTCCCGTGCGCGTTCCCGGGGACAGTCGGTGACGATGTTCTGCCGACGGGCCCCGACTTCGAGGAGTCCTTCGGTGATGAGCTCCCGGAGCACTTCGCGCACCGGGGTCCGGGAGACCTCGAACTCCGCAGCGAGTCCGTTCTCGCTCAGCGCGGTCCCGGCCGGCAGCTCTCCGTGGATGATGCGCCGACGCAGCTCCGCGTGGACGCGCGCGGCAGTCGACAGCTCCGTCGCGGGCTCGGCTCGTTGGGGTCGGAATCCTCTCATCGTCCGTCTCCTCTCACATCCACCTCGAGTCTGCTCTCCCCGCCGAGGTGGACCCGGTAGGCTCGCCGCTCCCCACCTCGTGCCGTCCACGGATCCTCCGCCGTGCCGGGGTGGAGGAGGTATCGCGGATGGCTGCTGGCACTGAGCGCGAGCGTGAGCCGGTGGCCGGCGGGAAGCTCCCATCCCACGGCCGGAAGAGCCACGCGGATTCTGTCGTCGCCGGCGTCCACGGCGGTCGCCGCCTCGGTGATGGATGCCGCGCTTCCGTCCGGGCCGACGTCGAGCAGTTCGACCATGACGTGTCCGATGGTCCCGCTGTCCCCGGCGGGCGCGTCGATGTCGAGGATGAGATCGAGGGCACCTGCGCCGAGGAGGATCAGCGGCCGCGGCATCGCGCAGGAGGTGAAGGTCAGGACGTCATCTCGTTCGAGCAGTCTGCTCTCGTCGGTCCGGTCGAGGTTGGGAAAGAAGGGGTTCCCTGCGCTCGGTACGGGTGAGGCCGGGTCATGGACGAAACCGCGCACCCCGGGGCTCTCCGGCTCAGGCTGCACCGCACCGGCACCGGCGTCAGCGTCGAGTCCGCCATCGACCGTGAGCAACCAGGCCCGCGCCTCGACCTCGGCCGGAGGCCACTGCGCCGCAGCGTGGAACGCTCCGTCGTCGATGCGCCACCGCACAGGTGCGATGGCCGCTGCAGCGGCAGTCCGCCGGGCCCCGTCGAGCACCAGTGCTGCGCCGAGGTGACGATCGAAGAAGACGAGAAGCGGACCGAGGTACTCCTCGAGGAAGGCCGGATGCGGGTCGCCTTCCGGCACCGCCGCGGCTCCCGGAGCCGCCGTCTCCCGCGCCGTCCACGCATGGTCGCGGGCATCGATGAGCAGCTGCTGTTCGGCCGGCCCGCTGCTCGCCTGCGCCCACGCGGCGAGGCCTGCGCCGGCGAGGAAGTCATCGAGTCCGACGAGGTGCAGTGCGGGAATGGTCCCCGGCGTCCCCAGCGCCGGCGGAACTATGCCGCGGGCCCATTCGTCGAGCACAGGAGGGTGCCGTCCGTCGAGCACCGCGGCGGCGATGTCGGCCTGCGGACGGACGGTCCAGTCGATGTCGCCGCGGCAGTCGAAGAGCCGTTCGTCGAGGAAGGTCTCGAGCACCCAGGCGATGGCCATCTCGAGACGGAACACTCCCCCGGAGACGATGCTTGACGGATCCGGCGTCGTCACCCGGGGTGCGATCGCCGCCAATGCAGGGTGGCCGCTGGCAGCCGCAGCCCATTGGGTGAAGCCGTAGTACGAATCGCCGAACATTCCGATGCGTCCGCCCGTCCAGTCCTGTCGGGTGATCCACTCAAGGGTGTCGAATCCGTCGTCGACCTCGTTGACGAACGCATCGAACTCTCCTCCCGACCGCCCTTTGCCGCGCACGTCCTGGACGACGACGGCATACCCGCGTTCGGTGAACCACGCGGCGATCGCCGGCATGAAGCACTCGTCACCGGCTTTGTCGTACGGCAGGCGAGCGAGCAGCACGGGACCCCGCTCGTTCGCCGGCAGGTAGACGTCGGTGGCGAGGAGAACGCCGTCGCGCATCCTCACCGCGTGCTGTCTGGCGTGCGCCGGCGGTGTGAAGAGCGGCCGCGCGACGACGCGGGCGGCATCGGAACTGTGTGCGATCGCCATGGTTTCGACCTCCGGCATTTACATACAGATGAAAGATATGTATACATATTAGTGGATCGATGGTGATCCGCGCCACATCGATGATCGGAGAGATCCCATGGCACAGAGCGAGGCCACAGCAGCGAAGGCCGCGGTCGAGACTCGGTCGATCGACCATGTCCCAGTCGACGAACGACACGGAAGGGTCTGGCATCTCGCACCGGTGTGGGTCGCCGGCAATGCCAATCTCGGCACGATCGCGGTGGGCTTCATCGGCGTCGCCGTCGGCGGGCAGCTGTGGCCGACGATCATCGCGACAGTCCTCGGTTCGGCGTTCGGAGCCGTCTTCGCCGCACTGCACTCGACGCAGGGACCGCACCTCGGTCTGCCGCAGCTCATCCAATCGCGCCCGCAATTCGGCTATTCGGGCTCCGCGATCGTGTTCATCCTCGCCCTGATCAACTACGTCGGATTCAACGTCTTCTGCTGCGTCCTCGCCGTCAGCAGCCTCGGGGTCGCCCTCGGACTCGGCGCGGTGCCCTCTGTCGTGCTCATCATCGGGCTCACGCTCACCCTCGCGATCTTCGGCTACACCTGGATCCACGTGCTCAGCCGCTGGGTGACGATCGCCTTCGTCGCCGCGTTCCTCCTCATCACCGTCCTGGCGGTGCAGGCCCCGCAGCCTCCGACCGCGGACGTCGACTTCTCATGGACGCCCCTGCTTATCCAGTTCGGCATCGCCGCCGGCTATCAGATCAACTGGGCGATCTACGTCTCCGACTACACGAGGTACCTTCCGGCGACGGTGAGCACGCGGGCGATGTTCTGGTGCACCTACCTCGGCATGGCGGTGAGCTCGGCATGGCTGACCTCGCTCGGAGCGCTCATCGCCGCAAGGTTCGGCACCCAGGACGCTGTCGCCGGTGTCGCTGCGGCAGGCGACTCCCTCGTCCCCGGGTTCGGGAGCATCGCGGTGCTCATCTCCCTCGGCGGGCTCGTCTGCGTGATGACGATGAACACCTACGGCGGCGGACTCACCCTCATCAGCGTCATCGACACCGTCCGGTCCGTGCGCTTCACCACGCGCCTGCGCGTCGTCACTGCGACGATCATGGCACTCGCCGCGCTCGTCCTCACCCTGGCCATGCCGGAGGACTATATGCAGGCCATGTCGGTCTACCTCGCATTCCTCCTCTACCTCTTCGCACCGTGGACGGCGATCAACCTCGTCGACTACTTCATCGTGCGCCGCGGACGGTACTCCCTCACGGCCATGTTCGATCGCCGCGGCGTCTATCGCGGGTGGAACCGCAGCGGCGTCGTCGCGTACCTCCTCGGACTCATCGTCGAGATCCCCCTGATGTCGACGACGATCTTCACAGGACCGCTCGCCCAGCGCCTCGGCGGCGCCGATCTCGCGGCCTTCGCCGGCCTCGTCGTCGCCGGGTTCGCCTATTGGGCGCTCAATCGCGGCCTCGACGTCGACCACGAGGTGGGCGCGGCCACGGGCACGGGAGGTGCCGCAGCTTCAGCACTGACGTAGCGTGCCGGCATCGTCGGGGCACTGCGCCCGGACACACCGAGGCGGTCGCCGGCGTGGATGCCGACGACCGCCTCGATGAGCGTGGTGAGCTCAACTGCGCACGGGTTCCGAGGTCTGTGCGACCGCGGTGCTCGCACCGTCCGCCTCGGCGGAAGTTACGTCCGCCTCGGCGACGGTGCCCTCCGCACCCTCATCGCTCACGGGAACGTACCCGTTGACGCGCTTCGCGCCGTAGCGGGCGACATCGAGGATGCCGTGACGCTTGGCGACGATCGCGGGGATGAGCGCCTGTCCGGAGACGTTGAGCGCGGTGCGGCCCATGTCGACGATCGGTTCGATCGCCAGCAGCAGACCCACACCCTCGAGCGGCAGGCCCAGGGTCGAGAGCGTGAGGGTGAGCATGACGGTGGCACCCGTCGTCCCGGCCGTCGCGGCGGAGCCGATGACGGAGACGAAGATGATGAGCAGGTACTGGATGGGTCCGAGCTCGATGCCGAAGAACTGGGCGACGAACACCGCGGCGATCGCCGGGTAGATGGCCGCGCAGCCGTCCATCTTCGTCGTCGAGCCGAAGGGCACGGCGAAGGCCGCATACCCCTGCGGGACGCCGAAGTTGTCGGTGGCGACCTTCTGCGTCACCGGCATCGTGCCGATCGAGGAGCGGGAGACGAAGCCCATCTGGGTCGCCGGCCACACGCCCGAGAAGTACTGGCGCACCGAGAGTCCGTTGAGCTTCGCGAGGCTCGGGTAGACGACGAAGAAGACGATCGCGAGTCCGATGTAGACGGCGACGACGAACCACAGCAGCGAGCCCATCGTCGACCAGCCGTACGAGTTCACGGCGTTGCCGATGAGGCCGAGCGTGCCGATCGGGGCGATGCGCACGATCCACCACACGACCTTCTGGACGACGGCCAGCGCCGACTCGGAGAACTGGAGGAACGGCTCGGCGGCCTTGCCGACCTTGACCGCCGCGATGCCGATGGCACCGGAGACGATGATGAGCTGGAGGACGTTGAAGTTGACCTCGGAGACCAGGGCGCCTGCCTCATCGGGTGCGGTGGAGACCTCGAGGCCGAGGAAGTTCACCGGGATGAGACCCGTGAGGAACCCGAGCCAGCTGCCTTCGCTCGTCGGGGCCTGCCCCTGGAGCGCGGTGGCGTCGGCATGGGCGCCCGGCTGCATGACGAGTCCGATGATCAGCCCGATGACGACGGCGATGAACGCGGTGAGCGCGAACCACAGCAGCGTCCACACGGCCAGCCTGGCGGCATTGGTCACCTTGCGCAGGTTGCCGATGCTCGCGATGATCGCGGTGATGATGAGCGGCACCACGGCCGCCTTGAGCAGGGTGACGTACGAGGACCCGATGGTCTCGAGCGTCTGCCCGAGCCAGTTGTCCTGCGCCTCGCTCACCGGTCCCCAGGACCGGGCGAGCAGTCCGAGGACGACACCGGCGACGAGCGCGATCGTCACCTGCACTCCGAACGACTTCGACCAAGCCGGCAGTCTCATGTGCTTCCTTTCGACGGTGGCGCCGGAACCCGTCGGGGTGCCGGCGAAGACTCAACTCACTGCACAACTGTTGAGCAATCCGTCGAATTCCGCAAACTGACGTGACATGGATCGCATCCTCGCCGAGGCGCTCCCCGGTGCCGTCCGACCCTTCCCTCGCCGAGGCGGTCCCCGGTGCCGCCCGCCCCATCCCGCCGATACGCGCGAAGGCCCGGCCGGAGATCGTCTCCGGCCGGGCCCCGCCCAGCGCTCAGGCGGCCGCGCGCTCAGACCTCGGGGGTCCGCACGATCGGGATGTCCCGGGTGATCGGCGCCTCCGCGACGACCCCGTACCCGGCCAGCGGGTCCTCGTCGTTGTCCGTCGAATCCACGTACGCCGCGGCCACGCCCTTCGCGGCATCGCCCATGGTGTGGATGCGCAGAGCGTTCGTCGACCCCGGGATCCCGGGAGGCGAACCGGCGACGAGGATCGACTGGTCGCCCTCACGCGCGGTGCCGTCGGCGAGCAGCACCGCATCGACCTGCCTGGCCATCTGGTCGGTGTGCCGCACGGTCTTGACGAGGTACGGGCGCACACCCCAGGTCAGCGCGAGCTGGTGGCGGACCTGCGGGTCCGGGGTGAAGCCGAGGATCGGCCACCGCGGACGCAGCCTGGACATCCGGCGCACGGAGTCACCGGTCTGTGAGAACGTGCAGAGCAGATCGATGTCGAGCTGCTCAGCGATCTGCACGGCCGCAGCCGTGACGGCCCCGCCCTTCGTGTGCGGCACCGTGCCGAGGGGACGGATCCGGTCGAGCCCGTGCTCCTCGGTCGAGGAGATGATCCGGCTCATCGTCCGGATCGCCTCGATCCAGTGGGCACCCACCGAGGTCTCACCCGAGAGCATGAGCGCATCGGCGCCGTCGAGGACCGCGTTCGCGCAGTCGCTCGCCTCGGCGCGAGTGGGACGGGAGGCCTCGATCATCGTCTCGAGCATCTGCGTGGCGACGATGACGGGCTTGGCCTGCTGGCGGGCGATCTCGACGGCCCGCTTCTGCACGATCGGCACCTGCTCGAGCGGGAGCTCGACGCCGAGGTCGCCGCGGGCGACCATGATCCCGTCGAACGCGTCGATGACCTCGACGAGTTGGTCAACGGCCTGCGGCTTCTCGAGCTTCGCGATGACCGGCGCCCGGACCCCGACCTCGTCCATGACGGCGTGGACATCATCGATGTCGTCGGGGCTGCGCACGAACGACAGCGCCACCCAGTCGAAGCCGAGCTCGAGACCCCATTTGAGGTCCTCGATGTCCTTCTCCGACAGCGCCGGCACGGAGACCGGGACGCCGGGCAGGTTGATGCCCTTGTGGTTGGAGATCGGACCGCCGATCTCGACCTCGGTGACGACGTCGGTCTCCGTCACCGCGGTTGCCCGCAGCCGCAGCCGGCCGTCGTCGACGAGCAGCGGATCGCCCACGGACACGTCCGAGGGCAGGGTTTTCAGCGTCGTGCTCACGATCTCCGCGGTGCCGGGCACGTCCCGGCTGGTGATCGTGAACGTCTGCCCGTCCTCGAGGATCTCCTTGCCGTTCTCGAACGTGCCGACCCGGATCTTCGGACCCTGGAGGTCGAGGAGCACGGCGACCGCGCGACCCGTGTCGAGAGCGGCCTGCCGGACCCAGGCGAACTTCTCCTCGTGCTCTTCGCGGCGACCGTGGCTGAGGTTGAACCTCGCCACGTCGACGCCCTCATCGACGAGTGTGCGGATGTCTTCGTAGGAATTCTGATTCGGACCCAGTGTTGCGACTATCTTTGCTCGCCTCATGCACTCCACCCTACCTGCACGTCAGTGGGCATTCGACCCTCCTCAGGCGATCGGAACCGCCTGTGGAGGCCGCGCACACCGATGTGCTCGTTCTCAGTCTGTGACACAGATCATTCTAGCTGGTGAAACCCGTATCGCGCGGACCGACCGGGGCCGGCAGGCGCGTCGATCCCGTGAGGAACGTGTCCACCTCGGCGGCCGCCGCGCGTCCCTCCGCGATCGCCCACACGATGAGCGACTGACCGCGGCCGGCATCGCCGGCGACGAAGACACCCGGCGCCGAGGCGGCGTACGAGTCATCGCGGGCGAAGGCTCCCGTCTCGGAGACGTCGAGCCCGAGCCCCTCGGCCTCGGGACCGGAGAAGCCGAGGGCGAGGAGGACGAGGTCGGCGTCGAGCCGGTGCTCGGTGCCCGGGGTCGGGATCCGCCGCCCGTCGACGAACTGGGTCTCGGCGACCGCGATCCCGTTGACCCGGCCCTCGCCGTCGCCGACGAACCCGGTCGTCGAGGCGAGGTACTTCCGCTCACCGCCTTCCTCATGGGAGGTCTGGACCTCGAAGATCCGCGGCACAGTCGGCCACGGGTCGCTCTCGCTGCGGGAGACCGGCGGCTTCTTCCCGATCGCCAGGGTCGTCACCGACGCGGCCTTCTGCCGCAGCGCCGTGCCGAGGCAGTCGGCCCCGGTGTCGCCGCCGCCGATGATGATGACGTGCTTGCCTGCGGCGTCGATCGGCGTCGGGGCGTCGCCCGCCTGCGCCCGGTTGGAGGGCACGAGGTAGTCCATCGCGAACTCGACGCCATCGAGCTCCCGACCGGCGACCGGCATGTCGCGGGGCACGGTCGCCCCCGTGCACACGATGACGGCGTCGAAGCGGGCCCGCAGCTCCTCGAGGGTGAGGTCGACGCCGATCTCGACGCCGGTCTCGAAGCGCGTGCCCTCGGCCCGCATCTGGCTCAGCCTGCGGTCGATGTGGTGCTTCTCGAGCTTGAAGTCGGGGATCCCGTAGCGCAGCAGGCCGCCGAGGCGGTCGTCGCGTTCGTAGACGACGACGGTGTGCCCGGCCCGGGTGAGCTGCTGGGCGGCAGCGAGTCCCGCGGGACCCGAGCCGATGACGGCGACCGTGTGCCCGGTGATCCGCTCGGGGATCTCCGGTTGGATGAGGCCGGCGGCGAATCCCTGGTCGACGATGCTCACCTCGACCTGCTTGATCGTCACGGCGGGCTGGTTGATGCTGAGCACGCACGCGTTCTCGCACGGCGCCGGGCAGGCCCGTCCCGTGAACTCCGGGAAGTTGTTCGTCGCATGGAGGAGGTCGACGGCCCGCGGCAGCTCGCCGCGGTACATCGCGTCGTTGAACTCCGGGATGAGGTTGCCCAGCGGGCACCCCTGGTGGCAGAAGGGCACACCGCAGTCCATGCAGCGCGAGGCCTGCCGGCGCAGCTGGTCGGGATCGCCCGCCTCGTAGACCTCGCGGTAGTCGAGCAGGCGGATGGGCACCGGGCGGCGTTCGGGCAGCTCGCGGCGCGGGACGGTGAGGAATCCGTGCGGATCAGCCATGGGTGACCTCCAGAATCTTGTGCCAGGCGGCTTCGGAATCGGGCAGCTCGCCCTCGGCGAGCATCTCCGTTTGGATGTCGCGCACCGCCTGGTAGGCGACGGGGATGATCTTCGTGAAGCGGGACAGGACGTCCTCGCCGCGGCGCAGTCCGGCCAGCAGCTCCCCGGCCAGCGGTGAGCCCGTCCATTCGAAGTGCTCGCCGAGGAGGCGCTCGAGCACCTCCATGTCGTCGACGCCGACCCCGGTGAACCGGAACACGCCGGCGGCGCGTTCGTCGGGGTTGAGGCGGGCGGGGTTGAAGTCGAGGACGTACGCGGTGCCCCCGGACATGCCGGCGGCGAAGTTGCGTCCGGTGCCGCCGAGGATGACGGCGACTCCCCCGGTCATGTACTCCAGGCCGTGGTCGCCGATGCCCTCGACGACCGCCTCGGCGCCGGAGTTGCGGACCATGAACCGCTCCCCCACCTGACCGGAGATGAAGAGCTTGCCGGTGGTCGCCCCGTAGCCGATGACGTTGCCGGCGATGACGTTGTGCTCGGGCCGGGTCCGGTTCTCCGGGTCCGGGTGGACGGCCACGGTGCCCCCGGACAGGCCCTTGCCGACGTAGTCGTTGGCGTCACCGCTGAGTTCGATGCTCACGCCCTGCGGCAGGTAGGCGCCCAGCGACTGGCCGGCGGTGCCGTGGAGTTCGAGGCGGATCGTGTCCTCGGGCAGGCCGCGCTCGGCCCACGCCTTCGTCACGTGGTGGCCGAGCAGGGTGCCCACGCTGCGGTCGGTGTTGACCACGACCTGGGAGATCGCCACCGGCTCCTTCGTCTCGATCGCCTCCTTCGCCTGCTCGAGCAGGGTGAGGTCGAGCTCGGAGGCGAAGGTGCGGAAGACCTGGCCCGCACTCTTGCGCGCGACGGAGACCTTTCCGGCGAGGTCGCCGGGCACGGTGAGGATCTGATCGAGGTCGAGGTGGAGGCCCGAGGCCGCGGCCCGCTCCTCATCGATGCGCAGGCGCTCGACGGCGCCGATCGCCTCGTCGAGGGTGCGGAAGCCCAGCTGCGCGAGGTAGCCGCGGACCTCCTCGGCGATGAATTCGAAGAAGTTCACGACGTGGTCAGCCTGGCCCTGGTACCGCTGCCGCAGCACCGGGTTCTGCGTGGCCACTCCGACCGGGCACGTGTCCTTATGGCACACGCGCATCATGATGCAGCCGGAGACGACGAGGGCGGTCGTGGCGAACCCGAACTCCTCGGCCCCGAGCAGGGCGGCGATGATGACGTCGCGGCCGGTCTTGAGCTGACCGTCGACCTGGACGGCCACCTTCTCCCGCAGCCCGTTGAGGATGAGGGTCTGCTGCGCCTCGGCGAGCCCGAGCTCCCACGGGGTGCCGGCGTGCTTGAGGGAGTTGAGCGGGCTCGCGCCCGTCCCCCCGTCGTGGCCGGAGATGAGGACGACGTCGGCACCGGCCTTGGCCACGCCGGCCGCGACCGTGCCGACCCCGACGGCGGAGACGAGTTTGACGTGGACGCGGGCGCGGGCGTTGGCCCGGCCGAGGTCGTAGATGAGCTGCGCCAGGTCCTCGATCGAGTAGATGTCGTGGTGCGGGGGCGGGGAGATCAGGCCCACGCCCGGGGTCGCGTGACGCGTCTTCGCGATCCACGGGTAGACCTTCTCGCCGGGCAGCTGCCCGCCTTCGCCGGGCTTCGCGCCCTGCGCCATCTTGATCTGCAGGTCGTCGGCCTCGGTGAGGTAGTGGCTGGTCACCCCGAACCGGCCCGAGGCGACCTGTTTGATCGCCGAGCGGCGTTCGGGGTCGAGGAGCCGGTCGGTGTCCTCCCCGCCCTCACCGGTGTTCGACTTGCCCCCGATCCGGTTCATCGCGATCGCGAGCGTCTCGTGGGCCTCCTTCGAGATCGAGCCGTAGCTCATCGCTCCCGTCGAGAAGCGCCGCATGATCGCCGAGGCGGGTTCGACTTCGGAGAGGTCGATCGGTCCGTGCTCGGCGGGGACGAGATCGAGGAGTCCGCGCAGGGTCATGAGCTCACGGGACTGGTCGTCGACGGCCTTCGTGTACTCGGTGAAGATGTCGAAGCGCTTCGTCGCCGTCGCATGCTGGAGTTTGAAGATCGTCTCCGGGTTGAACAGGTGTCCGGGTCCCTCCCGGCGCCACTGGTACTCCCCGCCGACCTTGAGCGGCCGGTGCGAGGGCCGCGGATGGTCGTCGCGGTAGGCGTCCGCATGCCGGGCGCCCGCCTCGGCGGCGACCTCGGCGATGCCCTTGCCCCCGAGCTGGTGGGGGGTCGAGGTGAAGTAGCGGTCGATGAAGTCCGCCGACAGTCCGATCGCCTCGAAGGTCTGGGCACCGTGGTAGGACTGCACGGTCGAGATGCCCATCTTCGACATGATCTTGAGCAGGCCCTTGTTCAGGGCGCCGAGGATGTTGCTCACGGCCGCGGGTTCGCTCACCCCGGTGAGCCGGTCGGCGCGGACGAGCGCCTCGGCGGACTCCATGACGAGGTACGGGTTGACGGCGGAGGCCCCGAAGCTCACGAGCGTCGCGACGTGGTGGACCTCGCGGACGTCGCCGGCTTCGACGACGATGCTCACCCGGGTCCGGGTGCGCTGCCGCACGAGGTGGTGGTGGAGGGCGGAGGTGAGCAGGAGCGAGGGGATCGGGGCGAGGTCGGCCGTCGAGTCCCGGTCGGAGAGGATGATGAAGACGGCACCGGAGTCCACGGCAGCATCCGCTTCGGCGCAGAGCTCATCGATGCGCCGCTCCATCGCGTCGGGTCCGGCGTTGACGGAGAAGAGACCGGAGAGGGTGACGGTGGGACGCGGATGGTCGACGCCGAGGTGGGTGCCCTGAACGTGGACGATCGCGGCGAGCTCGTCGTTGTCGATGACCGGACGCGAGAGCATGATGTGCGCCGAATCCGGGCGCGAGTGCTCGAGCAGGTTGCCCTCCCGACCGAGGCCGGCGGACATGCTCGTGACGATGTGCTCGCGGATCGAGTCGAGCGGCGGGTTCGTCACCTGCGCGAAGTTCTGGTGGAAGTAGTCGAAGAGCAGCCGCGGGCGGGTGCTCAGCCCGGCGATCGCGGTGTCGGTGCCCATGGCCCCCAAGGGTTCGACCCCGGTCTCGGCCATCGGGGAGATGAGCAGGCGCAGCTCCTCCTCGGTGTAGCCGAAGGTCCGCTGCCGGCGGCGCACCGAGGACTGCGGGTGGGTGACGTGGACGCGCGTGGGCAGGTCCTCGAGGCGCTTCGAGGAGTCGGCGACCCATTCCTCGTACGGGTGCTGGGTCGCGAGCTGGTTCTTGATCTCCGTATCCGAGATGATCCGCTCGGATTCGGTGTCGACGAGGAACATCCGGCCCGGGGTGAGGCGGCCGCGGCCGACGATCTCGTCCTCGGGGAGGTCGACGACGCCGATCTCGCTCGCGAGCACGACGGTGTCGCCGGTCATGACGTAGCGGGCCGGACGGAGTCCGTTGCGGTCGAGGACGGCACCGGCGATGCGGCCGTCGGTGAAGCCCACACAGGCGGGACCGTCCCACGGCTCCATGAGCAGCGAGTGGTA
Organism: Brevibacterium metallidurans; assembly: GCF_037101285.1. Lineage (NCBI taxonomy): Bacteria > Bacillati > Actinomycetota > Actinomycetes > Micrococcales > Brevibacteriaceae > Brevibacterium > Brevibacterium metallidurans. Next base: position 22,437 of record NZ_BAAAAF010000006.1, read on the forward strand.
TTCGTAGAAGGCCTTCCGCGACTCCCCCATGCCGGGGTTGTTCTCCCACGCCTCGGGGATCATCATGAGCATCGCCTGCGGCAGCGGACGGCCGGCGGCGACCATGAGTTCGAGGACCGCGTTGAAGGACGCGGAGTCCGAGGCCCCGGGCGGGACGATCGGGCACAGGCGCTCGATCCTGTCATCGGTGCCCGGCACCGGTGAGGCGAGGAGATCGGACTGCAGGTGGGATTCGCGGGCCTGCATCCAGTTGCGGTTGCCGCGCACGGTGTTGATCTCCCCGTTGTGGGCGATTGTGCCGAAGGGCTGGGCGAGCTGCCACGACGGGAACGTGTTCGTCGAGAACCGCGAGTGGACGAGGGCGATGCGCGAGGTCAGGCGCTCATCGTGGAGTTCGGTGTAGTACGCGGCGAGCTGGCCGGTCGCGAGCATGCCCTTGTACGTGATCGTCGCCGGCGACAGCGACGGGAAGTAGATGCCCGCATGGTCGAGGCGTTTGCGCACGATGTAGGCCCGTCGACGCAGGTCGTCGGCGTCCCGGGCGGGGAAGCGGGGGTCGAGTCCGAAGAAGACGTGGCGCATGTGCGGCTGGGTCGCCCGCGCGATCTCGCCGAGCACGGATTCGTCCCGGGGCACGTCGCGGATCGCGAGGACTACGAGGCCTTCCTCGGCGGCGATCGCGGACATGAGCTCGTCCTCGGCGGCCAGCGGCTCCTCGCCGGCGGTCGGATAGTCGACGTCGCGGTCGCTCAGCGCTCCGCCGGTGAGGTCACGGCGGTAGTCCTGGGAGAAGAAGCCGATGCCGACGGCGTACTCGCCGGCCGCCGGCAGCTCCACGCCGTCGGCGGCAAGCACCTCGGCGAAGTAGTCGTGCGGGACCTGCAGGGTGATGCCCGCACCGTCGCCCGTGCCCTCGTCGGAGGCGATGCCGCCGCGGTGCTCGAGCTTGCGCAGCGCGCTCAGCGCCTGTTCGACGACCTCATGGTCGGGCTCTCCCCGATAGCGGACGATGAGTGCGAGGCCGCACGCATCGTGTTCGAGCGCGGGATCGTAGAGTCCGGTGCGCTGCTGCGGGAACTTCGGGGTCGATGAGGTGTCACGGGACATCGGCTGCCTTCACGGGGTCTAGTCAACTTCCAGCAGACGACGCTGTCTCGAACTGGCTTCGGCGCGCCCGGTCGGAGGTCGTCCTGCGGGCACAGGTGTGACGTGGTTCTCACGCTTGGATTACCAACCTACACCCCGTGGAGGCACTTCACGAAAACGCGAAAGGACCGAAAGGTGAACCAGAACGTCTCACTTGCCGGACTTTTCGTCCTCATTTCCGCGTGAGCGCGAGCGGACGTCGGGGATGATCGAGATCGCCGAGGTGACCGCTCCGAAGAATCCGAACCCGGGCTTCTCGACTTCGGCCCGGTCCTGTCGGGACCCGCGGGACCGCTTCGGCGCCGCCTCGCCCGGCTGCTCGCCGGGCTGCTGCTCACCGCGGGACTGCTGATCGTCGCGAGGCGTTCCCGGTCCGCCCGAGGCGCCGGGAGCCTTCGGTCCGCTGTGGTCGGCGCCGTCGTCCTCGTGGCGTCCGTGCTTGGCCAGGGCGCGGGCTCCGGGGAGGTAGACGGAGGTCTCGGGCTCCTTGTGCCGCGAGCGGGAGACGAGGAACCAGACGAGTCCGACGGCGAAGACGAGGATCGACGTCCAGATGTTGAGCCGCAGCCCGAGGACGAGTTCGGCGTCGTCGATGCGCAGGGCCTCGATCCACACGCGACCGAGCGTGTAGTAGCAGATGTAGAGGGCGAAGACCTGGCCATGGCCGAGGCGGAAGCGCTTGGCGGCGAAGATGAGGATGAGACAGCCGGCGAGGTTCCACAGGGATTCGTAGAGGAAGGTCGGCTGGAAGAGCGTGTCGGCGGGCAGGGCCGGGTCGGGCCAGTTCGGGTTGAGCTGGCCGTCGATGTACTTGTCGATCCGCAGACCCCACGGCAGGGTCGTGGGGCCGCCGAAGAGCTCCTGGTTGAACCAGTTGCCCCAGCGTCCGACGGCCTGGGCGAGGATGAGCCCGGGGGCGGCGGCGTCGAGGAACGGCAGGATTCTGATCCCCTGGTACCGGGCGACGGCCCAGGCGGCGAGCATGCCGAGTGCCACGGCGCCCCAGATGCCGAGTCCGCCGTTCCAGATCTTGAAGGCGTCGAGCGGGTTGCCGTTCGGCCCGAAGTACGGGTCGGGGGTGGAGAAGATGTGGTAGAGCCGGCCGCCGATGATCCCGGCGGGCACGGTGATGATCGCGATGTTCCACAGGTCGTCCTCGTGACCGCCCATCGCCCGCCACCGCCTCGAGGTCAGCCACAGGGCGAGCAGGATGCCTGCGAGGATGCACAGGGCGTAGGCGTGGACGGTGAGCGGGCCGATGGAGAACCCGCTCCAGCTCGGGGACGGGATCTCGGCTACGAGGTCGACGCCGCTCATGCGCAGCCCTCCCGGAGTTCGCGGGCGAGTTCGCGCAGGGCGGGCACACCGCCTGCGTCGACGGCGCGGATGAGCGCGGAGCCGACGATGACGCCGTCGGCGTAGGCGGCCACCTCGGCGGCCTGGTCGCGGGTGGAGACGCCGAGGCCCACGCACACCTGCGGGGCGCCGGCCTCACGCAGGCGGGCGACGAGGTCGCGGGCGTGGTCGTCGACGCTCGTGCGGACTCCGGTCACGCCCATCGTCGAGGCGGCGTAGACGAAGCCGCGGCTGGCGGCGACGATCCTCGCGATGCGTTCGGGAGTCGAGGAGGGCGCGGCGAGGAAGATCCGGTCGAGGCCGTACTCGTCGGCCGCGGCCATCCAGTCGGCGGCCTCGTCGGGGATGAGATCAGGGGTGATGATGCCGGCCCCACCGGCGGCGGCGAGGTCGCGGGCGAACGCTGACACCCCGTACTGGAGGACGAGGTTCCAGTAGCTCATGACCACGGCTGTGCCTCCCGCCTCGGTGACGGCGGCGACGGCTGAGAAGACGTCCTTCGTCCGCACCCCGTTCTCGAGCGCGGTCTCCGCGGCCCTCTGGATGACGGGACCGTCCATGCCGGGGTCGGAGTAGGGCAGGCCGACCTCGACGATGTCGACGCCGGATTCGACGAGGGCGACCATCGCCTCGATCGACCCCTCCACGGTGGGGAAGCCCACGGGCAGGTAGCCGATGAGGGCGGCGCTGCGTCCCGCGGCGGCGACGGATTCCAGGGTGTCTCCGGTCGTCGTCATACCTGCACTGCTCCTTCGTCGAAGTAGTCGAACCACGTCGCTGCCGTGGTCATGTCCTTGTCCCCGCGACCCGAGAGGTTGACGAGGATGATGCCGTCGGGCCCGAGCTCCCGGCCGACCCGCATCGCCCCGGCCAGGGCGTGGGCGGATTCGATCGCCGGGATGATGCCCTCGGTGCGGGCGAGCAGCTGCAGGGCCTCCATCGCCTCCTCGTCGACGACGGGTTCGTAGACGACCCGACCGGCGTCGTGGAGGTAGGAGTGCTCGGGGCCCACCGACGGGTAGTCGAGGCCGGCCGAGACCGAATGGGAAGGACGGGTCTGCCCGTCGTCGTCTTGGAGGATGTAGGTCGCCGAACCGTGGAGGACGCCGGGGCGTCCGCCGGAGAAGCGGGCGGCGTGACGACCGGAGGCGATGCCCTCTCCCCCGGCTTCGAAGCCGAAGATCCGGACGTCGTCGTCGAGGAAGGCCGCGAAGATGCCCATCGCGTTCGAGCCCCCGCCCACACACGCACACACGGCGTCGGGGAGACGGCCGACCTTCTCGAGCAGCTGCTCGCGCGCCTCGGTGCCGATGATCTTCTGGAAGGACCGGACCATCGCCGGGAACGGGTGGGGGCCGGCGACGGTGCCGATGACGTAGTGGGTGCTGCCGACGTTGGCGACCCAGTCCCGCATCGCCTCGTTCATCGCATCCTTGAGGGTGCGGGTGCCGTTCGTCACGGAGTTGACCTTCGCCCCGAGGAGGCGCATGCGGGCGACATTGAGGGCCTGGCGCCGCGTGTCCTCCTCGCCCATGTAGACCTCGCACTCCATGTCGAGCAGCGCTGCGGCCGTCGCGGTGGCGACCCCGTGCTGGCCGGCGCCGGTCTCGGCGATGAGGCGGGTCTTGCCCATCCGCTTCGCGAGCAGGGCCTGGCCGATCGCATTGTTGATCTTGTGGCTGCCCGTGTGGTTGAGGTCCTCGCGTTTGAGGAACACCCGCGCGCCCCCGCAGTGCTCGGCGAAGCGCTTGGCCTCGGTGAGCAGGCTGGGGCGGCCGATGTAGTCGACCTGCAGCTCGAGCAGCTGTGCGGTGAAGTCGGGGTCGACCTGCGACTTCCGCCAGGTCTCCTCGATCTCATCGAGCGCCGGGATGAGCGCCTCCGGGATGAACCGTCCGCCGAACGCACCGAAGTACGGTCCGGTCTCCATCGTCTCGGTCATGGCAGTCCTTCGGGGTCTGGGTCGTTTGCTCGCACGGCCGCCGAGGCGGCCGCTGGGTAGGGTCTGAGGCTCTCAGGCGCGGATGCGCGGTGAGCGGGCGCTCCTGCCGGTCGCGGTGAACTCGGCCACCGCACGGTCGGGATCGCCGCCGATGACGAGCGCTTCGCCGACGAGCACGGCGTCGGCGCCCGCCCGGGCGTAGGCCTTAACATCGGCGGTTCCGGCGACCCCGGATTCGGCGACGAGCGTCGCCTCGGCAGGGGCCCGGCCGGCGAGCGGGGCGAAGCGGGCGGTGTCGACGCTCAGGTCTTTGAGGTTGCGCGTGTTGACGCCGATGAGGCGGGCGCCGATGTCGATCGCGGTCTCCATCTCGGCTTCGCTGTGCGTCTCGACGAGCGCGGTCATGCCCAGGGAGGCTGCGAGATCGTGGAAGTCGCGCAGCTGCGCGGGCTCGAGCGCTGCGACGATGAGGAGGACGAGGTCGGCGCCGTGGGCGCGGGCCTCATGGAACTGGTACTCCTCGACCATGAAGTCCTTGCGCAGCACCGGGATGTCGACGGCCGCGCGGACGGCGTCGAGGTCGGCGAGGCTGCCGGAGAAGCGCCGGCCCTCGGTGAGCACGCTGATCGCCCGCGCCCCGCCTGAGGCGTAGAGGCCGGCGAGCGTGCCCGGATCCGGGATCTCGGCGAGGTCGCCGCGGGAGGGTGAACGGCGCTTCACCTCGGCGATGACACCGAAGTCCGCGTCGAGGTCGAAGGTGCGCACAGGTTCGGCCGCGGCGGCGGCTTCGACGATCGCCGTCAGCGGGACCTCGCGCCTGCGGGCCTCGAGGTCCTCACGGACGCCGGCGATGATGTCGTCGAGGACCGTCATCGGCGCTTCGGCTTGGTTCCCAGTCCGACAGCGCGCAGGATCATGCCGATGATGAGGCCGACGACGGCGACTCCGCCGCCGATGTAGACGATCGTCGGGTTGTGGATCGTGAAGCCCACACAGCCGATCGAGAGCCCCACGAGCATGATGATGACACCGGTCCAGCCGGCGACGGAGTTGCCGTGGCCGGGATCGGCGATCGCGGCGTAGTCGATCGTGGACTTGTCGAGGTCGGTGGCGCCCGAACGGGCGACTGATTGCGACATGGTGCTCCTTACGCAGACGTGCTCAAGTATCTCGCTCCTATTGTGTCACGACCGACGGCGTCCGCTGACATCGACGCGAGGGTCTGAGACCCTCACCCCTTCGGGGGCGCCTCGTCGTCGCCCGGTTCGGTCTCCGGCGTCTCGCGTGACCCAGGAGCGGGCTCCTCCGCCTCGGCGGTCTGCCGCTCCTCACCCGACTCGACCTCTTCGCCGCGGGAGAGCGCATCCCAGGTGGCCGCGGAGTCGAAGTCGCCGCCGGCGGACTCCGCGGTGCGCGCATACCGGTTCGACCCGGTCCAGTGCCGCGAGGCCACCGCGACCCAGCCGATGACGATGACGGCGAGGATCGCGGCGAGCAGAGCGAACAGCGGCCACGAGGTCGCCCCCGGGGCGCCCATCGCGGTGATCGCGGACATGCCGTAGCCGAGGGCGGCGAGCAGGGCGAGGCCGAAGATGACGAAGCGCCCGATGCGCCCGAACATCGCCGAGAGCAGTCCGCAGACGGCGATGATCGCCACACACGCGGTCGCGATCGGTGAGGCCTGGGTCGTCTCGGCCTGGTCCGGCAGGGCGACGCCGGAGGGTCCGAGCGGCTCCGACCCGGCACCGGTCTGCCAGGTGGCCAAGGTGATCGCCCACAGGGCGGCGGCGAGGATGAGGACGAGGAGGACTCCGCGGGACTTCGTCATCGCAGACCTCCCACTCGCTCGGCCGCGGCGGCCGCGGTGAGCACTGCGGCCGCCTTGTTCTCCGATTCCCGGTACTCAGTCTCGGGCACGGAGTCCGCGACGATGCCGCCGCCCGCGTAGACGCTCATCACGCCCTCGCGCAGCACACCGGTGCGGATGGCGATCGCCAGGTCGAGGTCGCCGGTGAACGACATGTACCCGACGACTCCCCCGTAGAGTCCGCGGCCGACGACCTCGAGCTCGTCGATGATCTGCAGGGCCCGCGGCTTCGGCGCCCCGGACAGGGTGCCCGCGGGGAACGTGGCCTTGAGCACATCGACGCCGCCGCGGCCCGCGGCGAGCTCACCGCGCACGGTCGAGGAGATGTGCATGATGTGGCTGAAGCGCTCGATGTCCATGAATGTGCTCACGTCGACCGTCCCGGCCCGGCAGACCTTCGCGAGGTCGTTGCGGGCGAGGTCGACGAGCATGAGATGCTCGGCGCGCTCCTTCTCATCGCGCAGCAGATCCCGGGCCAGCGCATCGTCCTCCTCCGGGCTCGCCCCGCGCGGGCGCGAACCGGCGATGGGGTGGGTGACGACGGTGCCCGAGCGCACGGTGACGAGCGCCTCGGGTGAGGAGCCGATGATGCTCACCGGCTGCCCGTCGGCGTCGGCGACGTTGATGAGGTACATGAACGGCGAGGGGTTCGAATGCCGGAGCATCCGGTAGACCATGAGCGGATCGGCCGCGCAGTCGGTGTCGAACCGCTGGCCGAGGACGACCTGGAAGATCTCACCGTCGACGATGTCCTGCTTCGCCCGCTCCACCCCGCCGAGGTAGTCCTGCCGGGGGGTGCGCGTGCGCACCTGCGGCTGTGCCGGGCGGGGCAGGACCACCTCGGCGGGGGCGGGCCGGGTGATCCGCTCGACCATCGCCTCGATCCGGGCCACCCCCGAGGCGTAGGCCTCATCGATCCCGGTCTCGGCCCCGTCGACGTTGACGACGTTGGCGACGAGGGTGAGCGTCCCGGAGTAGTGGTCGTAGACGGCGATGTCGCCGGGGATCATCAGCTGCACGGTCGGCAGACGGTGTTCGTCGGGGCGGGGCGCCCCGAGGCGCTCGACCTCGCGGACGATGTCCCACCCGAAGTAGCCGACGAGGCTCGAGACCATCGGCGGGAGGTCGCTCGTGTCGACCGCGAGGAGCTCGAGGGTCGCCGCGACCGCGTCGAGGACGCTGCCGGTTCGCGGCACCCCGACCGGCGGGGAGCCCTCCCAGGCGAACCCGTCGCCCGCGGTGACGAGGGTGGCGACGGGCGCGGAGCCGATGAAGGAGTAGCGGGCCCACGCGCCGGCCTCGGCGGATTCGAAGAGGAACGACCCGGGGCCCGCGTCGGTGAGCTTCGCATACAGGCTCAGCGGGGTCTCGGCGTCGGCGAGCACCTCGGCGGTGACGGGCACGAGCCGCGCGGTGGCCCCGGCGGCCCGGAAGCCTGCGAGGTCGGGGCGGATGTCGAGTCCGGACTCAGTTCTCGTCACGGTCACTGATCGTCCTTCCGGTGAAGCAGGTGGCGGTGAGGGTGTGGCAGGCGGGCCCGGTCTGGTCGACGACCATGAGCAGGGCGTCGGCGTCGCAGTCGAGCGCCAGGGACTTAAGGGCCTGGGTGTGGCCGGAGGTCTCCCCCTTGACCCAGTGCTCCTGTCGGGAGCGGGACCAGTAGACGGCGCGGCGTTCGCTCAGGGTCCGCTCGATCGCGGTCCGGTCCATCCACGCGAGCATGAGGACGTCGCGGCTGCTCGCCTCCTGGACGACGACGGGGATGAGCCCGTCAGAGCCCAGGGTGATGACCTCGCGCCAGTTCTCCGGAGTCGCGTCGATCTGTGCTGTGCTCATCGGACCTCGATCCCCTCTGCCGCGAGCGCGGCCTTGACCTCGTCGATGCGCAGCGTGCCGAAGTGGAATACGCTGGCCGCGAGCAGGGCGTCGGCGCCGGCCCGCACGGCCGGGGCGAAGTGCTCGACGGCGCCGGCCCCGCCGGAGGCGATGAGCGGCACGCTCACGGCCTGCCGGGCGGCATTGATGAGTTCGAGGTCGAAGCCGTCACGGGTGCCGTCGGCGTCGATCGAGTTGAGCAGGACCTCGCCGACCCCGCGGTCGGCGGCTTCGCGGATCCACTCGATGGCATCCCGTCCGGTGCCCTCCCGGCCGCCGCGGATCGTCACCTCGAACCCCGAGGCGGTCGGGGCGCCCTGTGTGCGCCTCGCGTCGAGGGAGAGGACGAGGACCTGGTTGCCGAAGTGACGGGAGATGTCGCTGATGAGCTGCGGGTCGGCGACCGCGGAGGTGTTGACGGAGACCTTGTCCGCCCCGTCGCGCAGGAGCCGGTCGACGTCGGAGACGCTGCGGATGCCGCCGCCGACGGTGAGCGGGATGAACACCTCCTCGGCGCACGCGGCGACGACGTCGTGGACGGTCTCCCGGTCGCCCGAGCTCGCGGTGACGTCGAGGAAGGTGAGTTCGTCGGCCCCCGATTCGCCGTACGCGCGGGCGAGTTCGACGGGGTCGCCGGCGTCGCGGAGATCGGCGAAGCGCACTCCTTTGACGACGCGGCCGGCATCGACGTCGAGGCACGGGATGACTCTCACGGCAACCATGGTCTGCTCCTCAGATTCCCAATGTCCGGTAGCGCTCCATCCGCCGGGCCAGCCGGCGTCCTGCGGGTTCGCGCATGAGTTCGATGAGTTCGTATTCGAGTGTCGCACCGACCCGGGCGACGAAGTCCAGCGGTTCCTCGCTGGCATCGGGGTCTTCGGCGATGATCCGGTCGACGACCCCGGTCTCGAGCAGCTTCGGGGCGTGCACTCCCTGGCTCTGCGCCATCTGCGGGGCGAACTCCGTGGTCCGGTGGACGATCGCCGAGGCGCCCTCGGGCGGCAGCGGGGACAGCCACCCGTTCTCGGCGCTGAGCACCCGGTCAGCGGGGATGAGCGCGAGCGCCCCTCCCCCGGAGCCCTCACCGAGGATGAGGGAGACCGAGGGCGCGTCGAGGTTGGCGAGGTCGGCCAGGGACCGGGCGATCTCCCCGGCGATGCCGCCCTCCTCGGCGGACTGCGAGAGTGCGGCTCCCGGGGTGTCGATGACGGTGACGAGCGGAAGGGAGAGTTCCGCGGCGAGCTTCATCCCGCGCCGGGCCTCCCGCAGTGCCGCCGGTCCGAGCGGGGCCCGGGAGTCCTGCCGGAACCGGTCCTGACCGAGGACGATGCACGGGGCGGAGCCGAACTTCGCGAGCGCGAGGAGGAGTCCGGGGTCCTTCTCGCCCTGCCCGGTGCCGTTGAGCGGCAGGACCGTGTTCGCCGCGGTCCGCAGCAGGTCGCGCACGCCGGGGCGCTGCGGGTTGCGGGAGCGGGTGATCGCCTGCCACGCATCGGCGTCGGGGTCGATGCGGACGGGACGGGTGTCGGGGTCGGGCACGCGGGCGGGGATCTCCTTGGCGCCCATGAGGACGTCGAGGACACGGGAGACCGTCGCGTGGATCCGCTCGGGTCCGATGACGGCGTCGATGATGCCGTGCTTGTGGAGGTTCTCACCGGTCTGGACGTTCTCCGGGAACGACTCCCCGTAGATGGCTTCGAACACGCGGGGCCCGAGGAACCCGATGAGGGAGCCGGGTTCGGCGACGGTGACATGGCCCATCGACCCCCACGAGGCGAAGACTCCCCCGGTCGTCGGGTGCCGGAGGTAGACGAGGTAGGGCAGGCCGGCCCGCCTGTGGGCGACGACGGCGTTGGTGATCTTGACCATCGAGAGGAACGCGACGGTGCCCTCCTGCATGCGGGTTCCCCCCGAGGCGGGTCCGGCGAGCAGCGGCAGGCCTTCGAGGGTGGCGCGTTCGATCGCGTCGACGAGCCGTTGGGCTGCGGCGACGCCGATCGAACCGGCGAGGAACCGGAACTCGCCGGCGACGACGGCGACCCGACGGCCGTTGATCGTCCCCTCCCCGGTGATGATCGCCTCGTCGACCCCGGACTTCTCGGCCGCGGCGGCGAGTTCGGCCGCGTACTGCTCACTCACTCCCCCGGCCGGGACGATCGGCGCCTCGTCCCACGAGACGAAGGAGCCTGCGTCGAGGACGATGTCGACGAGTTCGTTCGCATTCAGACGTGCCACGGTCTCACCGTCCCTCAGGTGGTGTCGCCTCGGGTTCGCTCGTCCCGGTCAGCCAGGCGGCGATCGCCTCGGCGTCTTCGTCGAGCAGCGGCGGGGCCTCGTGGGTGGTCTTCGTCGTCTCCACCTCGGTGCCTGCGACGGTGTCGAAGAACCGCAGGGGCGGGCCCGGCAGGTCGATGTCGCCGAGCACCGGGTGGTCGACGGAGACCTTGAGACCCTGGCTGAGCGCCTGCTCCCATGCGTAGACCTCGGGCAGGGTGCGCACGGTGCCGGCGGGGATGCCTGCGGCACTGAGCTTCTCGAGCAGGGTCGCGGAGTCGAAGGCTGCGAACCGGGATTCGATGAGGTCGATGACGGCCTGCCGGTTGGCCACACGGGCCGCGTTGTCCTCCATGCCCGGGGTCGCCGGGTCGATGTCGAAGGCGGCGGTGAACTTCTGCCAGAGGTTCTCGTTGCCCACCGAGATCTGCACGGCGCCGTCCTGCGAGGCGAAGAGCCCGTAGGGCGAGAGCGACGGGTGGTGGTTGCCGCCGGGCAGCGGGGTCTCCCCGGCCACGGTGGTCCGGGTGCCCTGGAAGGCGTGGACGCCGACCATGCCGGCGATGAGCGAGGTGCGCACGATCTTGCCGCGGCCGGTGCGTTCGCGCTCCAGGAGGGCGGCGAGCACCCCGTAGGAGCCGTAGATGCCGGCGAGCAGGTCGGCGATGGGCACGCCGACGCGCTGCATGTCGTCGGGGCCCGAGCCGGTCAGGGACATCAGTCCCGCCTCACCCTGGGCGATCTGGTCGTAGCCGGCGCGCGCGGATTCGGGGCCGTCGTGGCCGAAGCCGGTGATCGAGAGGATGACGAGCCTGGGGTTGATCTCCATGCAGCGGGCGGTGGAGAAGCCGAGGCGGTCGAGCACGCCGGTGCGGAAGTTCTCGATGAGGACGTCGGCGCGAGCGATGAGCTCGGTGAGCGTGGCCGTGCCGGTCTCGGATTTGAGGTCGAGGGCGATCGACTCCTTGTTGCGGTTGCACGAGAAGAAGTAGGTGGCCTGCTCCTGGCCGGCGGGGCCGACGAAGGGCGGACCCCAGGACCGGGAGTCGTCGCCGCGGCCGGGGTTCTCGACCTTGATGACGCGGGCGCCGAGGTCGCCGAACATCATCCCGGCGTGCGGTCCCGCGAGTGCTCGGGAGAGGTCGATGACGGTAAAGCCGGTCAGCGGCCCCGTCTCGCGGGCGGGTGCGGGCTCGGTCATGGCTGGTCCTCCTCGAAGTTCGTCCATCTGGTCACGAGCATACGCAGTCGGGCGACCTCCTCGCGTGCGCGGGGGCCATCGGCATGCTGGATCGCCATGACCGCGCAGGTGGTGCCGTCGGCGAGGTCGAGGACGGGCCACGGGTCGTCGCCGACGGAGGAGAACGTCACGCCGAGGATCTGCGACCACGGTATGTGCCTGGTGCGCACGATGTTGCGCACTGTCAGCCCCGTCTCATCGGGTCGGGCCTGGATGTCGGCGACGCGCAGCAGGGCACCGCCGAAGAGGATCCCGAGGAGGTTCATCCACACCATGTCGATGAGGTGCCACGGTCTCCAGTCGACGACGAAGAGGGCGAGGGAGAGGACCGCGAAGCCGACGAACAGGGCGATGGATCCGACGATGCCGATGATCCTCACCTGCCGCGGTCGGAAGACCTCGAACTCAGATGCGGCAGGCGCCAATGCTCGTCACCAGAATCGCTCGGGCTCCGACCGCGTAGAGGCGGTCCATGACGTTGTTGACCGATTTCGCCTCGACCATGACGCGCACCGCCACCCAGCCGGTCTCCTGGAGCGGGGAGACGGTGGGCGATTCGAGTCCCGGGGTCAGGGCGATCGCCTCGGGCACGAGGCGCTCTTCGATGTTGTAGTCGACGAGGACGTACTGGCGGGCGACCATGACCGATTCGAGGCGGCGGCGCAGCACCTCAATCGAGGCGTCGGCGCCGTCGCGCTGGACGAGCACGGCCTCCGACTCGAGCAGGGGTTCGCCGAAGGTCTCGAGGCCCGCGGCGCGCAGGGTCGACCCGGTCTCGACGACATCGGCGACGGCGTCGGCGACGCCGAGCTGGATCGAGACCTCGATGGCCCCGTCGAGCTGCACGGTCGTCGCGCTGATCCCGCGTTCGTCGAGGTCGGTCTGGACGAGGTGCGGGAAGCTCGTGGCGATCCGCAGCCCTGCGAGTTCGTCGACCGAGGTGAAACGGCCGGATTCGCCGGCGTAGAAGAAGCGGGAGGAGCCGAAGCCGAGCCCCACGACCTCCTGGGCCGGTGCCTGGGATTCGAGCAGGAGGTCACGGCCGGTGATGCCGGCGTCGAGGATGCCGGAGCCGACGTAGACGGCGATGTCGCGGGGGCGGAGGTAGAAGAACTCGACCCCGTTGACGTCGTCGCGATGGACGAGGGTCTTCGATCCGCGGCGGGTCGAGTACCCGGCTTCGCTGAGCATGTCGGTGGCGGCTTCGGACAGGATGCCCTTGTTGGGCACGGCTACACGCAGCATGGCGTCCTTTGCGGAAGGTGGTGTCGGTGGGTTCGCGGTCAGAGGGTCGCGTTGACGTCGTCGAGACTGAGATCCTTGGCGATCATGAGCACCTGGAGATGGTAGAGCAGCTGGGAGATCTCCTCGGCGAGCTCATCCTTCGTCTCGTATTCGGCGGCCATCCACACCTCTGCGGCCTCCTCGACGATCTTCTTGCCGATCGCATGGACTCCGGCGTCGAGTTCGGCGACGGTCTTCGACCCCGCGGGGCGGTCGAGGGACTTCTGGAGCAGTTCGGCGTAGAGGGAATCGAAGGTCTTCACCTGATCCAGGGTAGACCATGACCCGTGAGGGACCCGACCGGGGTCTCAGGTCCCGGACTCCTCCTCGGGTCCCCGGGTGACGTCGGTGGCGCCGAGGTGGGGCGCGGAGATCGTCTGCTTCGACCGCTTCGCCCAGTCGATGAGTCCGAGGATGACCATGACGAGGAAGATGAGGTAGACGGCACCGGAGAAGACGAGTCCCCCGGAGATCGCCAGCGGGATGCCGACGAGGTCGACGAGCAGCCAGACGAACCAGAACTCGACGATCGCCCGGCCCTGGGCGTACATCGCCACGAGGGAGCCGATGAAGATGTAGGCGTCGGGGTACGGGTTCCACGACCAGCCGCCGACGGAGAGGATGTAGCCGAAGACGGCGGTGCCGATGACGAGGGCCGCGAGCAGGCCCACCCGCTCCTTCCAGGTCGCCCACCGCACGACGACCTCGCCGGAGGTCTCCTTCGACTTCTTCCACTGGCTCCAGCCCCAGATCGCGGCGACGATGATGACGACCTGTCTCGACGCGTTGCCGCCGAGGCCGGCGGACAGCGAGGCGGAGAAGAGGAGGATCGAGCCGAGGATCTGCACAGGCCAGGAGAGGATGTTCCGGCGCAGGGCGAGGACGACCGTGGCGAGGGCGCAGATGTTGCCGAACAGGTCCGAGTACGGCACGGGTTTGCCGAGCAGTTCGAACGCCGGTGCGTTGAGCCAGCTGAAGATGTCCATTCTCGCCTCGGTTCTCGGGTGTCGTGGGTGTGAGTCAGTGGGCGTGGTCGGCGGCGAGCGTGCGCAGCTGCGCGATCGCCGTTGCTGCGTCCTCGGCCCCGTAGACGGCGGAGCCGGCGACGAGGACGTCGGCTCCGGCGTCGACGACGCGTCCGACCGTGTCGGCGGAGACTCCGCCGTCGACCTGGAGGCGGATCTCGAGGTTGGCCGCAGAGATCGCCTGCCGGGTGCGTGCGATCTTCGGCAGGCACACGTCGAGGAACTTCTGCCCGCCGAAGCCGGGTTCGACGGTCATGATGAGGATCTGGTCGAATTCGCCGAGGAGGTCGATGTACGGCTCGATCGGGGTGGCCGGTTTGAGCGCGAGGCTCGCCCGGGCCCCGAGCCGGCGCAGCTCCCGGGCCAGACGCACGGGGGCGGCGGCCGCCTCGGCGTGGAAGGTCACCGAAGCACAGCCGATCTCCGCGTACACGGGGGCGTTCCGGTCGGCGTCGGCGATCATGAGGTGCGCGTCGAGCGGGATGGGGCTGATCGCCCGGATGCGTTCGACGACGGGCGGGCCGAACGTGAGGTTGGGCACGAAGTGGTTGTCCATGACGTCGATGTGCGCCATGTCGGCCGTCGCGATCTTCGCAAGCTCCCCGCGGAGGTCGGAGAAGTCGGAGGAGAGGATGCTGGGGTTGATCTCGATCATGGGGTCGCCTTCTTCAGCAGGGCAAGGAACATGCCGTCGGTGTCGTGGAGGTGGGGCCAGAGCTGGGCGAAGCGCCCGTCGCCGCGGGTCACCGAGGCGAAGCCGTCCGCCTCGGCACCGGTGATCTCGGCGAGGACGGCGGGGGTGTCGAGGACCTCGACGGGTGACTCGCCGTTCTTCTGCCGGGCCCGGAGCACGTCGTCGACGACGAGGACGGTCTCCGCGTAGTGCGGGGAGCACGTCGAGTAGGCGACGACCCCGCCGGGGGCGCAGGCGTTCAGCGCTGCGGTGAGGATCTCGCGCTGCAGTCCGGCCAGGGCGTTGACGTCATCGGGGCGGCGGCGGTAGCGGGCTTCGGGGCGGCGGCGCAGAGCACCGAGTCCCGTGCAGGGGACGTCGACGAGGACCTTCGCGAACGGTCCGGTGGCATCCCGGGCGTCGGCGACGCTGACGTCGACGTTGTCCAGGGCCTGCGTCGAGGTCTCGACGAGGGAGACGCGATGCTCACTCGAGTCGGAGGCCTCGAGTCTGCGCCCGGCCAGCTCGGCTTCGGCGCCGAGCACCGCGGCCTTCCCGCCGGGTCCGGCGCACAGATCGGCCCAGGTGCCGGCCGGAGCGTCGACGGCGGCCAGGGCGAGGGCGACGAGGGCGGAGCCTTCGTCCTGGACGCGGGCCCGGCCGTCGGCGATCTCGGGGACGTCACGGGGCACGGCGTCGCCCAAGAGGACGCTGACGGGTGAGAGCGGGGCGGGGTCGCCGGGCAGAGTCTCACGGTCGAGGAGTCCGGGCAGCGCGGTCACGGCGACGCGGGCGGGCGTGTTGTCGGCACCGAGCAGGGCGGTGATCTCCCCGCCATCGCGGCCGTGGCCTTTGAGCGCCTGAGTGAGCGCGCGGACGACCCATTCGGGGTGGGAGTGCTCGATCGCCTGCCGGCCCGTCTCGGACAGGCCGTCCGTGACCCGCTCCAGCCACGTGTCGCGGTCGGTCTCCGAGATGCGGCGGAGCACCGCGTTGACGAAGCCGGAGGTGCGTGGGGAGACGCGTTTGACGATGCCGACGGTCTCGGACAGGGCCGCATGGTCGGGTACGCGCATCGAGAGGATCTGGTGGGCGCCCAGGCGCATCGCCGCGAGCGGTTCGGCGTCGATCTCGGCCACCGGACGCCCGGCGGCCGAGGCGATGACGGCGTCGTAGAACTCCTGTCCGCGCAGGGTTCCGTAGGTCAGCTCCGTGGCGAAGGCCGCGTCGGTGCCGCGCAGCTTCGTGCGGGCGAGCTTCGCGGGCAGGAGGAGGTTCGCGTACGCGTCCTTCTCGGCGACGTCGACGAGCACCTCCCACGCGAGCCGCCGGGGCAGATCGGCCATGTCAGGCCTCCTTCGTCGGGGTACTGGTGATGCGGGCCTCGCCGTGGCCGCGCAGGTAGTCGGCGGCGGGCATGCGGCCCTTGCCGAAGGGCTGGATCTCGCTCACGTTCACCCAGCCGTCCCGGCAGCCGAGGATGACTGTCCCGCCGGCTGCCGTGAGCAGTCCCGGATCGGGGTGGGTGGCGTCTCCCGCCGAGGCGGGGGCGAGGCCGAAGAGCTTCGTGCGCTTGCCGTCGATCTCGACCCAGGGACCGGGGGCGGGGCTGACCCCCCGGGAGCGGGCGACGACCTCGGCGACGTCCCGGGTGAGGTCGAGTCGGGCGTCGTCGGCGGTGATCTTCTCCGCATGGCTGGCCTGGGCGCCGGCGGCGATGAGTTCGTCCTGCGGGGTGAAGTGCGCGGTGCCGGCGGCGAGGTCGTCGAGGGCGGCGACGAGTTCGGGGGCGCCGGCGGCGGCGTACGCGGACAGCGCCGAGGCGGCGTCGGGCTGGCCCAGCGGCAGCGGCAGCGCGCGGACGACGTCGCCGGTGTCCATGCCGGTATCGATGCGGAAGACGCTCACTCCGCTCGTCTCCTCACCGGCGATGAGCGCCCGTTGGACGGGGGCAGCACCTCGGTGGGCGGGGAGCAGGGAGAAGTGGAGGTTGAACCAGCCGAGGCGGGCGGTGGCGAGTGCGGCCGGCCCTGCGATCGCCCCGTAGGCGACGACGGCGACGGCGTCGACGTCGAGGTCGCGCAGTTCGGCGATGACCTCGCCGCGCAGTCGGGCGGCTTCGATGACGGGCAGACCGAGCTCCTCAGCGCGGACCTTGACCGGGGAGGGGGTGAGGACGCGTCTGCGGCCGACGGGGGCGTCGGGGCGGGTGAGCACGGCGCGAACGGTGTGCCCGGAGTCGACGAGCGCGTCGAGGGCGGGAACGGCGACCTCAGGGGTGCCGGCGAAGACGATATCCACGAATGATGATTCTACGTCCTACGCGGCTGGTTGTTCGCGGCGCCCACCTCAACCTCAGGCCGACCTCTTTGACAGTGATCAGAAGTCGAGCGCAGGCAGTGGCGGCGGTTCAGGGAGAAGCACTCTTCGCGGGGAGGGTTTCGTGCACCTGGGGAATGATGATGTCCGCATCGGAGATGATCTGAGCGACTTCTCTGTACGGATCGGTGTTCTTCAAGTCGTCGGTGGCTCGCAGCCCAAGAAGCTTCTTCTCTAGCGATTCGACGACTATGACCGGTGTCTTGCGCTCCCCGCCGACGCACACGGCGCTCATCGAGAGGGACTGCATCGTCAGATTCCGTGATGTCGCCTCATCGAATCCATACTTGCCTTGTTGTGTCTTCAACCACTCGTGGGGGTCTTCCGGCAGATCATTCACCAGCGCCGTACCTTTCGTGCTGTTCCACGCTTCGCCGATGAGTCCTTGACCGACCGGGAAGTACTGGCGTCCGATCTGTCGAAGCCTCTCACTCTTCGACCACCGAGCAACGAGCACGAACTGGTCTTCCCTCTTCACGTAGATCGAAATCCTGCAGCGATCGGGATCCGTGCTTGGGGCTCCCACTGCAAGTGCCCGACGAGCAACATGTGTGAGCATGGCGACCAGAGCAACACGATGCAAGCGCCGTTCTTCTTCGATCGCGCGGACGCCGTTGTTCACTTCGCGCCTCAACGATTCGACTTCAGTCTCCAATTCAGCGTGCTTCTCGCGCAGAGTCACATACGACGGCTTCAGATACACGAGCGCGACGATACCGATGACAACGAATAACAGCCCCAGCGCAAACAGGATCCAAGCGACTATCGGTAGGAAAGCCATGTAGATCGATGCCGCCGCGAGGATGGCCGAACCAATGAGCGGCATCACTGTGCTTGCGTGGCCGGTGATGAACTGCGCGAACTTCTCAGCAACGCGTTCGAACTTGTTGTTCACGATGGTGGCGCCTAGGCGTACGCGTACTGAGAGAACCCCTGCGTCAGATGCATCAGGCCGGGACTGTTATCGGAGTCCCAGGTGAACTGGCCGGTGTGCACCAGAGCCCGGTGGATGAGGTCATCGACATCGTCTTCAACCTCCCGAGCCGATTCGGTCGGCACTTGGAGTTCGACATCGACGACGATCTTCCGCGACATCTGCGAAGCCGCCACCTCGAAGTGCTCCAACCGAGAGGACCCATCGGATTGGACGGCTTCGAAGCCCTGGTGAACGACTTTTACGACCTCGTCCATTGGTGCTGTGCCGCTGACGTCAAAGAGGATACTCGCGCGTACGCGATCAAACATCTTCGATCCCTCCCCCACAGAGTTCTGATTACACTCTAGCTCGCAGTCCTAGATATACCCTGCACATCTGACGCGAGCCGTTGGGACACCAGTTCGCCTCAGGAGAAGCCCGCCGAACTTAGGGTCGATGTGCCCTTCGCAAAGCGACAATCTGTCGGGGCAACGGCGAGCGGACCAGGTCGATTGTCTGTTTCGCCGCTCGGCTCACAGGGACCGGGGGTCGTCGATGCGCACGCGCACCTGGGGAAGCTTCTTCGCCGACCGGGCCGCGGTGATCTCGGCCAGCCGGGTGCCGATGTGGGGGCCTGCGGCGATCGGGTAGGCGGCGACGACCTTCTGCCCGGCCTCGTCCTCGTCCCGGGTGAGCTCCTCGAGTTCGGGGACCTCGCCGAGCACCGCGTCGATGTCGGTTCCCGCCCCCGTGAGTTCGACGATGCGCCGGTACGGCGGGAACCCGAGCTCGCGCCGGTCGTGGAGCGCCCTGGCCATCGTCACAGCCGGGTCGAAGGTCGTCAGGGCCCCGCGGATGACCTCGTCGGAATCGCCGAGGTAGACGACTCCCCCGTCGGAGCGCGCGCGCACGAGCGAGGCCGCCCGCATCCGGCGCCGCACCCCTTCGTCGCTTGCGCGCATCCACGGTCCCGGCCACAGGGAGTCGAGAAGGATCCCGGCCGCATAGCCGCCGATCGCGTAGGGTTCGGCACCGGTGGTGGCGACGATGACGCGGGGGGTGAAGTCGACGGCGATGGGGATGTTCTCTCCCCCGGATTCGACGATCTCCACCCCGGGCAGCGCCTTGGACAGCTCCTCGACGGTGCGAGTGCGTCCGCGCACGATAGAGCGCACCTGGTGGGAGCGGCAGCGGCTGCACGTGAACGTCTCCGAGTGGTAGCCGCAGGTCCGGCACGCGAAGGGGCCGACCTCGGACTGGGTCGAGAGCGGGGATTCGCACACTGGACAGCGCGCCGTCTCCTGGCAGCGGGCGCATGCGAAGACCGGGTAGTAGCCGGTCCGGGGCACCTGGACGAGCACGGGACCGGCGGCCTCGTCCCCGCGCGGGTGGAGGGCGTGGCGCATGATCTCCCACGCCCGGGTCGGGATCCGCTGCCAGGCATAGGGGTCACGGTCCTCGTCGGGGACGACGACACGCGGCGAGGCGGCTCGACGCTCGGTCGCCGAGGGACTGATGTCGGTCAGCCACCCGATCTCGACGAGGCGCTCGACCTCGGCGCTGCGGTCGGTCGAGACGAAGAGGAGGCCCGTGTCCTCGAGGTTCGACCGGAGCAGGCAGACCTCGCGGGCGTGCGGGTACGGGGCGTGCTGGTCAAGGTAGTTCTGGTTCGCGTCGTCGGTGCAGATGATGACACCGAGGTCGGTCAGCGGAGCGAAGGCGGCGGCCCGGGTGCCGATGAGCAGGCGGGTGCGCCCGAGCAGGCCCTGCAGCCACGCCGTCCACCGCTGCTCAGGCGACTGGTCGGCGTGGAGTGCCGTGTACTCATCGATGGTCCCCCGGGCGATCTCGGCGTCGAGGGCGGCTGAGAGCACGGCGATCTCCCGGTGATCGGGGACGAGCCAGAGCACCGAGGTGCCGGCCGACAGAGCCGCTCGGGCCGCGGCGAGTCCCGCGGTGATCCAGCCGAGGCCCGGCAGACGACCAGGGGTGACCGTGAGTGCGAGCCGGGCGCTCGCGGCGCCCGCGGCGTCGGCGAGAGCGGACGGAAGCGGAGGAGCGCTGCCGTCGGCGACCCACGTGCCCAACGCTGTGAGGACCGGCGTCGCGTCCTCGTCAGTCTCGACGTCGGACTCGGAACTGGAATCTGACTCGGAATCGGCCTCGGTCGCGGCCTGTTCCGGGGGCGACTGCCGCGTCGCCGGCCGAGCGCTCTCCTCGGCGAGGACAGCCTTCTCCGCACGGGCATGCCGGGGCGGGATCGCGAGGCGGAGGACGTCGGGCAGGGTCCCGGCGTACCGGGTGGCCACGGCCTCGCAGAGTTCGAGGAGTAAGGGGGTGAGCACGGGCAGCGGCGAGGTGATCCGTTCGATGACGGCGAGCGGACCGACGTGGTCGCTCGACTCCGTCCGTTCGAGGATGTACCCGTCGCGCAGCCGGCCGGCGAACTTCACCCGCACCCGCACTCCGGGCTGGGCCGCCTCGGCGAGCGTGAGCGGAACCGCGTAGTCGAAGGCCCGGGCCAGATGCGGGACCGGATGGTCGACGAGCACCCGGGCGACGGGATCGGTCTCCGCGACGGGCACCTGACCGTGCGCGGTGGTGGCGGCGGGGAAGAGCGGTTCGTCCACGAACTCAGTTCGCGGACACGGCACGGAGCAGGTCGGCGGCGCGGTCCGTGCGCTCCCACGTGAAGTCGGGCAGCTCCCGGCCGAAGTGGCCGTAGGTCGCCGTCGGCGAGTAGATCGGGCGGAGCAGGTCGAGCTCCTTGATGATCATCGCGGGACGGAGGTCGAAGACCTCGCGGATCGCCCGGGTGATCGCGGCCGGATCGACCTTCTCGGTGCCGAAGGTCTCGACGTAGAGGCCCATGGGGTCGACGCGGCCGATCGCGTAGGAGACCTGGACCTCGGCACGG
Source organism: Brevibacterium metallidurans (assembly GCF_037101285.1). Classification (NCBI taxonomy): domain Bacteria; kingdom Bacillati; phylum Actinomycetota; class Actinomycetes; order Micrococcales; family Brevibacteriaceae; genus Brevibacterium; species Brevibacterium metallidurans. The sequence goes on from NZ_BAAAAF010000006.1 coordinate 43,331, forward strand.
TCGGCGAGGCCGGCGGCGACGATGTTCTTCGCCACCCACCGCATCGCGTACGCCGCGGACCGGTCGACCTTCGAGGGGTCCTTGCCGGAGAATGCGCCGCCCCCGTGGCGGGAGAAGCCGCCGTAGGTGTCGACGATGATCTTCCGCCCGGTCAGCCCCGCATCGCCCATCGGTCCGCCGGTGACGAAGGGTCCTGCGGGGTTGATGTGGACGTTCTCGTTCGACCGGTCGAGACCCGAGGCGTCGGCGATCGGATCGACGACGAGGGTCCGGATGTCGGCTTTGAGCTGTTCCTGGTCGATGCCGGCGGCGTGCTGGGTGGAGACGACGATGTTCTCGATCGCCACGGCCCGGTCGCCGTCGTAGCCGATCGTCAGCTGGGTCTTCCCGTCGGGGCGGAGGTAGTCGAGCGCCCCGGACTTGCGGACCTCGCTGAGCTTCTCGGCCATGCGGGAGGCGAGGTGGATGGGCAGCGGCATGAGGACGTCGGTGGCGTTGTCGGCGTAGCCGAACATCAGCCCCTGGTCGCCGGCCCCGAGCGAGGAGCCGTGGTCGGTCTCGATGGCCTCTCGGAAGTCGAGCGGGTTCGTCACGCCTGAGTGGATGTCCGTGGACTGGCTGCCGATCGAGACGGAGACTCCGCACGAATGGCCGTCGAAGCCCTTCTCCGAGGAGTCGTAGCCGATGCCGGTGATGAGGCTTCGCACGATGCCTGCGACGTCGGCGTACGCGTCGGTGTTGACTTCACCGGCGACGTGGACGAGACCGGTCGTCACCATCGTCTCGACGGCGACCTTCGCGTCGGGATCCTTGCTCAGGAGGTCGTCGAGGACGGCGTCGCTGATCTGATCGCAGATCTTGTCGGGGTGGCCTTCGGTGACGGATTCGGAGGAGAAGTAGCGCAGTTCGGATGTACTCACGGCGTCGATTCTACTGGTGGGAGGCGGTCGGCGATGACGGAGACGACCTTTTGCGCAACATCGTCCTTGCTGCCGGAGAACTCCCCCACCTCGACGACCTCGGTGCCGTCGGCGGCGAGCACAGCGACCTCGGTGACGTCGTGGCCGAAGGCCCGATTCCCGGAGACGTCGTTGAAGACGAGGAGGTCGGCTCCCTTGCGGCGGAACTTCGCGACCGCGTAGTCGTGGGCCGGGTGGTCGGCGTCGCCGGTCTCCGCGGCGAAGCCGACGATGAACTGGCCGGGGATCCGGTCGGCCACGAGACCGGCGAGGATGTCGGGGTTCTGGACGAGTTCGAGGCTCATCCCCTCGTCTCCGGTCTTCTTCAGCTTCGCCCCGTGGACTTCGGCGGGACGGTAGTCGGCGACGGCGGCGGCCATGACGATGACATCGGCGTTCGGCTGTGCGGCCTGCATCGCGGACTGGAGGTCGAGGGTCGATTCGACGGGGGTGACGGCGATCGATGAGGGCAGCGCGGCGAGGAGACCGGAGTCGACGTTCGCGGCGACGAGTTCGACTTCAGCGCCTGTCTGCGCTGCTGCCTGGGCCAGGGCGATGCCCTGTTTGCCGGAGGAGCGGTTGCCGAGGAAGCGCACGGGGTCGAGTGCCTCCCGGGTGCCGCCTGCGCTGACGACGACGCGACGACCGTCCAGCACACCCGACGTGGTGGCGGTCTCGGCGGCGGAGAGGGCGAAGGCGACGATGTCCTCGGGTTCGGGCAGGCGCCCGGGTCCGGAGTCGGGGCCGGTGAGGCGGCCGACTGCGGGTTCGAGGATGTGGATGCCGCGCGAGCGCAGGGTCGCGATGTTCGCGACCGTGGCGGGGTTGTGCCACATCTCCGTGTGCATGGCCGGGGCGAGGACGACGGGGGCCGTGGTCGTGAGCACGGTGGCCGTGAGCAGATCGTCGGCGAGTCCCGCGGTGATCTTCGCGAGCGTGTTCGCCGTCGCCGGGGCGACGATGACGAGTTCGGCCTCCTGGCCGATGCGGACGTGGTTGACCTTGTCGACCTCGTCGAAGACGTCGGTGCTCACCGGTTGCCCGGACAGGGCTTCGAAGGTGGGCGCGCCGACGAACTTCAGGGCGTTGGGGGTGGGCACGACCGTGACGGTGTGCCCGGCCTCTCGGAGGCGCCGGATGACATGGGCCGCCTTGTAGGCGGCGATTCCGCCGGCGACTCCGAGGACGACTCTCACTGGTCGCTGAAGTCGATCGCGCCGTCGGTGCTCACGCTCGTCTCAGCGGACTCCTCGGCCGCGAGGGGGGCGAAGTCGGTCTCGGAGACCTCGCGGGAGACGATCTTGCCCTCGTTGACCTCGCGCAGCGCGATCGACAGGGGCTTCTCGTGGGGGCCGGGGGTCACGAGCGGTCCGACGTTCTCGAGCAGACCCTCCTGCAGCTGTGCGTAGTAGGAGTTGATCTGACGCGCACGCTGAGCCGCGATGGAGACGAGTTCGTACTTCGAGCCGGTGACGGAGAGCAGTTCGTCGATCGGCGGATTGGTGATGCCTTCAGGCTGAGCAGGCAAGGGGTGTCCCATCTAATCGAGTGTGGATATACCCATCAATTGTATGAGTTCTTCGGCCGCAGTGCGAACGCTGTCGTTGACGATCGTGACGTCGAACTCGGATTCGGCGGCGAGTTCGGCCCGCGCGGTGGTCAGCCGCCGTTCCTGCTCCTCCGCGGACTCCGTGCCGCGGCCGGTGAGCCGGCAGACGAGTTCGTCCCAGCTGGGCGGGGCGAGGAAGACGAAGAGCGCATCGGGCATCTTCGCCTTGACCTGCCTGGCTCCCTGCAGGTCGATCTCGAGCAGGGAGGGCACGCCCTCGGTCAGACGGCGGCGGACGGGCTCGGCAGGGGTGCCGTAGCGGTGGCGGCCGTGGACGACGGCGTATTCGAGCATCTCGTCGCGCGCGATGAGACCGTCGAATTCGTCGTCGGAGACGAAGTGGTAGTGGACACCGTCGATCTCACCGGGGCGGCGGGGCCGCGTGGTCGCGGACACCGAGAACCAGATCTCGGGGTGATGCGCTCTGATGTAGCTGCTGATGGTGCCTTTTCCGACCGCTGTGGGTCCCGCGAGAACGGTGAGTCGTGTGTTCACGGATCTAAAGCTGTCACATTCAGGAGTATTTCTCCAACAGGGCGGTGCGCTGGTGCACCCCGAGGCCCTTGATCCGCCGTGAGGTTGCGATGCCGACTTCCTCCATCGCCGCCTCGGCGCGGCGGTCGCCGACGCCGGGCAGGGACCGCAGCAGGTCGAGCACGCGCATCTTCGCGAGCGCTTCGTCCTTCCCCGCCTTCTTGAGCACCGCTGCGAGATCCGTCTCACCGCTCTTGAGCGCCGCCTTCACCTCGGCACGCACCTGTCGCGCCTTGAATGCCTTGTCAAGGGCTGCCGAACGCTGTTGCGGGGTCAATGGTTCGAGTGCCACATTATCTCCTCTGTCACCATGAACGGGCAGGTAGGGAAGTTGCTTCAGTCTAAAACACAAACCCGCACAACCGACACAGCGCGGCGAAGAAAACTCATCCGAGCCCGATCCGAGACCCGGTGAGGAGACTCACATGCGCAGGGCGGCGTTGAGCGTCCGTGCCGCCTCGGCGAGCCCCTCGGGTCCGGCCCCGAGCACGGCCCGGGAGACGGCGACGACGACCTGGTTGCGGCTGAGCGCAGCGGGTCCGAAGACCTCGAGCAGTTCGGCGCGGCCGGCGCCCTGCGCGCCGACTCCGGGGGTGAGGATGGGTCCCCCGCAGTCGCTGGGGTCGAAGCCCAGGTCCGCTGCGGCGGAGCCGATCGTCGCCCCGACGACGAGGCCGAAGGGACCCAGCCCCTCTCCCCCGGTGAGCTCCGCGTTGCGGGCGGCCACCGCGGCGGCCACGGAACCGGCCACGGAGTCGCCGAAGCCCTCGACCTTGCCGCCTGTGCGGGCGTGCTGGACATCGGCGCCCTCCGGGTTCGAGGTGAGCGCGAGGACGAAGAGCCCCCGGTCGTTCGCGGCGGCGAGGTCGAACGCCGCCCCCAGGGCTCCGACGCCGAGGTAGGGCGAGACGGTGATGGCATCGGCCGACAGCGGCGAGCCGGGGGTGAGATGGGCCTGCGCGTAGCCGGCCATCGTCGAGCCGATGTCCCCGCGTTTGACGTCGAGGATGGTGAGCAGTCCCTGCTCCCGGCACGCGGCCAGCGTCTCCTCGAGGGCGGCGACCCCGGCCGAGCCGAAGCGTTCGAAGAACGCCGACTGCGGTTTGACCGCGGCCACGGAGCCCGCGAGCTCCGTGACCGTGCGCAGTCCGAACTCCCGGACACCGGCGGCGGTGCGCGGCAGCCCCCACTCCTCGAGGAGGTGGTCGTGGGGGTCGATGCCCACGCACACGGGTCCGTGGGCGGCCATCGCCTCGCGCAGCCGGGCCGAGAACATCATGCGCTCCAGTCCTGCAGGCTGCGCACTCCGAAGGTCTTCTCCCGCACCGCGTGCAGTGAGGTCACGGCGGCCGCGAACTCCGCGATCGTCGTGATCAGCGGTACCGAGTTCGCTGTGGCCGCGGCCCGGATCTCGTAGCCGTCGGCACGCTCCTGGCGACCGGCGGGGACGTTGATGACCATGTCGATCGTGCCCGCGGCGAGGTAGTCGAGGACCGTGCGGTCCTCGGCGTCGGCTTCGAAGTGCTTGTGCACCTGCGAGGTCGCGATGCCGTAGCGGGAGAGGACGGCGGCCGTGCCGGTGGTGGCGACGACGTCGAAGCCCATGTCGACGAGCTCCTTGACCGGCAGCACCATCGCGCGCTTGTCGCGGTCGGCGACGGAGACGAAGACCGTGCCCGAGGTGGGCAGCTTGATCGACGCACCGAGCTGGCCCTTGGCGAACGCGGTCGGGAAGTCATGGTCGATGCCCATGACCTCACCGGTCGACCGCATCTCCGGTCCGAGCACCGAGTCGACGACCTTGCCCTCGACGGTGCGGAAGCGGCGGAACGGCAGCACGGCCTCCTTGACCGCGATGGGGTGGTCGATCGGCAGGGTCGAGCCGTCGCCGGTCTCCGGCAGCAGGTTTCCGCGGAGGTCGGCGATCGTCGAGCCGACGGCGATGAGGGCCGCGGCCTTCGCCAGTTGCGTCGAGGTCGCCTTCGAGACGAACGGCACGGTGCGCGAGGCGCGCGGGTTGGCTTCGATGACGTAGAGGACGTCGGCGGTGATCGCGAACTGGATGTTGAGCAGTCCGCGCACGCTCACGCCTTCGGCGATCGCGCGGGTCGCCTGCCGCACGCGGTCGAGGACGTCCTCGCCGAGGGTGAGGGAGGGCAGCACGCACGCGGAGTCGCCGGAGTGGATGCCCGCCTCCTCGATGTGCTCCATGATCCCGCCGATGAAGATGTCCTCACCGTCGTAGAGGGCGTCGACGTCGATCTCGATGGCGTCCTCGAGGAACCGGTCGACGAGGACCGGACGGTCGACGGAGATCTCCGTCGCGCTGGCCATGTAGTCGAGCAGCTGCGTGCGGTCGTAGACGATCTGCATGCCGCGCCCGCCGAGGACGTAGGAGGGGCGCACGAGGACCGGGTAGCCGATCTCGTCGGCGATCGCCGCTGCCTCGGCGGCGGTCACCGCGGTGCCGTGCTTGGGCGCGGTGAGTCCCGCCCGGGAGAGGACGGCGCCGAACTCGCCGCGGTCCTCGGCGAGGTCGATGGCCTCGGGCTGGGTGCCGAGCACCGGAACGCCGGCGGCCTTGAGCCGGTCGGCCAGTCCCAGCGGGGTCTGTCCGCCGAGGGTGCACACGACGCCGAGGACGGGTCCGGCGGCGAGCTCAGCGTGGTAGACCTCCATGACGTCTTCGAAGGTGAGCGGTTCGAAGTAGAGGCGGTCGGCGGTGTCGTAGTCCGTCGAGACGGTCTCCGGGTTGCAGTTGACCATGACGGTCTCGTAGCCGGCCTCGCCGATTGCCATCGTCGCATGCACGCACGAGTAGTCGAATTCGATGCCCTGACCGATCCGGTTCGGACCCGAACCGAGGATGAGCACCGCCGGGCGCTGCCGGGGTTCGACTTCGGTCTCGGAGTCGTAGCTCGAGTAGTGGTACGGCGTGTGGGCCTCGAACTCGCCGGCGCACGTGTCGACGGTCTTGAACACGGGCCGGATGCGCAGGGCGTGACGGACGCCGGTGACGACGTCGGTGCTCAGGCTGCGCAGACCGGCGATCTGCTCGTCGGAGAAGCCGTGGTTCTTCGCGACCCGGATGACCTCGCCGTCGAGCTCCTCGGCGTCGGCGACGAAGGCGGCGACCTCGTTGATGAGCTCGATCTGGTCGAGGAACCACGGGTCGATGCCGCTGGCCGCGTGCACCTCGGCGTTCGACAGGCCCGCGGCGAGTCCGCGCTGGACGGCGTGGATGCGGTCGGCGGTGGGGTGGCCGATCGTCTCGAGCAGGGCCTCGCGCACTTCGTCGTCGGCGATGTCGGGCAGGTCGGCCCACGAGAACGAGGAGCCCTTCTGCTCCATCGAGCGCATCGCCTTCTGCAGGGCGGTGGTGAAGTTCCGGCCCAGCGCCATGACCTCGCCCACGGACTTCATGGTCGTCGTCAGGGTGGGGTCGGCGGCGGGGAACTTCTCGAAGGTGAACCGCGGGATCTTGACGACGACGTAGTCGAGCGTCGGTTCGAAGCTCGCGGGCGTGACCTTCGTGATGTCGTTGGGGATCTCGTCGAGTGAGTAGCCGACGGCGAGCTTCGCGGCCATCTTCGCGATCGGGAAGCCGGTGGCCTTCGAGGCCAGCGCCGAGGACCGGGAGACGCGCGGGTTCATCTCGATGACGACGATGCGTCCGGTCGCGGGGTCGACGGCGAACTGGATGTTGCAGCCGCCGGTGTCGACGCCGACGGCGCGGATGACGTCGATGCCGATGTCGCGCATCGTCTGGTATTCGCGGTCGGTCAGGGTCAGCGACGGGGCGACGGTGATCGAGTCGCCGGTGTGGACGCCGACGGGGTCGACGTTCTCGATCGAGCACACGACGACGACGTTGTCCTTGTGGTCGCGCATGAGCTCGAGCTCGTACTCCTTCCAGCCGAGGATCGACTCCTCGAGGAGGACCTCGGTGGTCAGCGAATCGGACAGGCCGGCGCCGGCGATGCGGCGCAGGTCGGTCTCGTCGTACGCCATGCCCGAGCCGAGCCCGCCCATCGTGAAGGAGGGGCGGACGACGAGGGGGTAGCCGAGCTCTTCGGCACCGGCGATCGCCTCGTCGAGGGTGTGGCAGATGACGGAGCGGGCCACCTCGGCGCCGCAGTCCTCGACGATCTGCTTGAACTTCTGCCGGTCCTCCCCGCGCTGGATCGCGTCGACGTCGGCGCCGATGAGCTCGACGCCGTACTTCTCCAACGTGCCCGCCTCGTGGAGGGCGATCGCGGCGTTGAGCGCGGTCTGCCCGCCGAGGGTCGGCAGGATCGCATCGGGGCGTTCCTTGGCGATGATCGACTCGATGATGTCGGGGTCGATCGGTTCGACGTAGGTGGCGTCGGCGACGTCGGGGTCGGTCATGATCGTCGCGGGGTTGGAGTTGATGAGGATGACGCGCAGGCCCTCGGCGCGCAGCACGCGGCACGCCTGGGTGCCGGAGTAGTCGAACTCGCAGGCCTGTCCGATGACGATGGGACCGGAGCCGATGACGAGGACGGACTGCAGATCGTTTCTCAATGGCATGGATGGGCTCCTTACGCGCGGGAGGACATGAGGTCGACGAACCGATCGAACAGGTAGTCCGAATCGTGGGGTCCCGCGGCGGCCTCGGGATGGAACTGGACGGAGAAGGCGGGCACGTCGAGGCACTGGAGTCCCTCGACGACGTCGTCGTTGAGGCACACGTGTGACACGGTCACCCGGCCCAGGGACTCATCGGCCGGCGCGATCGTCTCCCCGTGCAGGGGGGCGTCGACGGCGAAGCCGTGGTTCTGCGCGGTGATCTCGACCTTGTCGGTCGTCCGGTCGATGACGGGGACGTTGATGCCGCGGTGGCCGAAGGGCAGTTTGTAGGTGCCGAAGCCGAGCGCGCGGCCGAGCAGCTGGTTGCCGAAGCAGATGCCGAAGAACGGGATCCGCGCGGCGAGCACCTCGCGCAGCAGACCGACCTGGGCGTCCGCGGTGGCCGGGTCGCCGGGGCCGTTGGAGAAGAAGACGCCGTCGACGCCGAGAGCCTCGATCTCCTCGAAGGTGACGGTCGCGGGCACGACGTGGACGTCGATGCCGCGCTCCGCCAGCCGCTGCGGGGTCATCCCCTTGATGCCGAGGTCGACGGCGGCGACGGAGAAGCGCTTCTCCCCCACCGCGGGCACGAGTTCGGGTTCGGTGACGCTGACCTCTTCGGCCAACTGGGCGCCGGCCATCGGCGGGGTCGCGAGCACGGTCTCGAGCATGGCCCCGGGGTCCGCCGCCGCGGCGGGACCGGAGAAGATGCCCATGCGCATCGCCCCCTTGTCGCGGAGATGGCGGGTCAGCGCCCGGGTGTCGACGTCCTTGATGCCGACGATCCCCGCCTCGGCGAGGTGGGTCTCGAGGTCGCCTTCGGAGCGCCAGTTCGACGAGATCCGGGAGGCGTCGCGGACGACGTAGCCTGCGACCCAGATCTTCCGGGACTCGTCGTCGGTCGCGTTGACCCCGGTGTTGCCGATGTGGGGCGCGGTCTGGATGACGATCTGCCGGTGGTAGGACGGATCGGTCAGGGTCTCCTGGTAGCCGGACATCGCGGTGACGAAGACGGCTTCGCCGACGGTCTCCCCGACTGCTCCGTAGGCGGACCCGGTGAACGTGCGGCCGTCTTCGAGCACGAGGACGGCGGGAGTGGTGGAAAGTCTCATGGTGCCTCTACGATCATCTCTCTGATGCGGTTGACGGTGGGCGCGGTGTCGGCTGCGTAGCGGGCGCGGAAGCCGGTGTCGACGAGGGTCTCACCGAGGCGCCAGGTGATGCGGACGATGCCGCCGCGTTCGACGAACTTGCCGATCATCCCCGAGGTGGTGTCGACGGAGACGATGTCGGCGCGCGGGATGAGGAAGTCCTCCCGACCGGCGAGGTCCATGATCACTCCCCCGTCGGTGACGACGAGCTCTCCCGTGGTGCGGATGCCCAGGCCGTGGATGGCGACCCGGTCGAGCGGGTTGCCGGCCGTCGTCGTCGAGACGTAGGAGCCTTCGACGGGGTCGGCGATCGGGGTGATGCCCAGGTGCGGTTTGGCCGGGGCCGCGACCTCGGTCTGGCGGCTCTTGCGTCGGGTCCAGCCCCAGGTCAGGGCCAGCATGATGAGGACGACGACGCCGGCGATGATGAGGACGCTCACGCTTCTGTCCATGACGCTCCTGACGGGTGGGGTGTGCTCAGCGCACCGTTGGCGAGGACGCGGTGGCCGTAGAAGAACGTGTCGGTGACCTTCGTGCTCACCTCGATGCCGGCGAACGGGTTGTTCCGGCCTTTCGTGAGGTGCTCGGCCGGGGTGATCGTGTGCGGGGCGGCAGGGTCGATGAGGACGATGTTCGCACTCGCTCCGGTCTCGAGGCTGCCGTGCCCGGTCGCCCCCGTGATCCGGGCGGGTGCCTGCGACATCACGCGGGCGACGTCGCCGAAGTCGAAGTCGTGGTCGGCCATCGCCGCGACGACGACGGCCAGGGCGGTCTCCATCCCGACCATGCCCATCGCCGCGGCCGACCATTCGCCGCACTTGTGTTCGGCGGTGTGCGGGGCGTGGTCGGTGCCGACGACGTCGATCGTGCCGTCGGCGAGGGCCTCGCGCAGAGCCTGGACGTCGGCGTCGGTGCGCAGCGGCGGGTTGACCTTGTAGACGGGGTCGAAGCTGCGGACGAGTTCGTCGGTGAGCATGAGGTGGTGGGGGGTGACCTCGGCGGTGACCATGATCCCGCGCGACTTCGCCCAGCGGATGATGTCGACGCTGCCGGCCGTGGAGACGTGGCAGACGTGGAGCCGGGAGCCGACGTGCTCGGCGAGCAGGACGTCGCGGGCGATGATCGACTCCTCGGCGACGGCCGGCCACCCGGGCAGTCCGAGTTCGGCGGAGACGAGGCCCTCGTTCATCTGCGCGCCTTCGGTCAGGCGCGGTTCCTGCGCGTGCTGGGCGATGACGCCGTCGAAGGTCTTGACGTATTCGAGGGCCCGGCGCATGAGCAGCGGATCGGAGACGCAGATGCCGTCGTCGGAGAACATCCGCACCCGGGCCTCGGAGCGGGCCATCGCCCCGAGTTCGGCGAGCTGACGTCCCTCCAGGCCGATCGTCACGGCCCCCACGGGCACGACCTCGGTGTAGCCGGCGGTGCGTCCGAGCCGGTGCACCTGCTCGACGACGCCGGCGGTGTCGGCGACCGGTGCGGTGTTGGCCATCGCGTGCACGCACGTGTAGCCGCCGGCGGCTGCGGACTGGGAGCCGGTGAGCACCGTCTCCGCGTCCTCCTTGCCGGGTTCGCGCAGGTGGGTGTGCATGTCGACGAGGCCGGGCAGGGCGATGAGCCCGGTCGCGTCGATCCGCTCGGCCTCGGGGCCGAGCAGTTCGGGGTCGACGATCGTGCCGTCGGAGATCGCGAGGGTTCCGCGTCCGCGGCCGAGTATGTCGGCATTCTCGATGAGATAGTCAGTCAATGGTCTCCTCCTGACCGGTCAGCAGGCGGTAGAGGACCGCCATGCGCACGCTCACACCGTTCTCGACCTGGTCGAGGACGAGGGCGCGGGGTGAGTCCGCGGCGGCCGCGGAGATCTCGAACCCGCGGTTCATCGGGCCCGGGTGCATGATGAAGGCCTCCTGCGGCAGGCGGCGCAGCCGTGCCTCGCTCAGCCCCCACAGCCGGGAGTACTCGCGGGCGTTGGGGAAGAACGACTCGTGCATCCGCTCGTGCTGGACGCGCAGCATCATCACCGCGTCGAAGTCGACGGATCCGAGTGCCTGGTCGAAGTCGTAGTGGATCGTCACCGGCCAGGTCTGCGCTCCCCAGGGCAGCAGGGTGGGCGGGGCGATGAGGTGGACGTCGGCGCCGAGGCGGTGGAGCAGGTGGACGTTCGAGCGGGCCACCCGCGAGTGGAGGATGTCGCCGACGACGGCGACCTTCGCCCCGTCGAGTCCCAGCCCGCGCGGTCCCTCCCCGGCCGCACCCGAGGCGGGGAAGCCGCCGAGCGCCCGGCGCAGGGTGAACGCGTCGAGCAGGGCCTGCGTGGGATGTTCGTGGGTGCCGTCGCCGGCATTGACGACGGGCACGTCGATCCAGCCGGTGTCGGCCAGCCGCTGGGCGGTGCCGGCCGCGGAGTGGCGGACGACGATCGCGTCGGCGCCCATCGCGGAGATCGTCTGCACGGTGTCCTGGAGGCTCTCGCCCTTCGACACCGAGGAGCCCTTCGCGGAGAAGTTGAGGACGTCGGCGGAGAGTCGTTTGGCGGCGGCTTCGAATGACAGGCGGGTGCGGGTGGAGTCCTCGAAGAAGAGGTTGACGACGGTGCGTCCGCGCAGCACGGGCAGCTTCTTCACCTCGCGCGTGCTCACCTGGGTCATCTCCTCGGCGATGTCGAGGATGCCGATCGCGTCCTCCCGTGAGAGCGAGGAGGTGTCGAGCAGGTGCTTCATTCGCGGCCTCCCGAGATCGTCACCGCGTCGTGCCCGTCGATCTCGGACAGGGCGACGTTGACGCGTTCGCTGCTCGACGTCGGCAGGTTCTTGCCCACATGGTCGGCGCGGATCGGCAGGTCGCGGTGGCCGCGGTCGACGAGGACGGCGAGCCTGACCTTCGCGGGCCGGCCGAGGTCGGAGAGCGCGTCGAGGGCGGCTCTGATCGTGCGCCCGGAGAAGAGGACGTCGTCGACGAGGACGACGGTCCGGCCGTCGATGCCGGCCTCGGGGATCCGGGTGGGCTCCGGGGCGCGGTAGGCGCCCGAGCGCAGGTCGTCGCGGTACATCGTGATGTCGAGGCTGCCGACGAGGTTCGGCGCGGTGGCGGGACGATCGGAGATCTCAGCGATATGGGCGCCGAGGCGGTCGGCCAGGGGGACCCCGCGCCGCGGGATCCCGAGGAGGACGAGGTCGTCCGTGCCCTTGTTCGATTCGATGATCTCGTGGGCGATGCGGGTCGTCGCCCGGCGCATGTCTGCGCCGTCGAGCACTGTTCGCTCTGTCATGTCTGCCCTTCTCCGCCTCTCTGGACGGTGGTTAAAGGAGCGTGTCCAGCCCAAGTCTAGCGCGTGGCTCGGGCGGCTGGAGCCGCTGCGTCCGGAGACCGGACGCAGCGGTTCAGATCAGGGTGGGTTTGACGTCGAGGATGCGCGAGAGCAGCCCCGAGACGAACCCCGGCGAGTCGTCGGTGGAGAACTGCTTGGCCAGGGTCACAGCCTCGTCGATCGCGGCGGTGTCGGGGACCTCGTCGTTGAACAGGATCTCCCACGTGCCGATCTCGAGCAGCGCCCGGTCGACGGCGGGCATCCGCTCGAGCGTCCAGCCCTGAGCGTAGGTGGAGATGATCTCGTCGATCTCCTCCCGCTTCGCCTTCACCCCGTCGACGATCTCGACGGCGTAGGGCTTCATCGGGTAGGCGGGGTCGTTCGAGCGCATCGCCACGACCTCGTCGATGTCGAGTCCCCGCTGTCCGGCTTCGAACAGGAGTTCGAGGGCCCGGCGACGGGCCCGAGAGCGTGCCGACACTTACTTGACGCGACCGAGGTAGTCACCCGTGCGGGTGTCGACCTTGATCTTCGTGCCCTCTTCGAGGAAGAGGGGAACCTGGATCTCGTAGCCGGTCTCGAGCGTCGCGGGCTTCGAGCCGCCGGTCGAGCGGTCGCCCTGGAGGCCGGGCTCGGTGTGGGAGATCGTCAGCTCCACGGAGGCGGGCAGTTCGACCGACAGCGGGGTGCCGTCGTGGAAGGAGACCTGCAGCTCCTGGTTCTCGAGCATGTAGTTCGCGGCGTCGGCGACGAGGGCGGACGGGATCGTCACCTGGTCGTAGTCCTTCGCGTCCATGAAGACGTAGTCGGAGCCGTCATGGTAGAGGTACTGCATGTCGCGGCGGTCGACGTTGGCGGTCTCGACCTTGGTGCCGGCGTTGAACGTCTTGTCGATGATCTTGCCGGAGATGACGTGCTTGAGCTTCGTGCGGACGAAGGCCGGTCCCTTGCCGGGCTTGACGTGCTGGAACTCCAGCACCTGCCACAGCTGGTTGTCGAGGTTGAGCACGAGACCGTTCTTGAGGTCGTTGGTTGTCGCCACTAATCCGTCCTTCTTCACATCATCGTCCCCGTCGACGCGGTCGCTACGGGTGAGGCTGTTTGCCGATGAACGATTCTACCAAGCCCGCACAGGCCTCGTGAAACCACGCGGCCTGTGCGGGTGCATCTCACAGCGCGGGCCCGAGCAGCTTCCGCGGGGACTCCTCGCCGATCTCCTGGTAGGCGGTGTGGAGCAGGGAGACGTCGGGGATCTCCACCGTCGCCGGCGACCCGACGTCGGACAGGAGCACCATCCGCAGCATCGACCCGCGGGACTTCTTGTCCCGCTTCATCGTCTCGAGCAGCTGCGGCCAGACGTCGGAGCGGTACCCGGTGGGCAGGCCGAGCTTGGACAGCAGTGCGCGGTGCTCGTCGACGACCTCGGCGGGCAGGCTCCTGACCATGGCGGCCACCTCGGCGGCGAAGACCATCCCGACGGACACGGCCGCACCGTGGCGCCACTGGTAGCGCTCCTTGTGTTCGATCGCGTGGGCCAGGGTGTGGCCGTAGTTGAGGATCTCCCGGCGGCCGGCCTCGGTGAAATCGCCGGAGACGACCTCGGCCTTGACGGCGATCGCGCGTTCGATGAGTTCGCGCAGCACGGGTCCGTCGACATCGCCGATCTCCTCCCGCGTGTGGTCGCGGATGAGGTCGAGGATGACGGGGTCGGCGATGAAACCGGTCTTGACGACCTCGGCGAGGCCGGTGAACAGTTCGTTCTCCGGCAGGGTGCGCAGGGTGTCGAGGTCGGCGAGCACACCTGCCGGGGCGTGGAAGGAGCCGACGAGGTTCTTGCCCTCGGCGGTGTTGATCCCCGTCTTCCCGCCGACGGCGGCATCGACCATGCCGAGGACGGTGGTCGGGATGTGGATGACGCGGATGCCGCGCAGCCAGGTCGCGGCGACGAAGCCGCCGAGGTCGCTCACCGCTCCCCCGCCGACGGTGACGATCGCGTCGGTGCGGGTGAAGTCGGACTGGCCGAGGACCTGCCAGCAGAAGGCGGCGACCTGGATGTGCTTGGCCTCCTCGGCGTCGGGGATCTCGGCGACGATCGCGTCGAGTCCCGTCGCCGCGAGGTCGTCGCGGACCGTCTCCCCGGTCGTGCGCAGGGCCCGGGGGTGGATGACGAGGACCTTCTCCACCTGCGGCCCGAGCAGTTCGGGCAACTGGGAGAGGAGTCCGTGTCCGACGAGGACCGGGTACTTCCCTCCTGCGTCGACGTCGATCGTGGTCACGCTCATGTGCTCTCCTTCGTCTGTTGGTACTTCGCGTACTCCTCGGCGCGCTGGAGGCCCGTGAGCACGTCGACGATCCGGTTGACCACGGTCGACGGCGGCGAGCTCGAGGCCTGCACGCGGAAGGTCGCGACCTGTTCGTAGAGGGGTTCGCGATCGGTCACGAGCGCGAGCCAGTTCTCCACCGGGGTGCCCGCTCCTTTGAGGAGCGGCCGGTGAGGCGCGTTGAGGCGGGGGGCGACGGTCTCGACGTCGATGTCGATGTGGACGACCTTGATCGCGGGGTGGAGCAGCTGGGCGCGGGTGCCGGAGTTGAGTATCGCTCCCCCGCCGAGGGAGACGATGCCGGGCCGGTCGAGGAGACGGCGCAGCGCCCGACGGACGACTTCGCGTTCGAGCGTGCGGAAGTGGTCCTCGCCGCGGTGTTCGAAGATCTCGGCGATGACGCCGTAGCGGTCGACGATGTTCGCGTCGGTGTCGATGAGCGGCAGGGCCAGGCGGTCGGCGAGCAGTCTGCCGATCGTCGACTTCCCGGCCGCCGGCGGACCGGTGAGCACGATGCGCGAATGCGCGGCGGGCACCGGTTCGAGCGGCGGCACCGGTTTCGGAAGCGGGTGCTCGTTCATCGTCCGATGCGGAGGTTCTCCGGAATGGCGGCGAGGTAGCCCTCGAGGTTCCGCTTCGTCTCCGCCACGGAGTCGCCGCCGAACTTCTCGACGACCGCCTCGGCGAGGACGAGGGCGACCATCGCCTCGGCGACGACGCCGGCAGCGGGGACCGCGCAGACGTCGGAGCGCTGATGGTTGGCCTTCGCCGGCTCCCCGGTGGAGACGTCGACGGTTTTCAGGGCGCGCGGGACCGTGGCGATGGGCTTCATCGCCGCGCGCACCCGCAGCGGTTCGCCGGTGGACATGCCGCCTTCGGTGCCGCCTGCCCGGTTCGAGGACCTGCGGTAGCCGGAGCCTGCGACGAGGATCTCGTCGTGGGCGGCCGAACCCGGACGGGTCGCGGTGAGGAAGCCGTCGCCGACCTCGACGCCCTTGATCGCCTGGACGCCCATGAGGGCGCCGGCCAGGCGCGAGTCGAGGCGGCGGTCCCAGTGGACGTGGGAGCCGAGGCCCGGCGGCAGGTCGTACGCGAGGACCTCGACGACACCGCCGAGGGTGTCACCTGCCTTCTTCGCGTCGTCGATCTCGGCGACCATGCGGGCGGAGAGGTCGGGGTCGAAGCTGCGCACGGGGTCGCCGTCGAGGGCGTCGACGTCGCTTGCCCGCGGCAGCGGGGCGTCGGCGCCGGGGGCGTTCTCGACGCCGCCGATGGCCACGGTGTGAGAGACCATGGTGATGCCGAGTTCGGCGAGGAACTTCGCGGCGACCGTGCCGAGGGCCACGCGCATCGCGGTCTCACGGGCAGAGGCGCGTTCGAGGACCGGCCGGGCCTCGTCGAAGCCGTACTTCTGCATGCCGACGATGTCGGCGTGGCCGGGACGCGGGCGGGTGAGCGGGGCGCTGCGGGCCTGACCGTCGAGCTCGGATTCGTCGACGGCGTCGGCGCTCATCACCGTCTCCCATTTGGGCCATTCGGTGTTGCCGACTTCGATCGCCACGGGTGAGCCGAGCGTCTTGGCGTGCCTGACCCCGCCGAGGATGCGGACCTCATCGGCTTCGAACTTCATCCGTGCGCCGCGGCCGTAGCCCAGTCGGCGCCTGGCGAGGTTGACGCGGATGTCGTCCCTGGTGATGGGGATATGGGCGGGAAGCCCTTCGATGATCCCGATCAGCGCTTCGCCGTGGGACTCTCCTGCAGTCAGCCATCTCAACATTCCACCGATTCTATAGAACGAACGGTGCCGACACCGACCCCACCCACAATCCGGTCAGCATCGCGGGACCGAATGCGATCGTCACCCCGGCCAGACTGCCGGCGCGCAGTCCCGCGAGGATCGCCCACACGCCGGCGATGAGCATCGTGAGGACGAGGACGAGCGCCGGGGCCCACGGGTCGACGAGACCGGCGAGGCCTGCGACGACGAACGCGAGCTTGACGTCGCCGAGACCCATCGTCGGCCGTCGGAGCACGCGGCCGAGGAGGTGGAGGCCGCCGAAGAGGGCGAGCCCTGCCGCGGCCCAGGCGAGGGCGAACCACCACCTCGGCGAGGCGCCGAGGAGGATGCCGGTGACGATCACAGCGCATGTGAGGCCGATGAGGGGGTAGACGATCCGGTCGGGCAGACGCCGGACGAGGAGGTCGGTGACGATGAGGACCGGGGTGGCTCCGGCGACGGCGCCGAGGAGGAGGACCGTGAGTGCGAGGTCGACCCAGTTCGGTGCCAGCGGGGCGAACGTGGTCCCGCTGCCGGGTGCCGTGGCCGTCCAGGCGAGGGCAGTGAGGAGGTCGGAGGCCACGCTGAGGGCGGCGGCCCCGGCGATGAGCACGCCGATGAGGACGAGCAGCCACGGGCGGAAGGCGCGGGATCCGGTGACTTCGGCTGAGTGGGAGGCGTCGTGGAGCCAGCGCGCCGGGGTCGTGACGAGGAGGATCGCGGTGAGGGCCGCGAGAGCCATGGACACGACGATGAACAGGGCCGCGGCAGGCAGTCCGGCCGCGGCGGGCAGTCCGGCTGCGGCGGGCAGCCCCTCTGCTGCGGTCAGTCCGGCCATCGACGGCTCCGTCAGCTCGCGCGGTCGAGGACGGCCGAGTGCATCGCCGCAGCGACCGTCTCCAGCTGGGCGTCCGTCGGTTCGGTGCCCGTGGCGGCGGTGAGGAAGAGCGCGAACTGGGCGACGGCCTGCTCGACGAGCATCGCCGTGCCCGGCACGGGTACGTACCCGTGTGCGGCGGCGGAGGCGAGGAACGCCGAATCCGCGGCGTAGGCGACATCGAGCGCCGCACCCGAGCCCGCGTCCCAGCTCAGGGCGGGGGCCGCCTCGGCGGGCAGGGTCGAGACGACGATCGCGGAGGGACGGATCGTACTCAGCTGTCCGATCGACAGGGCGAACCCGAGGCGGTCGGCGAGTTCGGCGGCGGACTGTGCGCGGGAGGGATTCCGCACGAGGAGGTCGACCTCGGTGATCCCAAGACGATGACACGCGAGCAGCGCCGACCGGGCGGTGGCTCCGGCCCCGAGGATCGTCGCGCGCGACGCACTGTCGCTCGTCAACCACGGCGCACTGTCGCTTTCCGCCAGTGCCGGTGTGAGGGCGCGGACGATGCCGTCGACGTCGGTGTTGGCCACCGTCGGCGGGGTGGTGGCCACATACGTGTTCGCGACCCCCGTCGCCTCGGCGGTCTCCTCGATCCGCCAGCCCCGCTCACGGGCGAGGTCGACGAGACGCTCCTTGAGCGGCATCGTCAGGGAGAATCCGGTGTGCTCGGGGTGGGCGTCGAGGAAGTCGGCGAGGTCCTCCGAGCCGAGTTCGGCCCGGGTGTACTCACCGTCGCCCAGCCCGAGGGCTGAGAACGCGGCGCGGTGGAGGGCCGGGGAGAGCGAATGCGCGATCGGCCGGCCGAGCACCGCGGCGCGGACGGGACTCACCCGTTCTTCTCCCGCAGCCACTTCCGGTACTCCTCGACGTTCTTCTGATGCTCTGAGTACGTGTTGGCGAACTTCGTCTCCCCCGTGTCGGGGTTGGTCGCGACGAAGAACTGCCACGTGCCGTCGGCGGGGTTGAGTGCGGCGTCGACGGCGCCGGCGCTCGGGGAGTTGATCGGCCCGGGAGGCAGGCCCTTCTTCTTGTACGTGTTGTACGGACTGTCGGAGTTCCGCTCCTCCTTCGTCGTCGTCAGGTCCGCGCGGGCGCCGAAGATGTAGGCGACGGTGGCGTCGGACTGGAGCAGCTGACCGGTCTGCGACTTGTCCGAGATCCGGTTGAGGAAGACGCGGGCGACCTTCTTCCGGGTCTCCTCGTCGCCGGGCGATTCGACCTCGACGAGGCTGGCGAGGGTGAGGATGCGGTTGGCGTCCTTGTTCGCGATGCCGGCGGTCTCGAGTTCGAGCTTCGTCTTCGCGACCATCTCCTTGACGATGTCCTCAGCGGTCTTCGCCTTGTCGAGGTCGTAGGTCGCCGGGTAGAGGTAGCCCTCGAGGCTGGGGGCGTCGACCTCGAGGCCGTAGTCCTTCGGGGTCTTGTCGTCAATGGCCTTGTCGACCGCATCGGGCTGCATCCCGGATTCGATCATCGTCGCTTTGATCTGCTCGATCTTCCTGCCTTCGGCGATCGTCATCTTCGGAGGTTTGATCGGGTTGACGAGTGCGTCGACGGCGGCCTTCGAACTCATCTCCTTGCGCATGATCACCGGGCCCGCCTGGATCGTGACGTTGCGGCGTTCGACTTCCTTGAGGAAGGGCTTGGAGTCCTTGATCACGCCTTCCTCGACGAACTGGTTCGCCACCGACCGGGCCGACGAGCCGGGTTGGATCTCGAGGGTGACCTCGCTGGTGCCGTTGCCCTCGTAGTCGGCGCCGCCGCCGAAGAGGTCGTCGACGACGCCGCCGGCGGCGCGGATGCCGAAGAAGCCGCCGAGGCCGAAGACGAGCACGCAGATGAGGACGATGACGGTGGTGCGCCGTTTGCGCATCATCCGCCGCCGCTTCTTCGCTTTGAGCTCTGCGCGTGAGAGCCCTTCGTCTTCCGAGAACTCACCGGGGAACGGAATCATTGCTCACTCTCCTGTGGGGGCAGTTCGCGGCCTGCGGGGCTGCCCGTGTTGCGTTCGGACTCGAGCGCGTTCTGCAGAATGATGACGGCCGCCTGGGCGTCGACGATCTCACGGCGCTGGCGGGAGCTCTTGCCGGCCGCGGCCAGCGAGTTGTGCGCCTCGACGGTGGTGAAGCGTTCGTCGACGAGGCGGATGGGCACATCGGTGTCGATCCGGCGCGCGAAGTCGAGGGCGGCGCCGGCCGCGGCCCGGGCCGAGCCGTCGAGTGACCGGGGGTCACCGGCGAGGATCTCGATCGGCTCGTATTCGGCGATGATCTCCTTCAGCTGCCGCAGGGCCGCGGGTTCGTCGGTGCGGCGGACCACGGTGAGCGGGGTCGCGAGGATCCCGTCGGGGTCGCAGGCCGCGACCCCGATCCGCACCGAGCCGATGTCGAGGCCGAGTCGTCGGCCGCGCCGGAATGTCACGTGAGGGCCGCCTTGACCGCGGCGATCGCCGCGGGGATCTGCGTGGCGTCGCTGCCGCCGCCCTGCGCGAGGTCGGGTTTGCCGCCGCCTCCCCCGCCGAGGGTGGAGCTGGCCAGGGAGACGAGCTTGCCGGCCTGCGCTCCCGCGGCCCGGGCCGCCTCAGTGGTGGCGATGACGACGACGGGCTTGCCGCCGGCCACGCCGATGCCGAGGACGACGGCGGCGCGGTCGCTCACCCGGGCGCGGAGGTCGGTGACGATCGTGCGGACGTCTCCGCCGCTGGCGACCTCGCCGAGGTCGGCGACGACGAAGAGGTGCTCTCCCACGGTTTCGGCGGCCTCGAGGAAGCGTCCGGCCTGGGCGAGCAGCTGCTGGGAGCGGAGCCGGCCGATCTCCTTCTCCGCGTCCTTGAGCTTCGCCATGAGCTCGGAGACGCGGTCCTTGACGTCGGTGCCGGGCACCTTGAGCATGTCGGAGAGGGCGGAGACGATGGTGCGTTCGGCCGCGAGCGACCGGAACGCGTCCATGCCGACGGCGGCTTCGATGCGGCGGACTCCGGAGCCGACGGAGGCTTCGGAGAGCACGGAGATCGGTCCGACCTCCGCCGAGGCGCCGACGTGGGTGCCGCCGCACAGCTCACGGGAGAAGGGTCCGCCGATGTCGACGACGCGGACGATGTTCGGGTACTTCTCTCCGAACAGGGCCATCGCGCCCGAGCGCTTCGCGTCCTCGAACGGCAGGTATTCGGTGCCGACCTGGTAGTTCGAGCGCACAGCGAGGTTGGCGACGTCTTCGATCTCGCCGCGCATCTGCGCGCTCGGGGCCTCCGGGTAGGAGTAGTCGAAGCGCATGTAGCCGGGCTGGTTGAGCGAACCGGCCTGGACGGCGTGGGTGCCGAGGATCTCGCGCAGGGCGGCGTGGACGAGGTGCGTGGCGGTGTGCGCCTGCGAGCCCTGGAAGCGGTGGTCGTGGTCGACGGCGGCGAGCACGTCGGCGCCGACGGGGATCTCCCCGTCGACGACCTCGATGCGGTGGGCGGCGAGGCCCTTGACCGGGTTCTGCACGTCGAGGACGCGGGCGGTGAAGCCGTCGCCGGAGATCAGCCCGACGTCGGCGCGCTGGCCGCCGGATTCGGCGTAGAACGGGGTGAGGTCGAGGACGAGGTCGCCGGTCTCCCCGGTGGTGAGCCTGTCCCGGGATTCGCCGTCGACGACGATGCCGCGGATGCGGGAGTCGGCTTCGAGGTCGTCGTAGCCGACGAATTCGCTCGCCCCGCCCTCGAGGAGTGCCGAGTAGGCGGAGAGGTCGGCGTGCGCGCCGCCCTTCTTCGCCTTCGCATCGGCCTTTGCGCGGGTGCGCTGTTCGGCCATGAGCGTGCGGAAGCCGGCTTCGTCGACGTTGACACCGTGTTCGGCAGCCATCTCGAGGGTGAGGTCGATCGGGAACCCGTGGGTGTCGTGGAGGGCGAAGGCGACGTCGCCGGAGATCGTCTTGTCCGCGCTGCCGAGCTTCTCGTAGGCGGATTCGAAGAGCTGCGTGCCGGATTCGAGAGTGCGCAGGAACGCCGTCTCCTCGGCGTAGGCGATGCGCGAGATCCGGTCGAAGTCCGTTTCGAGTTCCGGGTAGGAGTGCTTCATCGCGTTCATCGACACGGGCAGCAGGGAGGGCATGACCTCGGTGGTGACGCCGAGGAGGCGCATCGCACGCACGGCACGGCGGATGAGGCGGCGGAGGATGTAGCCGCGGCCTTCGTTGCCGGGGCGCACGCCGTCGCCGATGATCATCAGGGCCGAGCGGACGTGGTCGGCGACGACGCGCATCTGCACATCGGAGTGGTGGTCGGAGCCGTATTCGCGGCCCGAGAGGCGGCTGGCCTCGGCGATGACGGGGAAGACCTCGTCGATCTCGTACATGTTCTCCACGCCCTGGAGGAGGAATGCGACGCGTTCGAGGCCCATGCCGGTGTCGATGTTCTTCGCGGGCAGTTCGCCGGCGATGTCGAAGTCGACCTTCGTGCGGACCTCGGAGAGTTCGAACTCCATGAACACGAGGTTCCAGATCTCGATGTAGCGGTCCTCGTCGGCGATCGGTCCGCCTTCGGCGCCGTAGGCGGGGCCGCGGTCGAAGTAGATCTCCGAGCAGTAGCCGCCGGGGCCGGGCTGGCCGGTGTGCCAGAAGTTGTCCTCGTTGCCGCGCAGCTGGATGCGCTCACGCGGGACCGAGGTCTCCTCGAGCCAGAGGTCGATGGTCTCGAGGTCGTCCTCGTGGACGGTGGCCCAGAGCAGGTCGGGGTCGAAGCCGAGTCCGCCCTCGGCGGTCGGGGCGGTGAGCAGTCCCCACGCGTAGCGGATGGCTTCGCGCTTGAAGTAGTCGCCGAAGGAGAAGTTGCCGTTCATCTGGAAGAACGTGCCGTGGCGGGTCGTCTTGCCGACCTCTTCGATGTCGGCGGTGCGCACGCACTTCTGCACGCTCGTGGCGCGGAGGAAGGGGGCGGGCTCACGTCCGGTGAGGTACGGGATGAACTGCACCATGCCGGCGATGTTGAAGAGGATCGAGGGATCCGAGCTGATGACCGACGCCGAGGGCACGACGACGTGTCCGTTCGCCTCGAAGTAGTCGAGCCAGCGCTGTTTGATCTCTGCCGTCTTCATCCATGGCCTTTCACGTGGTGCGTCGTGGCGCGGTGCGGGTGTCCGCGCTGCGTCTGTGCTGGTGCGTGCGTTCCCGCACCGATTCCAGACTAGTTTAATTGCTCACCATCACATTGTGGTGTGCGGCGGTCGCGGGGTGAATGCACGACTGCCCGGAACGCGGACGTTCCGGGCAGTCGTACGATCGTGGCTCAGCGCGAGTAGAACTCGACGACGAGCTGCACGTCGCAGGTGATCGGGACTTCGTCGCGCTTGGGGCGACGGAGCAGGGTGGCCTGCAGACCCTCGAGGTTGACATCGAGGTATCCCGGAACTGCGGGGAGGACGTCCTTGTGTCCACCGGCGGCGGCGACCTGGAACGGATCCATGTCGGCGCTCTTGGTGTGGACCTGGATCGTCTGGCCTTCCTTGACGCGGAAGGACGGACGGTCGACGCGCTGGCCGTCGACGGTGATGTGGCGGTGGACGACGAACTGGCGCGCCTGCGCGATCGTGCGGGCGAAGCCGGCACGGAGGACGAGGGCGTCGAGACGCATCTCGAGGAGCTCGACGAGGTTCTCACCGGTCAGACCTTCGAGGCGCTTGGCCTCCTTGTAGGTCTTGAGCATCTGGGCTTCGCGGATGCCGTACTGGGCGCGAAGACGCTGCTTCTCCTTGAGGCGGACCGAGTAGTCGCTGTCGTTGCGGCGACGGGCGCGGCCGTGCTCGCCTGGAGGGTAGGGGCGGCGTTCGAAGTACTTCTCAGCCTTCGGGGTCAGCGGCAGGCCGAGGGCGCGCGAGAGGCGGGCCATCCGGCGGTTACGTGCTGGTGCTGGCACTGGGTTACCTTTCCTAAGGTGCGGGTCGTCCCGGCAGGCTTCAGTCCTCGCCCTGGTCGGAACCGTTGTTTCCCCGGTTGGGAAAGAGGGATTGAGCGTCGAGAACCGCTCGCACCGACCGCCTATTCATATGAGGCACAACAGCAGACCATCTTAGCGGATTCCGGGCCTCCCCGGCAATGCCGCGCCCGCGTCGTGACGACCGTCACCCCGCTGCACTCCTCCCCTGCTGGCACTCCCCCGAAACTCCCGCGCCCCTCCACCGCCGCCTCCACTGCTGCCGGCACTCCACCGCCGCCTCCACTGCTGCCGGCACTCCAGCGCCCCTCCACTGCTGCCGGTACTCCAGCGATCTTCCCCTGATGCCAAGAAGTCCGAGCACCCGGACATGTTCGCAGCGCCTGGACATCACGCGAACGTGCACACAGCCGCCCAGACCATCGCGACCAAGAAGTCCTAGCGCCGCGCACATGTCCGCGACGCTAGGACTTCTTGTGTGCACTCCCCCACTGCGGCCGCCGACCAGACGTCGCCGCCCCGTTGCTCGCTCCCACTATGATTCCGACCATGCACGAACCGAAGTGGACTTTGCATGAAAAGCGTGAAGCGTACCGCGGTCATGTCGTGCTCAGCGAACACGAGGTCGGACTGCCGAACGGCGATCGCATCCGCTACGAGGTCGATGAGTCTGTGCCGTTCACCGTTGCGGTTCTCGGAATCACCGAGGCGGGAGACATGCGTCTGGCACGCGAGTTCCGCTACCCCGTCGGGCGCTGGATCTTCGATCTTCCTGGAGGCGGCGCCGAGGCGGGTGAGAGCCCGATCGAAGCCGCCGGGCGCGAGTACGAAGAGGAAACGGGCTTCATCCCCCTCGACCTCGAGCACCTGTACACGTTCAGCCAGAATCCCGCTCGGCTCGCCTACCCGATCCACCTCTTTGTCGCCCGCCGATTTGCGGTCGGTGAACGTGTCGCCGATGATCCGCAGGAGGACGTGCGTGTGGTCGAGATGCCGGTGGCCGAATTCGATGCCATGGTCGGTCGCGGCGAGATCATCGATCCGCCGCTGCTTATCAGCCGGATGATCGCGGCCGCGAAGGGATTGCTTCCCCGCGTGGGCTGATCAACGTCACCGCGGGTCGACGAAGCCGGTTTCGAAGGCGCGGATCACTGCCTGCGTGCGGTCGCGCGCTCCGAGCTTGAGGAGCACGCTGCTGACCTGGGATTTCACGGTCTCGACGGTGACGTGGAGTGCCTCGGCCACCTCGGAGTTGCTCTTCCCCGCGGCGATCTGTGTGAGGACCACCTGTTCCCGTGGGGTGAGGACGTGCTCGATCTCACCCGTGCTTCGCCGAGGCGGCGCCCCGTGTTCGGCGACGACCCGGGCCAGCGAATCCGGGAAGACGACGCTGTCGCCTGTTGCGGCGATGGAGATGGCCTCGGCGATCTTCAGGATCGGCCAGCGTTTGAGGAGGAAGCCGCGTGCGCCGACGTGCATGGCGCGGTAGACGTAGTCGTCAGAGTCGAAGGTGGTGAGCACAAGGACGGCTCCGGTGAAGCCGGAGTCCGCCGCCAGCTCTTCGGTGGCACTGAGTCCATCGCGGCCGGGCATTCTCACATCCATGAGGACGACATCGGGCGCGTGGTGCCGGACAGCGTCGATGCCGGTGTCGCCGTTGTCGGCTTCGCCCACGACACGCAGGTACGGAAATTGTGAGAGCGCCCCGACGAGTCCCGAGCGGATGAGCGGTTCGTCATCGACGATGAGGAGGTCGATCATGCTGAGATATCGACGTTGCGGGCGGGAATGCGCACATCGAGGATGAACTGGTCAGCGATGACCGATGTCGATGCAGAACCGCCGAGCAGCCGGGCGCGGGCTTCGATGCCGTGCAGTCCTCTGCCGCCGCGGCGATCATTGTTCCCGGCAACTGGGTTGCTCGTCAGCACGTGCAGTCCGCGATCATCATCGGTGACGGTCAGGCTGAATTCACGCGGACTTGCGTACCGCAGCGCGTTGGTCAGCGCTTCCTGGACGATCCGATAGAGCGCTTGCGAGCGGTCGGCAGAGATCTCGAGGTTGAGCGGGACGTCAACGTCGACGAGAAGACCCGCGCTCCTGGCGTCATCGATGAGGTCACCGATGCTACGCAGATCTCGCGCCTGCTTGAGCGCACTCGCCTCACCCGTTCTCAGCACCCGGAGCACGTCGTCGAGATCGGCTTGAGCCCTGCGACAGACAAGCAGGATCGTAGAGAGCGCGTCATCGGCGCAATCGGGGTCGTCCATGAGAACGGCACGTCCCCGTTCCGCTTGCAGGCTCGCGATCGTCAGGGTGTGACCAAGCGAGTCATGGATATCGCGTGCGAGATCGCTCTGGGCTTCGAGCCGTTCTCGGTCTGCTTCGCTCTCAGCGAGCTGCTTCTCGAGATTCGGGCCGAGAAGCTGACGGGCGACCATCGGCAGGCAGCAGATGAAGGTGGTTGCCCAGATTGCAGAGATGAACAGGATCAGCGCGAGGACGATCCGGGTCTCCGACCACGTCACGATTTCGAGATAGTTCTCGATTGCATCCGACCAACTCAGCGACCACTCAAAAACGCGTTCGGTCCGCCAGGAGAGTTCGCTGATCACAATGGGAACACTGATGATGCAGAGCAACGAAGACAAGCCGGCCATCAGGTGCAGCAGGGTGAAGACAGCCGAATTCCCGTACGTCCTCGAACCCGCCTCCCGGTCTACCTCGGTGCCGAGCAGCTTCGACGCGATTAGACGTTCGAACCGGTGGGCGCCCGGGACGAGGCAGAGAAGAAAAGCGATCAACGAACCCGATATGGCCACGAAGGCGATCTCTATGGGCTCGACTGCGCGATAGATCCAGACCAGGATCATCATCATCGGAACCGCGACGGCGACAGAAGGGAGCATGAAGAGCGTACGGGCGAGGAAAGGGTGTCTTCTGATCATGCTTCAATCCTCGATAATGTCGGTAGCCCGG
This sequence comes from Brevibacterium metallidurans, assembly GCF_037101285.1. Taxonomy (NCBI): domain Bacteria; kingdom Bacillati; phylum Actinomycetota; class Actinomycetes; order Micrococcales; family Brevibacteriaceae; genus Brevibacterium; species Brevibacterium metallidurans. The sequence continues at coordinate 69,349 of NZ_BAAAAF010000006.1, forward strand.
TCATCCCCTATATGAGCGAAAAGTGGCACGGCAGTGTCGCAGGACACGGGTCGGCTCGCGTTGCTCACTCTCCGCGGAGGATCCCGCGGATGTTCGCGAGACGTTCGCTGATGGTCCGCTCGAGGCCGTTGGTGGTCGGCGTGTAGTACTCCTTGCCGCGCAGGACCTCCGGCAGCTGCTCCTGCGGGGCCACACCGTGCGGAAAGTCGTGGGCGTACATGTAGCCCTTGCCGTGCCCGAGCTGCTTCGCTCCCGGATAGTGGGCATCGCGGAGGTGGTTGGGCACTTCGCCGACGAGCCCGTTGCGGACATCGGCGATCGCCGCATCGAGGGCCTTGTAGCTCGCGTTCGACTTCGGTGCCATCGCCAGATAGGTCACCGCCTCGGCGAGCGGGATCCGCCCCTCCGGCATGCCGATGTTCTGCACCGCCGTCGAGGCGGCCACCGCGATCGGCAGTGCCTGCGGGTCAGCCATGCCGATGTCCTCGGCCGCGGAGATGACGACGCGACGGGCGATGAACCGGGGATCCTCGCCCGCGACGATCATCCGCGCGAGATAGTGGAGAGCCGCATCGACATCCGACCCGCGGATCGACTTGATGAACGCGGAGATGACGTCGTAGTGCTGGTCGCCGTTCTTGTCGTACCGGACGACGGCCTCACTGCTCGCCTCGGCAGCGGCCTCTTCCGTGATGAGGATCGGCGCCGTCATGTCGCTTTCGGCTCGATCGTCGTCGGCTGCGGTACTGTCGCTCTCGTCGTGCGCACTGTCAGCATCGTCGTCGGCGTTGCCGCCACCGCCCTCAGCGCCTGCCGCCGCTGCGGCTTCGTCGTCCGCACCGTCAGCGTTCTCTCCGGCCACGTCCGCACCGTCAGCGTCCTCGTCAGTGACGGCCTCGCCCGCGTCGGATGCAGCCTCGCCCGCACTCGACTGAGACGGCTCCGCCTCCGAACCAGCAGCCCGCGCCGCTTCCCCCTGCGCCGCAGCGATCCCCGCCGCGGCCTCGAGCACCGTGAGCGAACGGCGCGCATCCGCACCGGCGATGCGCACGATGTAGTCCTTCGCGGCAGGGTCGAGCTCGAACTGCCCGGCCAGTCCCCGCTCGCTCGTCATCGCCCGGTCGAGGAGTGCGGCGATGTCGTCATCGCCGAGCGGCCGCAGCGTGAGCATGAGGGAGCGCGAGAGCAGCGGCGAGATCACCGAGAACGACGGGTTCTCCGTCGTCGCCGCGACGAGGACGACGAGCCGGTTCTCCACGGCCGGCAGCAGAGCGTCTTGCTGCGCCTTCGAGAACCGGTGGATCTCATCGAGGAAGAGCACTGTGGTGCGCCCGTACATCTCCCGTTCGCGCCGCGCATTCTCGATGACCTGACGCACGTCCTTGACACCCGCGGTGATCGCCGACAGTTCGACGAACCGGCGTCCCGGGGCATGCGAGATGACGTGCGCGAGCGTCGTCTTCCCCACCCCGGGCGGACCCCAGAGGATCACCGAGGAGGCCCCGGCCCGGTCTCCCCCGCTCGCTTCGACGAGCTGGTGGAGCGGAGACCCGGGGAACGTCAGATGATCCTGACCGACGACCTCGTCGATGGTGCGCGGACGCATCCGCACCGCCAGGGGGTCGAGGGCTCGACCGCCCCCGGACGCACCCGTCCCCGGACCGGGGAGTTCCCGGTCCGGGTCGGAGAAGAGGTCAGGACCGTCGGTCATCGCGACATCAGTCGTCGCTCTCGGCGTCGGGATCGAAGTCGACGCCCGCCTCGGCGCGCTGAGCCTCCGTGATGGGGGCCGGTGCCTGGGTGAGCGGATCGTAGCCGCCGCCGGACTTCGGGAACGCGATGACCTCGCGGATCGAGTCGACTCCGGCGAGCAGGGACACGATGCGGTCCCAGCCGAAGGCGATGCCGCCGTGCGGGGGCGCACCGAACTTGAAGGCCTCGAGGAGGAAGCCGAACTTCTCCTCCGCCTCCGCCTCGTCGATGCCCATGATCTCGAACACGCGCTCCTGGACGGCGCGCTGGTGGATGCGGATCGACCCGCCGCCGATCTCGTTGCCGTTGCACACGATGTCGTAGGCATACGCCAGGGCCGCACCCGGATCGGATTCGAGCGTCTCGAGGTACTCGGGCTTGGGGGCGGTGAACGCGTGGTGGACGGCCGTCCACTGGCCTTCGCCCACGGCGACGTCGCCGGCGGCCTGCGCGGCCGCGGCGGATTCGAAGAGCGGTGCGTCGACGACCCACACGAACGCCCAGTCGCCGTCCTTGATCAGACCCACACGCTCGGCGATCTCACGACGGGCGGCGCCGAGGAGGGCGCGGGAGGAGCCTGCGTCACCGGCGGCGAAGAAGATCGCATCGCCCGGGTTCGCTCCGGCCGCCTCGACGAGTCCGGCCTTCTCCGTCTCCGAGATGTTCTTCGCCACGGGACCGGTGAGCGTGCCGTCCTCGGCGACGAGGACGTAGGCCAGGCCCTTGGCTCCGCGCTGCTTCGCCCAGTCCTGCCATGCGTCGAGCTGGCGTCGGGGCAGCGATCCGCCGCCGGGGTAGACGACCGAGCCGACGTAGTCGGACTGGAAGACCCGGAACGGGGTCTCGGCGAAGAACTCGGTGAGGTTGGTCAGTTCGAGGCCGAAGCGCAGGTCCGGCTTGTCCGAACCGTAGCGCTCCATCGCCTCGTGGTAGGTGATGTGCGGGATCGGCGTGGAGATGTCGTAGCCGATGAGCTTCCACAGGGAGACGAGGATCTCCTCGGCCAGGGCGATGATGTCGGCCTGTTCGACGAATGACGCCTCGATGTCGAGCTGGGTGAACTCGGGCTGACGGTCGGCCCGGAAGTCCTCGTCGCGGTAGCAGCGGGCGATCTGGTAGTAGCGTTCCATGCCGGCGACCTGGAGGAGCTGCTTGAACAGCTGCGGCGACTGCGGCAGCGCGTACCAGGAGCCGGGCTGGAGGCGCGCAGGGACGAGGAAGTCACGGGCGCCCTCGGGCGTCGACTTCGTCAGCGTCGGCGTCTCGATCTCGACGAAGCCGTGGTCGTCGAGGACGGTGCGGGCGGCCTTGTTCACGGCCGATCGCAGGCGCATCGCATGCGCGGGACCCGACCGGCGCAGGTCGAGGTAGCGGTAGCGCAGGCGCGTCTCCTCACCGACGGTGCCGGCGTCCTCCGCGTGGTCGGAGACCTGGAAGGGCAGCGGGGCCGCCTCGGCGAGGATCTCCACGGTGGTGTCGACGATCTCGATCTCACCGGTGGGCAGGTTCTCGTTCTGGTTGCCCTCGGGGCGCAGGGAGACGGTGCCGGTGACCTTGACGACGGTCTCGTTGCGCAGCGCGTGCGCATCGTCCTCACGGACGACGACCTGGACGATTCCCGAAGCATCCCGCAGATCGATGAAGGCGACACCTCCGTGATCGCGGCGACGGTCGACCCACCCGGCGAGGGTGACGGTCTCTCCTGCGTCGGCGGCACGCAGGCTTCCGGATTCGTGGCTTCGCAGCACTGAAGGGCTCCTTTACGATGGTCATGCGGGGAGTGCGTGAACCATGATAGTCGCTTGCATGGACATTCCCGCACGCACAGGCGCACGGAGAGGACGCATGGAGACGCAGCCCACGGAGACCGATCCGACCCCCACCTCGGCGCAGGTCGAGGTCGCGGCGGAGACGTTCCGCATGCTCTCCCAGGCGACCCGGCTGCGGGTCGTGTGGACGCTCGTCCACCAGGAGCTCGATGTGTCCTCCCTCGCCGAGGCGATCGGTGCGACCGTGCCCGCTGTGAGTCAGCATCTGGCCAAACTCCGGCTCGCCGGCCTCATCTCCTCCCGCCGGGACGGGCGGCGGATCTTCTACACCGTCGACGACCCGCACGTCGTCTCGATGGTCAGGGAGATGTTCGATCACATCGCCCCCGACGGATCGCTCGCCCCCGACCCGCTGTGACCCCGCCGAGGCGGCCGCCCCTCAGCTCCCCGTGACCTCCGGCCACCGGTCGCCGGCCGCCGGTTCCCAGGTCTGCGGGTCGGCCGGGGTCTGCTCACCCGAGCGGATGTCCTTGACCTCATGGCCGGACTCGCCGTCGGTGAACCACACGTACGGGATCCCCCGGCGTTCGGCGAAGCGGATCTGGCGTCCGAACTTCGCCGCGGACGGAGACACCTCGCAGGGGATGTCGCGGGCGCGCAGGGCTGCGGCCACGGCGTCGGCCTCACCTCGGCGGTCCTCATCGGTGACGGCGACGACGACGGCCGACGGGGTGCCGCGGGTGGCGGCGATGCCGCTGTCCTCGCCGAGGACGAAGGCCATGAGCCGGGAGACGCCGATCGACATGCCCACACCCGGGTAGGTCTTCTTGCCCACGGTCGCCAGCGAATCGTAGCGGCCGCCCGAGGCCACGGACCCGAGCCCTTCGTAGCCGACGAGCTGCGTCTCGTAGACGGCTCCCGTGTAGTAGTCGAGGCCGCGGGCGATCTTGAGCTGGGCGACGAGCACACCGGGGGCCCGCTCGGCGGCGGCGGTGAGCATCGTCGTCAGCGCGGTCAGGCCCTCCTCGAGGAGCGGGTGCTCGACGCCGAGGGCACGGACCTCGCCTGCGAAGTCAGGGGAATCCGATTCGATCGCGGCCAGGGCGAGGCAGAGTTCCTGCTGGCGCTCATCGGCGCCGGCTTCGGCGGCCAGCAGCCGCCCGACCTCCTCGGGGCCGATCTTGTCGTACTTGTCGAGGCAGCGCAGCACCGCGGGGATGTCGGTGAGTCCGATGCCGCGGGCGAAGCCCTCGAGCAGTCGGCGGTCGTTGACGACGATCCTGATCGGCGGCACACCGAGCGGGGCGAGCCGGGAGAAGGCGTCGGCGATCGTCAGCGGGATCTCGACTTCGAAGTGGCCGGGCAGCTCGGTGTCGCCGATGATGTCGACGTCGGCCTGGATGAACTCGCGGTACCGGCCGGCCTGGGGCCGTTCCCCACGCCACACCGGCTGGATCCGGGCGGCCCGGAACGGGAAGCTCAGCTCGTTCGCGTTCTCAGTGACGAAACGGGCGAGCGGTACGGTGAGGTCGAAGTGGAGGCCGAGCGGGTTGCGTTCGGGACCCTCGGCGTGGAGGCGGGAGACGGCGAAGATCTCCTTGTCGATCTCCCCGTCCTTGGCCAGCTGGCTCAGGGGTTCGACGGCGCGGTGGTGCAGGGCGGAGAAGCCGTGCAGGGCGAAGGTGTGGCCGAGGATGTCGATGATGCGCTTCTCGATCACTGCTTCGGCCGGGAGCCGTTCCGGGAATCCGGACAGACGGGCTGACTTCGCCATGGTTCTCCTTGCTCAGGGACCGTGCGGTCCTGTGGTTCTGGTGTCTCTGCGGTGCCTGCGGTCAGAGGAACGGGTTCGTCCGCAGTTCGTGGCCGACCCGCGATGCGGGGCCGTGTCCAGGATAGATGGGAACGTCGGGCAGGCCGGCGAAGGACCGCAGCGTGGCGGCCATCGTCTCGGCGTCGCCGCCGGGCAGGTCGATGCGTCCGATGGCGCCGGCGAAGACGACGTCGCCGGTGAAGATGACCTCCTCGCCGTCGGCGCTCACCCGCAGCAGGGTCGAGCCCTCCGTGTGGCCGGGGGCGGCGACCGCGGTGACGGTGAGTCCGGCGACGGTGACGACGCTGCCGTCGTCCAAGGGGACCACCTCGGCGGGGGCCTGCCAATCGGTGAGCAGGGGCGCGATCATCTGCGCGAACTGCGGTCCCAGGGTCTCCCCCGGCTTCTCGACCCGGTAGTGGTCCCCGGCGCCGAGGTGGACGGGGACGTCCCAGCGGGTGAGCAGTCCCGGCAGGCCGAGGATGTGGTCGGGGTGGCCGTGGGTGAGGAAGATCGCCTGCGGGTCCAGCCCCTCCTCGGCGAGGAGCTGGGCCAGGTCGGGGGCGGCGTCGTAGCCGGCGTCGACGAGGATGCAGTCGCTGCGGCCCTCGGCGCGCACGGCATAGCAGTTGACGTCGAGGAATTCGGCACGGGTGGTGAAGACATCCATGGCCGAAGTCTATCCAGAGGCGACCTGATGGTTATGCTGGGATGACGCAATGATCGAGTGATCGGCGAGACCGCCGGTTCGACCGATGAAGAAACAGGTGAGAGACATGTCGACCCCGACCCCCAAGCCGACTCCCCGCCCCTCCTCGGTGCCGCGCCCACAGGCGGCCCAGCCGGTGAGCGGGACCACCGTCGACCACGACGCCGAGGTGGCGCGCGCGGTCACGCACGGTCGCGCGGATGAGGCCGGGACGGTGTACGTCATCACCGCGGACGGCGAACGCGAGGTCGGCCAGTACCCGGACGCGAGCGGTGAGGAAGCCGTCGAGTACTTCGCGAAGAAGTACGTCGAACTCCTCGAACACGCCGCTCACCTGCGCAATCGCCTGTCCGCAGGAGCTCCGGGGCGTGAGGTGACGACGGCTGCGACGGCGCTGCGGGAGTCCCTGGCCGAGGCCAACGTCGTCGGTGACCTCAAGGGGCTCGCCGCCACCCTCGACACCCTGCTCTCGGATGCGAAGGCGACCGAGTCGAAGCAGGCCGCGCGCGCCGAGGCGGCCAAGCTCGAGGCCGCGCAGAAGCGCGAGGAGATCGTCGTCGAAGCCGAGACCCTGGCCGGGAAGGATCCCGAGAAGATCCAGTGGAAGGTCTCCGGTGCCCGTCTGCGTGAGCTCTTCGCGGCGTGGAAGGACATGCAGCGCAGCGGACCCCGTCTGCCGCGGGCCGTCGACCAGGAGCTGTGGGGCCGGTTCTCGCAGGCGCGGAACACCTTCGAACGCAAGCGCAAGGACTTCTTCGCCGAACTCGACAAGCACAACTCCGAGGGCAAGCGGATCAAGGAGAAGATCGTCGCCGAGGCGGAGTCCCTGTCCTCCTCGACCGACTTCCGCACGGTGTCCCAGAAGTACAAGGACCTCATGACCCAGTGGAAGCGCGCACCCCGTGCCTCCCGGAAGGACGACGACGCTCTCTGGGCGCGCTTCCGCGCCGCCCAGGACGTGTTCTTCGCGGCCCGGGATGCGGAGAACGCGGCCCTCGACGAGGAGTACAAGGGCAACCTCGAGGTCAAGGAAGCGCTCCTGACCAAGGCGCAGGCGCTGCTGCCGATCACCGACCCGACGGCGGCGAAGCGTGAGCTGCGCGCCATCCAGGACGAGTGGGAGGACGCGGGGAAGGTGCCCCGGGCCGACGTCTCGCGGATGGAGAACGGTCTGCGGGAGGTCGAACGCGCTCTCGCCGACGCCGAGGATGCGGCATGGAAGCGCAGCAACCCGGAGACGAAGGCCCGCACCTCGGGGGCGCTGAGCCAGCTTGATGAGTCGATCGCCGAACTCGAAGCCGCCCTCGAGGCGGCGAAGGCCGGTGGGGACGAGAAGTCCGTCGCCGAGGCGCAGGCCGCTCTCGACGCCCGCCGGGCCTGGCGCGATCAGCTCGCGCAGACCGCGGCCGAACTCGACTGACGGCCATCCACAGGGCGCTGCACGCGAGTTCCGGGTTGTCCACAGGCCGCGATCCGGGTCTTGCTCCCCGGCGGTGAGAGGACGATAGTGTCCTCATGGAGGACATCTTCCGCGTCAGCGACTACGGCTACGAGCACCTCACCGAGCTCACCCTCGACGGGCTGCTCACGCCGCTGACGGAGACGACGTGGGTGCGCTCGGGTGCCGTGCTCGACGCCGAGGATCGCATCCACGCTCTGGCCGCGCAGATCCCCGCGCGGCTCGTCGTCTCGCATGCGACGGCCTGGTGGGTCCATCTCGGTCTCGGTCGGGCGCCGAGTCCGCTGACCTTGACCACGCACCCGCGCAGGCGCGTGCTCGAACAGAACGGACTGATCGTCCATGAGCTCAATCTCGCCCGCAGCGAGTGGGAGACGATCGCCGGGGTGCCCGTGACGACGCCGATGCGCACGCTCTACGATCTGCTCCTGCCCCATGTCCGCTCCCCCGAGGCCGGTTCGCAGCGCGCGGTCGCCGAACTCATCGACGAGGTCCCGCAAACCGAGCGCATCCGGTTCGGTCTCTACCTCGACAGTGTCGCGCGCAGGCCGTTCGCCGCGCAGATGCGTGAGGTCGTCGAACGGTTCGCCCACACCCGACCCGCGGTCCCTGCGGTGCGCGAGTCTCAGCCGCCGGAGATGCGGTAGACGTCGAAGACGCCTTCGACCTTGCGCACTGCGGAGAGCACGGTGTCGAGGTGGCTGGCATCGGACATCTCGAAGACGAACTTCGACTGTGCGACGCGGGCCTTCGAGGTGGCCACAGAGGCGGAGAGGATGTTGACGTGCGTGTCCGTGAGGACCTTCGTGATGTCGGAGAGCAGTCCGGAGCGGTCGAGGGCTTCGACCTGGATCTGGACGAGGTAGACCCCGCTCGTCTTCTCCCCCCATGAGACCTCGACCATGCGTTCGGGTTCGCGTTCGAGGGAGACGACGTTGGGACAGTCGACGCGGTGGACGGAGACCCCGGAGCCGCGGGTGACGAAGCCGACGATCTCGTCGCCGGGCACCGGGGTGCAGCAGCGGGCGAGTTTGACGAGCACGTCGTCGACGCCCTTGACGACGACGCCCCCGGCCGATGAATGGTGCCCAGAGGACTGCCCGGTGCGGTTGCGCGGGGCAGGCGGGAGGACGGTGACCTCGTCGTCGTCGCCGACCTCCTTCGCGAGCAGGTCGACGACATGGGCGGCCGAGGTCACCCCGTTGCCGATCGCCGCGTAGAGGGCGGTGACGTCGGGCAGGCGCAGCTCGGTCGAGACGACCTGCAGGGCTTCCTGGCTCATCAGGGCGTTCGCGGACAGGGAATGCCGACGCATCGCGCGGGCGAGCTGCTCGCGCCCGTTCTCGATCGCCTCTTCGCGGCGCTCCTTGGAGAACCACTGGCGGATCTTCGACCGGGCGCGGGGGCTCTTGACGAAGCCGAGCCAGTCGCGGCTGGGTCCGGCGTTCTCGTCCTTCGAGGTGAAGACCTCGACGGAGTCGCCGTTCTTCAGTTCGGTGTCGAGGGCGACGAGCCGGCCGTTGACGCGCGCGCCCATCGTCTTGTGCCCCACCTCGGTGTGGACGGCGTAGGCGAAGTCGACCGGTGTCGCACCCGAGGGCAGGCTCATGACGTCGCCCTTGGGGGTGAAGACGTAGACCTCCTTCGAGTTGACCTCGTAGCGGAGGCTGTCGAGGAACTCGTCGGGATCGGAGACCTCGCGCTGCCAGTCGAGGAGTTGGCGCAGCCAGGCTGCGTCGTCGACGCCGCCGTCGTCGGAGACCTTGACGGAGCGGGCGGTGTTCGAGGTGATCGCCTTCGACGGGTTGCCGCGGTCCTTGTACTTCCAGTGCGCGGCGACGCCGAACTCGGCGCGCCTGTCCATCTCGTGGGTGCGGATCTGGATCTCCACGGGTTTGCCGCCGGGGCCGATGACCGTGGTGTGTAGGCTCTGGTACATGTTGTACTTCGGCATCGCGATGTAGTCCTTGAACCGGCCGGGGACCGGGTTCCAGCGGGCGTGGACGATGCCGAGGGTGGCGTAGCATTCGCGGACGGTCTCGACGAGCACGCGGACGCCGACGAGGTCGTAGATGTCGGCGAACTCGTGGCCGCGGACGACCATCTTCTGGTAGATCGAGTAGTAGTGCTTGGGTCGGCCGGTGATGGCGGCTTCGATCCCGGAGTCGACGAGTTCGGCCTGGAGTTCGGTCGAGACCGTGGAGAGGTACTTCTCGCGTTCGGGAGCGCGATCGGCGACGAGGCGGACGACCTCGTCGTAGACCTTGGGGTGGAGGACCTGGAAGGAGAGGTCCTCGAGCTCCCATTTGATCGTGTTCATGCCCAAACGGTGGGCGAGCGGAGCGTAGATCTCCAGCGTCTCGCGGGCCTTCTTCGTGCTCGAGGCGGCCGGGACGAACTTCCAGGTGCGGGCGTTGTGGAGGCGGTCGGCGAGTTTGATGACGAGGACGCGGATGTCCTTGGCCATCGCGACGATCATCTTCCGCACGGTCTCCGACTGGGCTGCCTGACCGTAGGTGAGCTTGTCGAGCTTCGTCACCCCGTCGACCATCGCGGCGACTTCGGGGCCGAAGGACTCGGTGAGCTCCTCGAGCGAGTAGTCGGTGTCCTCGACGGTGTCGTGGAGGAGAGCGGCGGCGAGGGTGACCGGCAGCATGCCGATCTCGGCGAGGATCGTCGCGACCGCCACGGGGTGGGTGATGTAGGGGTCCCCGGACTTGCGGGTCTGACCGCGGTGGGCCTCCTCAGCGACCGTGTAGGCACGGACGACGAGGTCGATGTCGGCCTTGGGGTGGCTCGATTGCAGGGCGCGGATCATCGGACCAAGCACCCGCGGGTAGTCGGCGTTGTTCTGCGCCCTGGCAGCCCACCAGGCCAGCCGGGAGATGCCGCGCGGACGGCGCGATTCAGCTGATGACGCCATCACATCCCCTCTCTGCTCGGACCCGCGCTCACCCGAGGATCAGACTCCCACCTCGGCGAGGAAGCGGACTCAGATCTCCGCGTGGATCACGGGCGGAACGTCCTCTGATCCGTTCCGTAAACGCAATTCTCGCACGGCTTGTTCCTGTTCCTTCACCGCGGGCTCGTTCGACCGCAGCAGCGCGTAGAGCGGGCTGGCGACGAAGAGGGTCGAGGCGGCGGCGACGATCGTGCCGATGAACAGCGACAGGGAGATGTCGACGAGGGTGCCGGCGCCGAGGAGGAACACGCCGATGAAGAGGATCGAGGCGATCGGCAGGACCGAGACGACGGAGGTGTTGATCGAGCGGACCGTCGTCTGGTTGACGCCGAGGTTGACGAGTTCGGAGAACTTCAGGCGCCGGTTGTCCTGGTAGCGCGCGGTGTTCTCTCTGATCTTGTCGAAGACGACGACCGTGTCGTAGAGCGAGAAGCTCAAGACGGTGAGGAAGCCGATGATCGCTTCGGGGGTGACCTCGAAGCCGGTGGCCGAGTAGATGCCCATCGTGATGATCATGACGACGAAGAGGCCGATGATCGCCGCGAGCGACATCTTCCACGTGCGGAAGTACAGGGCCATGACGATCATGGCGATGGCGACGAAGATGACGAGGGCGCGGATCATCTTCGAGGTCACGTCCGCACCCCATTGGGGTCCGACGAACGTCGAGGTGACGTCCTCGGCGTTGACCGAATAGCCGGTGGCCAGCGCGTCGCGGACCTCCTGCATCTGGGCGTCGCTGAGCTGGTTCGTCTCGATCTTCACACCGGTCTCACCCGTGGGGGTCAGTCGCGGTTCGGAGTTCGGGACGACGTCGTTGACGATGCTCTCGCCTTTGGCCGCCGAGGTGTCGGTGACGTTGTCGACCTGGAACTGGGAGCCGCCGCGGAAGGCGATGCCGAAGTTGAAGCCGGCGACGAGCGGGACGAGGAGGGAGAGGAGGACGAGGACGCCGGCGATGCCGAGCCACAGCTTCGCCTTGCCGACGAACGGGATCGACGACTCGCCGTTGTGGAGGCGGTTGCCCCATGCGAAGAACCGTTTCACTTCTCGGCTCCCTTCTCGTCGTCGTTGCCTTGTGCGGCGCGCTTGGCGGCCGCCTTCCGTTCGGCGATGGTGCCGCCGCTCGGGGCCGTCGCGCTGGAGTTGCCGCCTCTGCCACCGCGACGGCGGCGGGAGGTCTTCGCGTCCTTCGCCGAGGTGGTCGCGTCCTTCGCCGAGGTTGTCGTGTCCTCGGGCGCGTCCGTCGAGTCATCGTCGACCACGGTCTCGGTCGATTCGGTGACAGTCACGCTGTCGTCGGTCTCGGTGACCTCGGTCTCGGTGATGAGGCTGTCGGTCGCCGAGTCCTCGGTGGTCGCGTCCGTGTCGGTCGTCGAGTCGGCCGTCCGGACCTTCGTCGTCGTGCCTCCCGCCTCGGCGCGCGCGTTCTTGGCGGCCTTGGCGCGGCGGCTGGCGATCGTCTCCGTGTCAGCACTGTCCATACCCGCCTTGCGGGCGCGGGCCTTCTCACGGCGTTTCGCCTCGGGCGACTTCGCGGAGTCGTCGAGGTCGATGTTGAGGGCACCGCGGTAGGCGGCGGGTTTGACGCCGAGCAGGCGCGGGTCCATGCCCGACATCGGGTGGCCCTGGCCGAAGAACTTCGTTCTCGCGAGCACTTCGAGCATCGGGTGGGTGAAGAGGAAGACGACGATGATGTCGACGATCACCGTCAGCCCCAGGGTGAACGCGAATCCGCGCACCGAGCCGACGGCGAGGATGTAGAGGATCACCGCGGCGAGCATGTTGACCGACTTCGACGCCCAGATCGTGCGCTTGGCGCGGTCCCAGCCGACTTCGACGGCGGAGAGGAGGTTGCGGCCGCTGCGCAGCTCGTCTCGCACGCGTTCGAAGTAGACGATGAAGGAGTCGGCGGCCATGCCGATGCCGATGATGATGCCGGCGACACCGGCCAGGGAGAGCCGGTAGCCGTATCTCCACGAGGCGATGAGCAGCAGCAGATAGGTGAGGACACCGGCGACGACGAGGCTCGAGACCGTGATGAGGCCGAGCACGCGGTACTGCAGGAGCGAGTACACGACGACGAGGAGGAGGCCGACGAGGCCGGTGAGCAGGCCGATGTTGAGGTAGTTGGCGCCGAGCGTCGGGGAGATCTGCTCTTCGCTCTGGACCTGGAAGCTGATCGGCAGTGAGCCGTTCTTCAGCTGGTTGGCCAGGGTCTGAGCCTCATCCATGGTGAAGTTGCCGGAGATCTCGGCACGGCCGTCGGTGATGACGGCGTTCGAGGTCGGGGCGGAGAGGACGAGACCGTCGAGCGAGATCGCGAACTGGTTGTACGGCTGCTGGAGTCCGGTGATCGCCGAGGTGATCTGCTTGAAGATCTCGCGACCGGTGTCGTCGAACTCGAGGTTGACGGCCGGCTGGTTGGTCTGGACGCCGTTGGCGCCGGCGGCGTAGCCGAAGCTCGCGTCGTCGAGGTGGTCGCCGGAGAGTTCGACCGGTCCGAGCACGTACTTGGCCGAGCCGTCCTGGGCGCAGGAGACGACGGGCTTGTCAGCCGGCTGCTGCACACCGCCGGTGCGGTTCTTCGGGTCGGTGCAGTCGAGTTCGGTGTACTGCTTGACGATGTCCTCGGTCTGCCATTCCGCGGCGTCCTTCTCAGGATCGAACAGCGGACACGGAGTCGAGTCGGTGACCTTCTGGTCCTGGCCGCCTTCGGCCGGGGTCGAGGGTGCGCTGGTCGCTTCACCGGTGCCTGCCGGTCCGGGGACGTTGCCCCCGGCGTTCGGATCCGCGTTGTCGGCAGCGCCGGCATTGTCGGCAGTGCCCGCGGCACCGGGGTTGACGACGGCACCGCCGCCTGCCGGGGACTCCTGGTTTCCGCCGGTGAGGTCTTCGAGGCGCTTCTTCTCCTCGTCGGTCAGACCCTGGTCACCGCCGCCGCTGTCCTGGTTGGACTGCTGCTGGTTGATCTGCTCCTGGGAACGGGGGTCGCCGACGAGGGCGACGCGGCGGAACACGAGCTGAGCGGACGAGCGGACGAGGTTGCGGGTCTCCTCGTCCGGGTTGCCGGGCAGGTTGACGACGATGTTGCGGTCACCCTGCGTCGTGATCTCGGCTTCGGAGACACCGGTCGAGTCGACGCGCTGGCGGATGATCGCCACCGCCTGATCGAGCTGTTCCTTGCTGATGGTCGTGTCCTCGGACACCTGGGGTTCCAGGATGATCGAGGTGCCGCCTTCGAGGTCGAGGGCGAGCTTCGGTGTGGTCGTCGCATCGGACCAGATCACTCCCCCGGCGAGGACGCCGGCGAGGACGAGGGTGATGATCGTCAACCACAGGAACCGCAGACCTGGTCGCGGCTTTTCTTCGATGTCGGACACGCTTCAGCTTTCGATCGGGTTGCGGGGCGTCAGTTCTTCTTGTCGTCGGAGTCCGGCGCATCCGTGCCGGGCTTCGACGACTCGTCCTCTGTCGCCGAGTCGTTCTTCGCAGCGTCTGCGCCGTCGACGGTCGCAGCGTCGTCCTTCTTCGCCTCGGCGGCCTTCGCCTCAGCGGTGTTGGCGTCGGCGTCGGCCTTCGCGATCGCCTCGATGTCGTCGGCGGGCGCGGTCTCGTCGGCCTTCGCCTCGGCGGTCTCGTCGAGGTCGCCGTTCTCGGCGCGCTTGCGTTCGTTCATGGCGTCGAGTTCGGCGTCGGTGATGGCCGGGGTCTCGGCGTCGTCGGCGGCGGGTGCCACATCGGCAGGGGTCTCGGGGTTCTCGATCTGACCGATGGCCTGGCGGTGGACGCGCAGGATGGTGCCGGGACCGGATTCGATGGTGACCTGGTTGTCGGCCTCATCGATGGAGAGCACGGTGCCGAAGACGCCGAACGTCGTCATGACCTTGGCACCGGGGACCAGACCGGACTTGATCTGCTCCATGCGCGCCTTCTGCTTGCGGCGGGAGTTGAACAGGAAGAAGATGAGCAGCGCCGCAAGTGCGAGCGGAAGGAGCATTTCCAAGGAATTCTGCCTTTCATAAGGACGGACCAGTGCACTAGCTTAGTTCGAACTCCGCACTCAAGGCGAACTCATCGGACCGGATCAGAACTCATAGTTTGCTGGGACGTGCAGTCCCAGGTGCTTCCACGCCGCCGAGGTGGCGACCCGGCCGCGGGGTGTGCGGCTGATGAGTCCTTCGCGCACGAGGTAGGGTTCGGAGACCGTTTCGACGGTGTCGGCTTCCTCTCCGACGGAGACGGAGAGGGTGCCGAGTCCGACGGGTCCTCCCCCGAAGCGGCGGCACAGGACGTCGAGGACCGAGCGGTCGAGGCGGTCGAGGCCGAGGGCGTCGACTTCGTAGACGGTCAGCGCGCTCAGCGCTGCGGCTTCGTCGATGATGCCGGTGCCGCGGACCTGCGCCCAGTCGCGGACTCGGCGCAGCAGGCGATTGGCGATGCGGGGTGTGCCGCGGGAGCGGGTGGAGATCTCCTGCAGGCCGCGGTTCTCGGCGTCGATGCCGAGCATGCGCGCCGAGCGGGTGAGCACGGTGAGCAGGTCGGCGCTGGAGTAGAAGTCGAGGTGGCCGGTGAAGCCGAAGCGGTCGCGCAGCGGGGCGGGCAGCAGGCCCGAGCGGGTGGTGGCGCCGACGAGGGTGAAGGGAGGGAGGTCGAGCGGGATGGCGGTGGCTCCGGGACCTTTGCCGACGATGACGTCGACGCGGAAGTCCTCCATCGCGACGTAGAGCATCTCCTCGGCGGCACGGGCCATGCGGTGGATCTCGTCGATGAAGAGGACTTCGCCCTCTTCGAGGGAGGAGAGGATCGCGGCGAGGTCGCCTGCGTGCTGGACCGCCGGGCCCGAGGTGACGCGCAGGCTCGCCTGCATCTCGTGCGCGATGATCATCGCCAGGGTCGTCTTGCCCAGTCCGGGAGGGCCGGAGAGCAGGACATGGTCGGGGGTCCTGCTGCGGGCCTTGGCTGCGTCGAGGACGAGGGAGAGCTGCTCGCGGACCTGCGGTTGGCCGATGAAGTCGTGGAGTCCTTTGGGGCGCAGCGCGGCTTCCGCATCGCGTTCGGCGGCTTCGGCTGTCCCCGAGACGAGGCGGTCATGTTCGGCACCGGTGAGCCGCTGGTCGCCGAAGTCCATCTCATAGGACTCGGCCCGCCGGTCGAATGCCTCTGGCTCTCGACCGAATGCCCCGGAATCCCGGCCGAATGACTCTGGCTCTCGACCGAATGCCTCAGTACCGCGTGAGGACGGTGTCGGACCGGTCATTTCCGCGCACCCAGGACCTTGAGGGAGGCTTTGAGCAGCGCCGAGGTGCCGGCGTCGGCACCGAGGTCGCTGACGACCTCTTGGACCACCTCGGCGGCTTGGGGTTCCTTCCAGCCGAGGCCGACGAGAGCGTCGACGACCTGCTGGTTGGACCCGCCGAAGGACAGGGCGGGGCCGGGTGCGGCGGCGGCGAACTTCGGAAGCTTGTTCTCGAGTTCGAGGATGATGCGCGAGGCGCCTTTCTTCCCGATGCCGGGCACCCGGGTGAGCGCGGTGGCGTCCTGACCGGCGATCGCCGCGGCGAGTTCGTCGGGTCCCATGACGGAGAGGATGGCCATGGCGAGGCGCGGGCCGATCCCGGAGATCGTGAGGAGGACTTCGAAGGTGTGGTTCTCGTCCTCGGTGCCGAATCCGAAGAGCGTCATCGAGTCCTCGCGGACGACGAGAGTGGTGACGAGATCGATGTCGGCACCGTGGCGGGTCCCGGCGAGCGTGTCCGGTGTCACGTGCACTTTTCGTCCGACTCCGTAGGTGAGGACGACGAGGTGGTCAGCTGCGATGCGATGAACCGTACCGCTGAGGAAACTGATCACGGACAGCCTTTCGGGTGGGAACACTTGTACGAATCCAGACTAACAGGAACGCACTGCTGGTCCTGGCCGACATGCCCGGGCCGACGCTCGCGTCCGACCTGCCCCGGCCGACGCTCGCGGCCGACATGTCCGAGCCGACCGCCCCGACCGGGATGCCCAGGGCGACAGCCCCGTCCGACGTTTCCCGTGGCCGACGCATCGTCAGCACTCGTCGACTCATCCGAAGCGACACTCGCGTCACTGCGCATTGGCGCGCGCAACGACCTGCGCAGCGCAACAGCTGCTCGGGGCCGCGACGCAGTGGCCCGCTCACTGCCATTCCAGCGTGGCGCACTCACGCTCGCTCCCCCGGATCATCGTCTCCACGCGAGTCGCTGTATCCGGGCGGGTCTCTGTCTTCACGCGGACCGCCGACTCCGCGCTGACCGCCGATTCCCCACGGGTCCGCATGCCCACCCCGCTCGTTGTCCGCCCGTGACGGATCCGGATCACGGACTGGACCACCTGCGTCGATTCGACCGTCGACCGTCGCACTTGTCCCCTGGTGACCGGTTCCGGGCCCGCTTGCCTCATCCGGTCCTGCCGTAGGCGCACTTGTTCCCTTCGGGCCGACCTGGGCCGCACTTGTCCCCCGCTGCCCCGCCTCGGCCTCACTTGTCCCCCACGTGCTCACCCCGGCCTCACTTGTCCCCCGCTGGCGCACCCCGGCCGCACTTGTCCCCGCGACTTCGTCGAAGAGCGATTCGGCTGCTTCGCGGGCGATGAATCGGGCATGGAGGACAGGCCGACGTTCGACGTCAATCGACGCGGGAGGGATCCATGCCGGTCGACCGTCGAAGAGCATGTAGGCATACCAGTCCGACTTGTCGATGAGATGGTGGTGCAGACCGCAGGCCAGGGTGAGGTTGTTGATGTCGGTCTTCCCACCGTTGGACCACGGGACGATGTGGTGAGCATCGCACCAGCCGGGCGGCGTCTCGCATCCGGGGAAGGTGCATCCCTGATCGCGAGCGGCGAGAACGGCGAGCTGCTTCGGAGTCGCGTACCGCTGTTCGGTGGCCAGGCTCAGAGACTTGGCTCTGTCGCTCATGAGGTGGAAGAACACCGAGCCGTTGAGACCCTCATCGACGGCGAGGTCGACGGGGAAGTCCGCTTCGTCTCCGGTCTCTGCGCGCCCTTTCTTCTCCGCGAGGTTCTCCGCGGTCGCCGTGACGACCAACGCGAACGGTGCTCCCCTGCCGACTCGACCCATTTCGATCCGGGAGAGAAGCGTGGCGAAGCGCTCGTACATGAGGTTCTTCACCGAGCCTTGGGCGTCGGTGGTATCGACGAACGAGCCGTCCTCGCGGACTCCCCATCCCCGATTCTGCTGAGCCGTCGCACCGGTGAAGGCGTCGGTGGTCGGCGCCGCGTCGGTGTGGCTGGGGTCAGTGGGGAAAGGATCAGCCGGGATGCGGGCGTCGGAGATATCTCCCGAGAGCACACTGCCGAAGAGGTCGATGATCTCCTGCTCGTCCGCGGCTCGGCCGCCAGTCGGCTCCGTGAGCTGGCCGGAATCCGGGGCTGCACCCTGATCGTCAGGTGGCACCTCGCCCTGGCCTGCACGCTGTACCGCACCCGAGCTGTCAGGAGCTGCGGAGTCGGGGCTGCCGGTCATAGCCGTCCCGTCGGGCGGGGCCGCGTGATTGCCGGCTGCCGAGTCGCCCTCACCTGATGCGGGATCGTCAGCCTTGATCCGCGAGGTCAGCCAACCCTGGAGGATTCCTCCGGAGATCGGGTCGAGGAGACCGGAGAGGTCCCAGTCGCCGTCACGGCGCTGCCGGACGTTGACCCGATAGTGCGACCGATCGTGAGAGTCCTTGGGTTCCTCCCCGTCCGGGTCGAGACGGTCGAGCATGTCCGCGAAGATACGCCTGATGTCGGAGACGCGCACGGTGGGGGCTCGCGTCACGAGCTTCTGTTCGACCTTGGTCCGCATGTCAGCGCCGAGCCAGAACGGCAGATCCTTCAGGCATTCGGTGATGGCCGTCGCCTGACTCGACGAGAGTCTGCCTGACTGGAGTCCTTCGGCCACAAGTGGATACTTCGGCGGTCGGGACTGGCCCGTGATGTCGACCCTGTTGCCGAGATTCTTCGCGAGCTCGGTCCGACGGTGAGCCTCGGTTCCGCTGAGCTTGAGCTTGTCCTGCACGAGCGCCTTGGTCGTCTTCGCCCCGTAGTCCTTAGGGGTGCCGGTGCGTTCGAATACCGAGAGCGTCACCGCTGAGAGCAGATCGACGATGCGACTGAGCGCTTCGAGCCCCTGCATCACCGTGACCGCCTCATCGGGCCCCATCGGTCGACGGAAGTCCTGGAGCTGGGCGGCCAGTTCGGTGAGTGAGCCGAGACTCTCGGTCACTTCGGGAACCTTCGCCTTGAGGTCGGCCCACTGCTCGTTGCTGAGCATGGGATGTGGGGAGTCGGGAATCGAGGTGTCTCGGTGCTCGTCTGCTGCCGTCTGGAAGGGACTGGCGATATCGCTCACGCACGGGCGCTCGGCGTCGGCTGTGCCGCCGCCACTTCCGGTGGCGCACACATTGCCCCCGGCTGCGCCCACAGCGAAGTCGCCAGCATTGTCGCCTCCGCCGCCCTTCGGCCGGCGACGCTTCGACGTCGACTTCGAACTGGTCTCAGACCGCGAGCCGGACAGCGACCCTGTAGCGGGCTTGGACTTCGAATCGGACGCCGGCTGCGAATCGCAGGTCGAAAGTGAATCCGTGTTCGATCGTGAATCAGCAGTCGATTCCCGGTCCGTCCTCGGATCTGGTTCGTCGAGTGTGCCGAAATCCCGCGGAGTCACCGGCGCGATGTCGCCGAGACGCTCGGCGAGCTGATGCCCGCTGAGATCCATCCCTGCAGCCTCGAGCTGTTCGAACAGCGACTGAGGCTGGCCGTCTCCCTGCGAAGGGTTCCGACTCCCCCGCCCCGGCCCGCGCGACTTGCCTCGACGACGGAGACCCTGCTGTCCCTTTCCGCCCGCACCCGACCCATTGCCCGGGGAGCCTTCGCCCCGGGGATTCGGTGTGCGATCCGGTGTCAATGTCATGGTCTCGATGTTCTATCCGTCAACGCCTTCGTTGTGCGGTTAGTCACATCCTACGCCCATCACCATCTCACGTCTATAGTTTCGTTCGATTTATTCAAGGTTTTTTCGACGCTGTTCGACGTCATTCCAATTTTCGGCAGTGTGCACGTTCGACCAGGGACAATGCGCCGAAGCTCGTGGCTTCGATGGTGCCGACGGCGGGTTCACCAACGCTGCTGCACGCTCCCGCGACGGTGGACGTGCTTGTGACAGCGCGCGTAAGCGCGCCCGCACTGCGAGCGCATGACGATCAGAGCACAGATCCAGGGAACAGCGCCGACCCTGGCGGTGCGTCCCGGGTCAGGTCAGACGAACACAGCGGTGAGCAGAGAAACTCAGCAGTCCGTTATCACGAGCAGCCCGCGCTCCCGCGTTCACTTCGCGTCGCGCAGGGCCCTCGCCCACTGCTCCTGGGCCTTGGTCAGCCCGCTCCCCTGCCGGCCGCTGCCTTTGCGTTCGGTGAGGTCCTTGTTCGCCCCCGGCGTCGACTGGGCGCTCAGCGCTCCGCGCCATGAGTGGCAGATCGCGATCGCCAGCGCGTCGGCGGCGTCGGCGGGTTTGGGTGGGGCGTCGAGTCCGAGGATGCGGGTGACCATGTTCGTCACCTGCTTCTTGTCGGCGCGGCCGGATCCGGTGATCGCGGCCTTGACCTCGGACGGGGTGTGCATGGCCACGGGGATCCCGCGACGCGCGGCGAGTCCCATGGTCAGTCCCGACACCTGGGCGGTGCCCATGATCGTCGAGACGTCGTTGCGGGCGAACACCCGTTCGATGGCCACCACATCGGGACGGTGCTCGTCGAGCCAGGTGTCGAACGCCTCGGCGAGGCTCCCCAGCCTCAGATCCACGGAATCCGCGGACGGGGTGCGGACGACGTCGACCGCCACCATGGCGACCTTGCGGGCTGGCAGGGTCGCGATGACGCCGAGCCCGCACCGGGTGAGGCCGGGGTCCACGCCGAGGATGCGCATCAGGCGTCGAGTTCTGCGAGAACCTCGTCGCTGACGTCGGCGTTCGAGTAGACGTTCTGCACCTCATCGCTGTCTTCGAGAGCGTCGATGAGCTTGAACACCTTGGTGGCGGTCGCCGCGTCGAGGCTGACCTTGAGTCCGGGCACGAACGACGCCTCGGCGGAGTCGTAGTCGATGCCCGCGTCGACGAGCGCGGTGCGCACGGCCACGAGATCGGTCGCCTCGGAGATGACCTCGAAGGTCTCCCCTTCGTCGTTGACCTCTTCGGCGCCGGCCTCGAGCGTCGCTTCGACGATGGCGTCCTCATCGGTGCCTTCGGCGGGGACGACGATGACGCCCTTGCGGTTGAAGTTGTACGACACCGAACCGGGGTCGGCCATCGACCCGCCGTTGCGGGTCACGGCCACACGCACCTCGGAGGCCGCACGGTTGCGGTTGTCGGTGAGGCACTCGATGAGCAGCGCCACGCCGCCGGCCGCGTAGCCTTCGTACATGATCGTCTCGTAGTTGACGGCCTCGCCGTCGAGTCCGCCGCCGCGCTTGACCGCACGGTTGATGTTGTCGGCGGGCACGGAGTTCTTCTTCGCCTTCTGGATCGCGTCGAAGAGGGTCGGGTTGCCATCGGGATCAGGTCCACCGTTGCGTGCGGCAACCTCGATGTTCTTGATCAGCTTGGCGAACAGCTTGCCGCGCTTGGCATCGATGGCAGCTTTCTTGTGCTTAGTCGTTGCCCATTTGGAATGACCTGACACTGGTGTTCCTTCCTCTAGATACAGCCCTACGATTCTATACGCTCTGCCCCGCGCACCCTGCAAGCGCGCCGAACCGCGGGACCCGGAATGATTCCGATCCCGCCGAGGCGGCCGTCGGTCGCCCGTGCATCCGCGGTTCCGGGTCCCGCAGTGCTCCGCGCCGAGGCGGCCGTCGGTCGCCCGTGCATCCGCGGTTCCGGGTCCGGGAGTTCCCCGCCGAGGCGGCAGTCCTCCACCGTGCCGCCGCCGGCCGCTTCCCGCCCCCAGCGGCACCCCGAGCGTCCGCCGTCCGGGTGCAGTCCGTCGAGCTCCTCAGTCGATGACGAGCGGCACGTCGGGCACCGCGCCCCGAGAGGCGAGTTCCATGAGGCTGAGCAGGTTCTTCGGGTAGATCGTCTCCGTCGTCTCGAGCAGCTCCTCGCGGCTCCACCAGCGGAATTCGAGCAGGCTGCGCTTCTCGATGTCCGTCCACACGGCGTCTTCGAGTTCGACGTCCTCGCTCGTCCGGTAGGCGAAGTACGTCTCGAGCTGCCGCATCTCCTTCTCTGTGAACCGGAAGACCTCGTCGCGGATCGCGAGCGGACCGATGAGGTCACCGGGCTCGCATTCGATGCCGGTCTCCTCGGCGAGTTCTCTGGCCGCGGTCTGCGCCGGGGACTCCCCCATCTCCGAACCGCCGCCGCACGTCATCCACCACTGGTGGGAGGGCGTGAGCAGGTCCTGGGCCCGGATGAGCAGAACCTCGTCGCGCTCATTGAGCAGTACGACCCGCGAAGCTTTACGAGGTTTCATGGTTCTCCAGGAGTTGGCGGCGGACAGATGAGATTCTCTGCAGGATGGTGATGCAGCAGGCGATCATGAGAACACCCAAGGCGACCGTCAGAACGATATCGGGAACTCCCATTCCGACCAAGCCGGTGACGACGAGTGTGACCAACAACCGGTCGGCGCGTTCGGCGATGCCGCCCGAGGCGTGGACGCCCAACCCCTCAGCCCGCGCCCGCACATAGGACACGATCGAGCCGGTCACCAAGCACCCGAGTGCGAGCAGCGCGGTGAGCGGATCGTCGGCGCCGAGGAAGAACCACAGTGCGAGCCCGATGAACACCGCAGAGTCAGCGATCCGGTCGAGCGTCGAGTCGAGGAACGCACCCCACAGGCTGTTGCGACCGGTCTCCCGCGCCATGATCCCGTCGAGCATGTCGCAGAAGACGAAGACCGTGATGACGACGGTGCCCCAGAACAGGTGCCCGAGCGGGTAGAACACCAGCGCTCCCGCGCACACCCCGATGGTCCCGATGTACGTCACGGCATCGGGTGTCAGCCCTAGGCGCAGAAGCAGCCTCGCCAGGGGACGGAAGAGTCGGGTGAATGCCGCGCGGGCAATGGTGTTGAGCATCGGGTCAGCGAACCACCGCGGCAGCGAGCGGACGGTCTGCGGGCTCGTCGGCCTCCGGACGCGCACCGAGGTGGACGTCCCACCAGTCGATGATCGCGTCGAAGCGCTGACGTCGGTGCCGCGGCTGCCCCGACCGGGACAGCTCATGGTTCTCACCGGGGAAGATGAGCATCTCCGTGGGCACCCCGGCGCGCTGGAGCGCAGCGTAGTACTGCTGCGCCTGCCCGAGCGGACACCGGAAGTCGAGCTCCGAGTGCATGACGAGGGCCGGTGTGCGCACCTCGGCGGCGTGGGCGAGCGGCGACTGCCGTTCGATCGCCTCGGGATCACGCGAGGTGTACTCCTCGGTGAAGAAGCGACCGATGTCGGAGGTGCCGAGGAAGCTGTGCGGGTCGAGGTAGCCGCGTTCGACGATCGCGGCCCGGAACCGGTGGTCGTTGGCGATCGTCATCGCCGTGAGGTATCCCCCGTACGATCCGCCCTGCACGCCGAGGCGGTCGCCGTCGAGGTCGGAATCGGCAGCCAGCGCGTGGTCGAGGACGGCGAGCACGTCGGCCATCGCCGGTGCGGCCATATCGCCCTGGACAGCGGTCCCCCAGGTCCGGGTGCGCCCGCCCGAGCCGCGCGGGTTCGCGTAGACGACGGCGAAGCCCGCCGAGGTGAGCACCTGGGTTTCGTCGAACCACCCGTGCGTGTACTGCGCGAACGGTCCGCCGTGGATGTTGAGGACGACCGGGAACGGCCCCTGACCTGCAGGTTTGGCCAGCCATCCGGTGATCGTCCCGCCTTCGCCGGGAACCCGGAGCAGCTGCGGGAGCACGGAGTTCGCCGGTGCCGGATGGGTCCGCAGCACCGCCTCGGCGCTCACTCCCTCGGCGCCGGTCCCGTCGAGGTCGACCTGGACGAGCACGGCCGGGGAGTCCGGGGTCACGGCCGTGACGAACGCGGAGTCGCCGGAGACGGTGAAGCCGGTGACGACGCTGAGCTCATCGGTGAGGAAGCGCAGATCCTCGAGGCCGACCGTCTCGGCGCTGAGATCAAGGCGGGCCAGCCGCGTCGCCCCGTCGGTGTCGACGGCGAAGACGACGGAGGAGCCGTCGACGATGACCGGCGGCAGGGTGGCGGCCGCGACGGTCTCGCGGTCGGTGAGGCGACGGGTGGTGCCGGTGCTCATCTCATGGACGAAGAGGCCGGGCATCTGCCCGACGAAGTCGAGGTCGTCGCGGGTGAGCTCGCTGCCGAGGAGGAGCACGCGGTCCTCATCGATCCACCGGTGCAGCTGCACGCTCATGCGCGGCAGCTCGAGTGCTTCGGGACCGCCGGCGCCGAGGAGCCACACGGTCGAGCGGAGGTCCGGGGCACCTGTGTCGGGGGCGACGGCTGCGACGACGCTCATGTGCGCCCCATCGGGGGCGAACTGGGGGTCGTGGACGTCGGAGTCCGGGGTCGGCAGCATCGTCGACAGCGGCACCTCGGCGCTGCCGGTGAT
Source organism: Brevibacterium metallidurans (assembly GCF_037101285.1). Classification (NCBI taxonomy): domain Bacteria; kingdom Bacillati; phylum Actinomycetota; class Actinomycetes; order Micrococcales; family Brevibacteriaceae; genus Brevibacterium; species Brevibacterium metallidurans. The sequence goes on from NZ_BAAAAF010000006.1 coordinate 93,401, forward strand.
CCCGGCCTTGCCCAGCCCGGGTTCGGTGAGGTCGACGAGGAAGGCGCGGGCCGGGCGGTCGCCGACGTACCCGATGCCGTTGGACTGGTAGGCCGCCTTGCCGATCCGGCGCGGGGCCTCCTCCTCGGCGGGGATGTCGTCATCGGTGCCGTAGCGGCCCGGTTCGGCGACCCGGGCGACGTAGAGGGCCCGACTGCCGGCGTCGTCGATGTCGAATTCGGCGACGCCGAGGTGGCTGTCCGTGACCCGGTGCGCCGTCGTCAAGCTCGGCCCGGCGAAGAGCTGTGGGCGTTCGGACCGTTCGGCGCTGAGGTAGCCCGACCAGTGCTGCCCGACGTGCGGTGCCGTGTCCCGCCAACCGTGGGTGAGGCGCCTGGAGGTCTCCCCGCGGAACGCGAAGAGCTGGGACAGGTACGTGTTCGACTCGAGGTCGGGGCGGGTGATCGTGATGATCACGTCTTCGCCGTCGACGACGGGGGTGGTGTACTCGGCGAGCGAATCGAGGTCTTCGGGGTTCATCGGTTCCATTCTTGACTCAGCGCTGCCCAGGCATCGGCGTGCACCTGGGGCAGGGCCTTCGTCTGCGCGACGACGGGCAGGAAGTTCGCGTCACCGCTCCAGCGCGGGACGACGTGCTGGTGGAGGTGCGCGGCGATCCCCGCGCCGGCGACCTCACCCTGGTTCATCCCCAGGTTGAAGCCGTCGGGTCCGGAGACGGCGCGGATGACCCGCATCGCCTTCTGCGTGAAGTGCGCGAGCTCGACGGTCTCCTCCTCGGTCAGGTCCGTGTAGTCGGCGACGTGCCGGTACGGGCAGATGAGGAGGTGGCCCGGGTTGTACGGGTAGAGGTTGAGCACGGCGTAGACCGAGTCGCCCCGGCCGACGATGAGCCCCTCCTCGTCGGACTTCTTCGGCGCCGCGCAGAACGGGCATTCGGCCTCGCCGGAGTCCTTCGGCTTGTCCTGACCGCCGATGTAGACCATCCGGTGCGGGGTCCACAGCCGCTGGAACCCGTCGGGTTCCCCGGGGAAGCCGGAGGCGGCTTCGATGTCGGACAGGGACATGCCGAGCTCGGGTGGGACGTCACCGCCGTCGCCGAGGTGCTCGGACGTCCTGTCCTCGGTCATACCTGGGCCTTGGTCTCGATCGCTTCGACGATGCGCTCGATGGCCTCGGTGACGGGCACGCCGTTGTCCTGCTCGCCGTCGCGGAAGCGGAACGAGACGGCACCGGCGTCGCGGTCCTCGCCGCCGGCGATGAGGACGAAGGGCACCTTCGACTTCGAGGCGTTGCGGATCTTCTTCGGGAACCGGTCGTCGGAGTCGTCGACCTCGACGCGCACCCCGGCGGCCCGCAGCTGCTCGGCCACCTCGTAGAGGTAGTCGTTGAACTCCTCGGCGACGGGGATCGCGGTGACCTGGACGGGTGAGAGCCACACCGGGAAGGCGCCTGCGTAGTGTTCGGTGAGCACGCCGAGGAAGCGTTCGATCGAACCGAACTTCGCCGAGTGGATCATCACCGGCTGCTTGCGGGTGCCGTCGGCGGCGACGTATTCGAGGCCGAAGCGCTCAGGCTGGTTGAAGTCGAGCTGGACGGTCGACATCTGCCAGGTGCGGCCGATCGCGTCCCTGGCCTGGACGGAGATCTTCGGGCCGTAGAACGCCGCGCCGCCGGGATCGGGGACGAGTTCGAGACCCGACTCCGCGGCGACCTGCTCGAGGGTCGCGGTGGCTTCGGCCCACTGCTCGTCGGAGCCGATGAACTTGTCCTTCTTCTTCCCGTCCTCGTCGCGGGTGGAGAGTTCGAGGTAGAAGTCGTTGAGTCCGAAGTCGCGCAGGAGGCTGAGGACGAAGCCGAGGAGGTGTCGGATCTCTGCGGCGGCGTCTTCGACGGCGACGTACGAGTGCGAGTCGTCCTGGGTCAGCGCCCGCACGCGGGTGAGCCCGTGGACGACGCCGGAGGGCTCATCGCGGTAGACGGTGCCGAACTCGAACAGCCGCAGCGGCAGGTCGCGGTAGGAGCGGCCGCGGGAGCGGTAGATGAGGTTGTGCATCGGGCAGTTCATCGCCTTGAGGCGGTACGGGGTGCCGTCCTTGACGATCTCGCCCTCCTCGTCGCGGACTTCGTCGACGAGCATGGGCGGGAACATGTTCTCGCCGTAGTAGGGCAGGTGTCCCGAGGTGAAGTAGAGGGTCTCCTTCGAGATGTGCGGGGTGCCGACGTACTCGAAGCCCTCCTCGATGTGGCGGGCGCGGACGTAGTCCTCCATCTCCCGCTTGATGACCCCGCCCTTGGGGTGGAAGACGGGCAGTCCGGAGCCGAGCTCCTCGGGGAAGGAGAAGAGGTCGAGTTCGGCGCCGAGCCGACGATGGTCACGACGTTCGGCCTCGGCGAGGCGGTCCTGGTAGGCCTTGAGATCGTCCTTCGACGCCCATGCGGTGCCGTAGACGCGCTGGAGGCTCGCGTTCGCCTGGTCGCCGCGCCAGTACGCCGCCGAGGAGCGGGTGACGGCGAAACCGTTGCCGATGAGCTTCGTGTTCGGCAGGTGGGGTCCGCGGCACAGGTCCTGCCACACGACCTCGCCCTTGCGGTCGACGTTCTCATAGACGGTGAGTTCGCCCGCCCCGACCTCGACGGCCGCGGAGTCGTCCTCACCGGCGCCCTTGTCGGCGATGAGTTCGAGCTTGTACGGCTCGTTCGCCATGCGCGCCCGGGCTTCGTCCTCGCTGACGACGACGCGGTTGAAGGTCTGGCCGGACTTGACGATCTGCGCGGCCTTCTTCTGGATGGCCTTGAGGTCGTCGGGGGTGAACGGCTCGGCGACGTCGAAGTCGAAGTAGTAGCCGTCGGTGATGTACGGGCCGATGCCGAGCTTGGCATCGGGGAAGAGATCCTGCACGGCCTGCGCGGTCACATGCGCGGTCGAGTGCCGGAGGATGTCGAGTCCCTCGGGGGAATCGATGAGGATCGGGGCGATCGAGTCGCCCGGTGAGAGTTCCCGGCTGAGGTCAGCCGGCTCCCCATTCAGCCACATCGCCACCACCGCGCGGTCCGTGGAGAAGATCTCCGTCCCGGTCAGACCCTGTCTGAAGGGAATGCTCTCGCCCGCGCAGTCGATGCTGTCTGCCACTGAATCTCTCCGATCGTTGTTGCCGTGCTGTCGCTCTTAGAGTCTAGTACCAAAACGGGCCTGGGAAATCAGTCGGGGGGCAGTCATCTGACTGCCGCCCAACTGCGTCACCGTCTGGTCTCCGACTGGCCCCGTCGCCGGGTCGTCGGAGTGTGCCGTCGGTTCTCAGACCTTCTTGAAGTCGAAGGTCGTGCCCTGGCCGAGGTCTTCGAAGAGGGTCAGCTGCAGCTGCATCTGATCGATCTCGCTCGCAGAGACACCGTAGGCGAATTCGAAGGTCTTCTCTCCTCCGGCAGGAACCGGTCCGTCGGCGAAGGCGAGGCTGCCGCGGTACTTCGTGCCGTCGAAGACGTCCTGGTAGGTCGCACCTGAGCCGTTCGAAGCGGTCAGGCTCGCCAGGGTGAGGTCGACGTCCGAGCTCGAGTTGTTCTTGATCGTCACGGTGACGACGGCGATCTCACCGTTGGTCGTCTCGGCGCCGATGGCGGTGTCGCTCACGGTGCCCGGGGCGACGCCGATGGCCGCCGTGATGTCGGTGCCGATCTCGGTCTCACTGCCTTCGACCGGTGCCGGCTCGGTGTCACCGGAGTCCGGCGATTCCAGGCCCGGATCGGACGGATCGATGGGGGCGGGCATGGTCGGCGAGTAGCTCGACATCTGGTCGTCGACGGCCTTGCCGATGAGGCCGATGCTGATGATCGTGGCGATGACGACGATGATCGAGATGACGACGGAGACGAAGCCGAGGATGAGGCCCGTGATCGTCATGCCCTTGTTGCTGGCCAGGTTCTTCTTGATCGCGGAGAGCCCGATGAAGCCGAAGATGATCGCCGCGATGCCGAAGATCGCACCGATGCCGAAGACGAACGCGAGGACGACGCCGACGATGCCGCCGATGAGGGCGAGGATGCCCCAGATGTTCTTCGACGTGTTCCCGCCGGATCCCGAGGAGTAGCTGCTGCCGTAGGCGGCGTTCGGGTTCGCCGGGGTGAACTGGTCGGCTCCGCCGCTGCTCGCCGCGTAGGACGGCTGCTGGCCGTACTGGTTCGCGTCGTAGCCCTGGGCGTTGGCGTCGTAGCCCTGACCGTACTGGTTCTGGTCATACCCCTGGGCGTTGGCATCGTAGCCCTGGCCGTAGTTCTGGTTCTGGTCGTAGCCCTGAGCGTTGGCATCGTAGCTCTGGCCGTAGTTCTGGTTCTGATCGTAGGAGCCCTGGGAGCCCTGCGCGTCCTGGCCGTACTGCGGCTGCTGCGAACCGTAGTTCGGCGCCTGGTCGCCGGATCCGTACGAGGGAGCCTGGTCACCGGAACCGTAGTTCGGGGCCTGGTCGCCCGATTCGTAGGAGCGGGTCGGCTCGTTCGACCCGTACTGGGGAGCGTGATCGCCGGAGCCGGCGTCGCCGCCCTTGTCCGAGGCTGAACGACCCTGATCGCTCGCAGAGCTCTGGTCGGGGTTCTGGTTGTCCGAATCGCGATTCGGATCGTACGGATTCTGCGGGGTAGACATAGTTGCTCCGAGTCCTCGTCTGGGCTGTGCTCTGACTAGCGTACAGACATAAGAGTAGCCTCAACCAGGCCTTTTGCGTGGCAGAACTGCCACACGACTTCTCGGGTCACCGGGTCGTGAATGCACAGAACCCCGGACCGAAGTCCGGGGTTCTCATTGTGCGCGATACTGGGATCGAACCAGTGACCTCTTCCGTGTCAGGGAAGCGCGCTACCGCTGCGCCAATCGCGCTCTATTCATTTGTTGCACCGGAACCGTGATGGTCCCTGTGCGCGATACTGGGATCGAACCAGTGACCTCTTCCGTGTGAAGGAAGCGCGCTACCGCTGCGCCAATCGCGCCGAATCACCGACAGCGGACTGTCGGAGAATCCGAGGTGGCGACGGGATTCGAACCCGTGTATACGGCTTTGCAGGCCGCTGCCTCGCCTCTCGGCCACGCCACCGCCAAGGCAGTGCCATGACGCCTCCGAGCGGATGACGGGACTCGAACCCGCGACCCTCACCTTGGCAAGGTGATGCTCTACCAACTGAGCCACATCCGCGTTTCGCTGCCCGGTTTCCCTGGCAACGAGATATAACTCTATACGCAGCCGGTCGCCGACGCAAAATCGGAACGCGGTGATCGTGGTCACAGATCCGAATCAAGCTTTCAGGCTCCTCGGGTTGAATGGTCTGCGTGACTGAGCGATCCCCCGACAAGCGGCCCAAAGGCTGGCTGTCGCGCCGACACAAGCACGGCCGGCGCCCGTGGCGCCGGTTCCGTCTGAGCTTCCTGCGCTGGCGCATGGGGGTCACGGCGAACCCGCACACGGCACGGCTCTACAAGATCATCGTCGGCGGCGTGGGCACGCTCATCGTGCTCATCGGGCTCGTGCTCGTCCCCCTGCCCGGTCCGGGGTGGCTCATCGTCATCATCGGGCTCTTCGTCATCTCCACCGAATTCCACTGGGCCAGGCATCTGCTCCACTTCGTGCGGGTGCGCGTGGAGGCGTGGACGCAATGGATCATGCGACAGCCGCTGTGGGTGCGGTGGACGGTCGGTGCGCTCACTGCGGCCTTCGTCGCCGTCGTCGTCTGGCTGACCCTGCGACTCATCGGCATCCCGGACTGGGTGCCCGACCTCGGCGGGATCTTCGAAGCCCTCAACCTGCGCTGACAGAAGCCCTGCGCAGGCACGCGCCCTTACTCCGGTGCCGAGAGCGCGGTGAGGCGGGAGAGGCAGCGCATGTACTTCTTCCGATAGCCGCCTGTCAGCGACTCCTCCGTGAAGACCTCATCGAGGCGCTGACCGGAGTTGATGATGCGCACATCACGGTCGTAGAGACGGTCGACGAGGGCGACGAAGCGCAGCGCCACGCTCTCGTTGTCGATCGTGTGGACGTTCTCCCACACCGCCGCATCGATGCCGTCGACCATCCGGCCGTACTTCGAGGGATGGACGGTCGCAAGATGCTCGAGCAGGGTCGAGAAGTCGTCGCGGGCCACGGTCCCGGTCAGCTGTGCGGCCGCCGCATCGAGCTCCTCCGGAGTCAGCGGCTCGGCCGGGGCGGTGAGACCGCGGTGCCGGTAGTCCTGGCCGTCGATGCGGTAGACCTCGAACTGGTCGGACAGCGCCTGGATCTCCCGGAGGAAGTCCTGGGCGGCGAAGCGTCCCTCGCCGAGCGACCCCGGAAGGGTGTTCGAGGTCGCGATGATCTTCACCCCGGCGTCGGTGAGCTCGCGCATGAGCCGGGACATGAGCACGGTGTCACCGGGGTCGTCGAGCTCGAACTCGTCGACGCACACGAGCTTCATCTCCTTGAGGTCGTCGCGCGCTTTGACGAAGCCGAGCGCGCCGACGAGGTTCGTGTACTCGACGAAGGTGCCGAAGGTCGCCGGCTTCTCATTGGCGTGCCACGCCGAGGCGAGCAGGTGGGTCTTGCCGACGCCGTAGCCGCCGTCGAGATAGACGCCCTTCGGCCCGTCCTTGCCCTTCGCGAAGAGCTTGCCGAAGAACCCCTTCGCGCGGTCGTCGGCGACGAACTCCTCGAGCTTGTTCCGCGCCTCGGCCTGCGAGGGCTGGGCGGGATCGGTGCGATAGCTCGCGAAGGAGACGTTCTCGAACTGCGGGGGCGGGACGAGTCCGGCGATGAGTTCTTCGGGCGCGACCTTGGGGTTGCGCTCACTCAGAGAGGTCAGAGTCTGCTCGGCATTCACTCGCCCAAGTCTATGGCAGGCTCCGCGACCCGGACCATGAGCCCGGACACACGGATGCCGCGACCTCAGCTGAAGTCGAAGCCGAGACGGCCGAGCTGCTTGGGGTCGCGCTGCCAGTCCTTGGCGACCTTGACGTGGAGGTCGAGGAAGACCTTCGTGCCGAGCAGCGCCTCGATGCCGCGACGGGACTCCGAGCCGATCTCCTTGAGCCGCTTGCCGCCCTTGCCGATGATGATCGCCTTCTGGCTGGGCCGCTCCACGTAGAGGTTGACGTGGACGTTCCACAGCGGGTTGTCCTCGCTGCGGCCCTCGCGCGGGTACATCTCCTCGACCTGGACGGCCAGGGAGTGCGGCAGCTCGTCGCGGACGCCTTCGAGGGCGGCTTCGCGGACAAGTTCGGCGATCATCACCTCTTCGGGTTCGTCGGTGAGCTCGCCTTCGGGGTAGAGCGGCGGGGACACCGGCAGGTAGCCGGCGAGCACCTCGTCGACGGTTCCGACCTGGAAGCCGTCGACGGCGGAGACGGGGATGACGTCGGCGAAGTCGGCGAGCTCGCTGACCGCGAGCAGCGCCTCGGCGACCTTGTCCTGGCTGACGGTGTCGACCTTCGTCACGAGCGCGACGATCGGGGTCCGGCCGTCGAGGAGTGCGAGCTGGGAGGCGATGTAGCGGTCGCCGGGACCGATCGGCTCGTCGGCGGGCAGGCAGAAGCCGATGACGTCGACCTCGCTCAGGGTGGCCACGACGAGGTCGTTGAGGCGGGAGCCGAGCAGGGTCCGGGGCTTGTGGAGGCCGGGGGTGTCGACGATGATGAGCTGGTGGTCGGGCTTGTGGACGATCCCGCGGATCGTGTGGCGGGTGGTCTGGGGCTTCGCCGAGGTGATCGCCACCTTCTCCCCCACGAGCGCGTTCGTCAGCGTCGACTTCCCCGTGTTGGGGCGGCCGACGAAGCAGGCGAAGCCTGCGCGGAAGTCCTCCGGGTAGTCCGTGCGAAAGTCCATCTCAGCTCTCTTCCGTGGTCGTCTCCCGCGTCACCCTGACGTGGGCGATGCGGTGCCGTCGGCCCTGACCTTCGAGGGCGGTCAGGCGCAGTCCGGCGATGTGGGCACTCGATCCGGCGATGGGCACACGGCCGATGAGCTTCGTGAGCAGACCGCCCACACTGGTCACGTCCTCCTCGTCGATGCGCACGTCGAAGTACTCGGCGAAGTCGGTGATCGACATCCGCGTGCTGATGAGGAACGAGCCGTCGTCGTCGACGACGAGGTCCTCATCGCCGACGTCGTATTCGTCCTCGATCTCCCCGACGATCTCCTCGACGATGTCCTCGATCGTCACGAGCCCCGCGGTGCCCCCGTACTCGTCGACGAGGATCGCCAGGTGCGTCGACTCAATCTGCATCTGCTCGAGCAGGTCGTCGGCGGGCTTCGTCTCCGGGACGAAGAGGACGCTGCGGGCCAGCGTGTTCACCGGTCGTTCGGCGTCCTCGGGATGCTGGTGGAGGCGCCGGGCGACGTCCTTGAGGTAGGCCACGCCTTCGATGTCGTCGAGGTCCTCGCCGCTGATCGGGATGCGGGAGAACCCGGAGCGGAGGAAGAGGTTCATCACCTTGTTCAGGGGCGTGCCCGAGGTGACGGTGACGAGGTCGGTGCGCGGAACCATGACCTGCTTCGCCGAGGTCTCGGAGAGGGTGAAGACCGACTGGATCATCTCGCGTTCGCCGTCTTCGATGATGTCGGACTCGCTCGCCCGCTCGACGAGGTCGCGCAGCTGATCGGAGGTGACGAACGGTCCGTCCTTGTAGACCTTGTCGGGGGTGAGCAGATTGCCCAGCCACACGAGGACCTTCGTCAGGGGGCGGAGGACGACGAGGAGGAACGTGACGATCCCGCTCAGCCCCAGGCTCACGGACAGGGACCGCCGTCGGCCGATCGTGCGCGGGGAGACTCCGGCGACGACGAAGACGGCGATCGAGGAGGTGAGCACCGTGAGGACGACCATGAGCGGGCCCACCGAGTACAGCGAGTCGTAGGCGAGGGCGATGAACACCGTCGCGAGCGCTTCGAGGAAGAGGCGGACGAAGATGATGACGTTGATGTTCGTCGGCAGGTCGGAGAGGATCCGCTCGACCCTCGCCGCCGCGGGCTTCCCCTCCTCCTTCGCATCCTGGATCGCGTGGTGGGAGACGCTGAGCAGCGCGGCGTCGACGGCCGCGAGGGTCGCGGAGACGATGAGGCAGGCGAGGGCGGCGAGGAAGAACCAGACCACGGGCTCAGACCTCGGTCGGTGACGGAATGTCCGTCCGGCCGTCGTAGCGGGCGGCGAAGAAGGTCAGCAGCAGGTGGCGCTGGAGGGCGAACATCTCCTCGCGTTCGGCCGCCTCGCCGTGGTCGTAGCCGAGCAGGTGGAGGAAGCCGTGGACGGTGAGCAGGAGGATCTCGTCCATCGTCGAATGCCCTGCCGCCCCCGCCTGCGTCGCCGCGACGGCCGGGCAGATGATGATGTCGCCCATCTGGCCCTCGGTGGGGGCGCCGGCCCGGCCCTGCGTGAGCTGGTCCATGGGGAAGGACATGACGTCGGTGGGTCCCTCGAGGTCCATCCAGGTCACGTGGAGTTCGGCCATCGCGGTCTCGTCGACCATCGTCACCGACAGCTCCGCGCCCGGGTGCATGTGCAGCGCCTCCCCGAGGTATTCGGTCAGGGCGACGACCTCGTCGAGGTCGACCTCGGCGTCGGTCTCGTTGGCGATCTCCGTATTCACTTCGAGTTCCCCCACAGGTCGTAGGCGTCGACGATCTTCGTCACCAGCGAATGCCGCACGACGTCCTTGCTGCCGAGCTGGCAGAACGCGAGGTCGTCGATGTCGGCGAGGATCTTCTGGACCACCTTGAGTCCGCTCTTCGTGTTCCCCGGCAGGTCGATCTGCGAGACGTCGCCGGTGACGACCATGCGGGAGCCGAAGCCGAGGCGGGTGAGGAACATCTTCATCTGCTCCCCCGTCGTGTTCTGCGCTTCGTCGAGGACGATGAAGGCGTCGTTGAGCGTGCGGCCGCGCATGTAGGCGAGCGGGGCGACCTCGATCGTGCCGGATTCGATGAGCATGGGGATCGATTCGGGGTCGACCATGTCGTGGAGTGCGTCGTAGAGCGGACGGACGTACGGGTCGATCTTCTCCCCCAGCGTGCCGGGCAGGAAGCCGAGGCGCTCCCCGGCTTCGACGGCCGGGCGGGTGAGGATGATGCGGGAGACGTCCTTGTTCTGCAGGGCGTTGACCGCCATCGCCATCGCCAGGTACGTCTTGCCGGTGCCGGCGGGGCCGATGCCGAAGGTGATCGTGTTGTTCCGGATCGCCTTGACGTAGTCGTGCTGTCCCATCGTCTTCGGGCGGATCGACTTCCCGCGGGTGGAGAGGATGTTCGTGCCCATCACCGCCGAGGCGGCCTTGCCCTCGGAGGAGAACGACGCGACGCGTTCGATCGTCTCCGCATCGATCCGGTGCCCGGACTGGTGGAGCTTCTTCAGCTCTCCGATGACGGAGACGAACGCGCCGACCTGGTCAGGTGCGCCTGCGGCCTGGAGCTGGTTGGCGCGCAGGTGGAGGTCGAGGCCGGAGAAGACCTGCTCGAGCGTGCGGAGGTTCGACTCGCCAGGACCGAAGAACTCGACCAGGTCGATCGAGTCGGGGATGACGAGGCGAACGGTCTCCGAGTCGGCGGTGTTCGCGGTGGACTGCGAATCGGTGGTGGTGTCCAGGATGGTCCTTCGTTCGTAGGTCACGGTCGGCAGGTCCACGCCTGCGGCCATGAGGACAGGGCTGCTTCTATCGTAGTCCGGTTCGTCACCAGCGGCCCAGGGAATTCTCCACGAGCACGAGTCCGGCCGGCCCCGCCGAGGAGGACCGCAGCACGGTGTCGCCGAGGACGACGGTCCTCGCCCCGGCGGCCTCGAGGGCTGAGAGTTCGCCGTCGCTGATCCCGCCTTCGGGTCCGACGATGAGGACGATGCGGTCGACGCCGCCCGGATCGAGGTCGTACAGGGCCGCCGAGAGCCGGTGGTCGGCGGCTTCGTGGAGGACGAAGACGGCATCGGCCGCGCCGAGGCGGGCGGCGAGTCCCGTGCCGCGCGCGAGCTCCCCGAGGACGGGGAAGCGCGAACGGCGCGACTGCAGGGAGGCGGCGGTAAGGAGGTTGTCCCACTTCTGGGCCATCCTGCCGGCCTTCTTCGCCGGCCAGTCGGCGATCGAGCGCTCGGCCGCCCACGGGATGACCTCGTCGACGCCGATCTCGGTGGCCGCTTCGATCGCCTGCAGGTCGCGGTCGCCCTTCGCGAACGCCTGGACGAGGACGAGACGGGGTCCGTCCTCGGGGGCACGGGTGACCTCGGTGACGTCGAGGACGAGTTCGGTCGCCGAGGCGGTCCTCACCTCACCGCGGGCCCGGACTCCGTGACCGTCGACGACGTCGATGTGCTCGCCGGGTCCGATGCGGCGCACGCGCACCGCGTGGCCGGCGACGTCCTCACCGAACGTGAGCGCGCTGCCGACGACCGCCTCGGCGGCGGTGGGCGAGTGGAAGACGGGACGGCTCACCGACCGGCGAACTTCTCACGCATGCGGGAGAACATGCCCCGGCTCTCCGTCGTGATCTGGGCGCGCGGGGTCTCCTCTCCGCGGACCTTCGCGAGCTGGGCGAGCAGCTCGCGCTGTTCGTCGTCGAGCTTGTCGGGGGTGGTGACGTCGACGGTGATGAGGAGGTCGCCGCGGGTCTCGCTGCGCAGGCGGGTCGCGCCGAGGCCGGGCAGCCTCACGACCGTGCCGGACTGGGTGCCGGGTTCGATGTCGAGATCCTGCGCGCCGTCGAAGGTCTCGAACGGGATGCGGGCGCCAAGTGCGGCCGCGGTCATCGGCACGGACACGGCCGCGCGGAGGTTGTCGCCGTCGCGGCGGAAGACCTCGTGGCGGGTGACCATGACCTCGACGAAGAGGTCGCCGGCGGGTCCGCCGCCGGGGCCGACCTCGCCTTGGGCGCTCAGCTGGATCCGGGTGCCGTCGGAGACGCCGGCGGGGATGCGGATCTTCATCGTCCGCTGCTTGCGGACGCGGCCGTCGCCCTGGCAGTTGAGGCACGGGTGCGGGATGACGGTGCCGTAGCCGTGGCACTGGTTGCACGTCTGGTTCGTCACCATCTGGCCGAGCAGGGTCCGGGTCATGCGCTGGATGCTGCCGGAGCCGTGGCACAGCGAGCACGTCTCGATCGAGGTGCCGTCCTGGGTGCCGGCTCCGCTGCACGTCTCGCACACGACCGCGGTGGTGACGTCGAGGTCGACGGTGCCGCCGAAGGCCGCGGTGCGCAGGTCGATGTTGACGCCGACAAGGGCGTCCTTGCCGCGCTGCATGCGCGGGATGGGACCGCCGGCGCCGCCGCCTCCCCCGCCGAAGAACGTCTCGAAGATGTCGCCGAACCCGCCGAAGCCGCCGGCCGGGAAGCCCTGGCCGTTCTCTCCGCCGCCCATGTCGTAGTTGCGGCGCTTCTCCGGGTCGGAGAGGACGTCGTAGGCGAGCGAGATCGCCTTGAACTCCTCGTCAAAGCCGGGGTTGACGTCGGGGTGGTACTTGCGGGCCAGCTTGAGGTAGGACTTCTTGATCTCAGCCGCTGAAGCGTCCTTGGACACTCCGAGTGTTTCGTAGTGATCGGCCACTGAAACTTCTCTCTCCCTGATGGTGGTCTCCGTCGTGTGCGACGGGGTCTCTTTCGTCGATGTGCTCTGTGGGTCAACGCGGGCGGACCTGCGCGATGTTCCCGGGTCTGGGTGTCTGTCTCTGGGTCAGTGTCGTCTATCCCCGGTCGAGCGCCGAGGAGACGTACTTGGCGACGGCGCGCACGGCCGAGATCGTCGTCGGATAGTCCATGCGGGTGGGGCCGAGCACGGCGAGACGGGCCGATGAACCCGCCACCCGACCATATTCGGCGGCGACGACGGATGTCGAGCTGAAGGACTCGTGAGTGTTCTCACGGCCGATGCGCACGCTGATCTCCGCGTGGTCCTCGGCCATCGAGGTGAGCAGTTTGAGGAGGACGACCTGCTCTTCGAAGGCCTCGAGGATCGGGGCCATCTGCTCGCCGAACTCCTGGCCCGAACGGGCGAGGTTCGCCGTCCCCGCCATGATGATCCGCTCTTCGCGGGTCGCTGCGACCAAGTCGATCACGGCGTTGCGGATCCGTGCGATCGTCGCCTCTGCGGGCACACTGTCAGCGGAGTCCTCACGGGCCGTCTCGGTGCTCGTTGGTGTGCCGGCGGCCGCCTCGGCGTCCGTCTGCTGCTGCGATGTCCGGGCGTCGATGCGCGAGAGCCTGCGGCCCGCGTACTCGGCGTTGATCCGCTCGCGGATGCGGGCGAGACCGTCCTCGTCGACCGCCTCGGCGAGGACGACGATCTTCTGCTCGACCTGGCCGGCATCGGTGATGAGGACGACGAGGACCCGGCCGGCGGCCAGACCCACGACCTCGATGTGCTTGACCTTGGCCTGCGAGACCATGGGGTACTGGATGAGCGCGACCTGGTGGGTGAGGCCCGCGAGCAGGCGGACCGTGCGGTCGAGCATCCCGTCGAGGTCGCTCTCGCCGTCGACGAGCTGGAGGATCGCCCGGCGTTCGGCCTGGCTGAGCGGTTTGAATTCGTCGATGCGGTCGACGAACATCCGGTAGCCGAGATCGGTGGGGATCCGGCCCGCCGAGGTGTGCGGCTGGGCGATGTACCCCTCGGCCTCGAGCTGGGCCATGTCGTTGCGGATCGTGGCGGGTGAGACCCCGAGGGTGTGCCGCTGGACGATCGCCTTCGACCCCACGGGTTCGTTCGTGGCGACGAAGTCCTCGACGATCGCGCGGAGCACCTGCGCGCGCCTGCTGTCGTTCATCGGACTCCTCCCCGGATTTGGCACTCGAACACTCCGAGTGCCAATTCTACGCCTCTTATCCTGTGATTTCACTTTCCGTCCCGGGACCCGCGGGTCACCGCCGTGCCGGGTGCCGCATTCACTACGCTGGTGGGCTGTGAATGCTTTTGATCGCTACGGTTCGGACGTGCTCTCGGGTGCGTCGTCGTCCTCCCACCGTCCCAAGAAGTCGCGTCCCGTCGAGCTCGGGCTCGGCATGGTGCTCGAAGACGCGATGAGCGGCTTCGTCGGCGCCGTCGTCGGGGCGGAGAAGACCGCAGGCGGGATCGTCGTCAAACTCGAGGATCGGCGCGGCGGCCTCAAGGCGTTCCCGCTGGGACCGGGGTTCCTCCTCGAGGGCGAACCGGTCGATCTGCGGCTGCCGAAGCGCAAGCCCGCGGCTCCGGGCCGGACGGCGTCGGGGTCGCGTGCCGTGGCCGGGGCGAAGGCACGAGTGGCCCGCGGGTCGCGGATCTGGGTCGAGGGCAAGCACGATGCCGAGCTCGTCGAGAAGATCTGGGGCGATGATCTGCGGATCGAGGGAGTCGTCGTCGAGCCGCTGGGCGGGCTCGACGATGTCGCGGACAAACTCGCGGAGTTCGCCCCCGACCGGGGGCACCGGGTCGGGATCCTCGCCGACCATCTCGTGGCCGGGACGAAGGAGTCGAAGATCGCCGAGGCGGTCCGCGCCGATTCCCGGTACCGGGAGACCGTGCACATCATCGGCCACCCCTACGTCGACATCTGGCAGGCGGTCAAACCCCATGTCGTCGGCATCAGCGCGTGGCCGACCGTGCCGCGCGGGGAGGACTGGAAGACGGGGATCCTCGCCCGCATCGGCTGGCCGCACGCCGATCACCGGGACGTCGCCGCCGGTTGGGTGCGGATTCTCAAGTCCGTGACCACGATCGCCGATGTCGAGCCGACGCTCTCAGGCCGGGTCGAGGAGCTCATCGACTTCGTCACCGTCGACTGAAGGTCGAGGACGCTGCGCTGAGGGGCGGGTCTCCGGGGCACTTGTGATGAACTTGGAACGCCTCTCCCACGCTTTGCAGGGCGCGCCTCGACTAGGGTGGGGGTGCAGAAGCTTCTCGAAAGGACCCTCATGTCGAACTCCCCGCAGCCTCCCAACGGAGAGCAGAACCAGTCGCGTCCGATGCCGCCGAACTACTCGCAGGCGTCCGGCCCGCAGCAGCCCTACAGCCAGCAGCAGAACTACGGCAGCCATCAGAGCCACGGCTCGCAGCAGCAGAACTATGGGTCTCAGCAGCAGCAGAACTACGGAAGCCAGCAGCAGTACGGCTCGCAGCAGCAGAGCCACGGCGGTCAGAACTACGGATCGCAGCAGCAGTACGGCAGCCAGCAGCAGTACGGTTCGCAGCAGAACTCCGGCGGCCAGCCCGGCTACGGTGGCCAGCCGCAGTACGGAGTCCAGCAGGGCTACGGAGGTCAGCCCGGCTACGGCGCGATGCAGGCCAACCCTGCGATGTTCGACTCGACCGCGCTTCCCGAGTCCGCCTACGGTCCCGGTTCCGCGCAGTTCTGGCACGCCAACGACTCCGAGCGCACGACGGCACTGTGGACGAACATCGGCGCCCTCTTCATCGGCTTCCTCCCGCTCATCATGTTCCTCATGAAGAAGGACGAGTCGCCCTTCGTCCGCGAGTACGCCCGTCAGGGCACGAACGCGTGGATCACGAACATGATCGTCACGTTCGCCGCCTCGATCGTCCTCGGGATCATCGGCACCATCCTCGCGTTCGTGACGATGGGCTTCGGATTCCTCATCGTCTACTTCGCGTTCCTCATCCCGCTCGTCTACGCGGTGATCTACATCATCGCCGCCGTGGCCGCGAACAAGGGCGAAGGCTACAAGTTCCCGCTGACGTTCAACTTCGTCAAGTGACCCGGACCATCAGCGCGTGAGCGCACGCGGCGCCTGAGCCGCACCAGCCGAGGGCCGTCTCCGATCTCCGGAGGCGGCCCTCAGTGCACGTAGTCGGTGAGCACCCGAACCATGTGATCGGCCATCAGCCGTCCCTGCAGGGTCGGGGAGAAACGGCCCTCGGCGACCGCCTCGGCGTCGAGGAGTCCCTGCTTGACGAACGTCCGGATCGCCGCTTCGCTGCCGGGGGCGAGCGAATCCAGCGGCAATTCGGAGTCGATGCGGGCTGCGAGCATGATCCGCTCGATCTCCCGGGTCGACTCCGAGAGCACTTCGCGACCGATCGCCGGGGAGTCCCCGCCGAGCAGCCGGTCGGACCAGGCCCGCGGATGCTTCGCGTTCCAGAACCGCACACCCCCGATGTGGGAGTGCGCACCCGGGCCGAAGCCCCACCAGTCGGCATTGCGCCAGTACGCCATATTGTGCTCGCACCGGGTCTCCGGTGTCTTCGACCAGTTGCTCACCTCGTACCAGCGCAGACCGGCCGCGGTCATCGCAGCATCGGCGATCTCGTACTTGTCGGCGAGGTCGTCCTCATCGGGCATCGGCAGCTGCCCGCGCCGGACCATGGCCCCCATCTTCGTGCCCGGTTCGACGATGAGCGAATACGCCGAGACATGGTCGACATCGGCCGCCAGCGCCGAGTCCAGCGAGGCCCGCCAGTCGGCGATCGACTCCCCCGGGGTGCCGTAGATGAGGTCGAGGCTGAGTTCGAGACCCGTCGCCTTCACCCAGCGCGCGACGTCGGGGATCTTCGCCGGATCGTGCGTGCGGTCGAGGGTCGCGAGCACATGCGGCACCGCCGACTGCATGCCCACGGAGATCCGGGTGAAGCCGGCACTGGCGAGCGTGTCGAGATACGCAGGATTGAGTGTGTCCGGGTTCGCCTCGGTGGTCACCTCGACATCGGGACTCAGCCGGTAGCGGGCGCGGATGTCGTCCATGACCCCGGCGAGCACCTCGGCGGGCAGGAGCGTCGGAGTGCCTCCGCCGAAGAAGATCGTCCCGACCTCACGGTCCCCGGCCCCCACCTCGGCGAGCACCCGGGTCGAGAGATCGAGTTCCCGGGAGATCATCTCCCGGTAGTCCTCCCGGTTGGCTCCGGGACCGAGCTCATCGGCGGTGTAGGTGTTGAAGTCGCAGTACCCGCAGCGGACCCGGCAGTACGGGACGTGGACGTAGAGGCTCAGCCCCTGCCCGTTCCCCGTGCCCGCCGAGGCGGGAAGGGAGCCGTCCAGGGGCGGAATCTCACCGATCGGCTGCTCCGGCACCTACTTCTTGGCGTCCTTCTTATCCGGTTCGTCCGAGGACAGGGCTGCGATGAAGGCCTCCTGCGGCACCTCGACGCTGCCGACCATCTTCATCCGCTTCTTACCCTCCTTCTGCTTCTCGAGCAGTTTGCGCTTACGGCTGATGTCGCCGCCGTAGCACTTCGAGAGCACGTCCTTGCGGATCGCGCGGATCGTCTCGCGGGCGATGATGCGCGAGCCGATGGCGGCCTGGATCGGGACTTCGAACTGCTGACGCGGGATGAGCCCGCGCAGCTTGCCGGCCATGAGCACACCGTACGAGTACGCCTTGTCGCGGTGGACGATCGCGGAGAACGCATCGACCTGGTCGCCGTGGAGGAGGATGTCGACCTTGACGAGGTCGGCGGCATCCATGCCGTCGTCGGCGTAGTCGAGGGAGGCGTAGCCCTTCGTCCGGGACTTCAGCTGGTCGAAGAAGTCGAAGACGATCTCCGCGAGCGGCAGCCGGTAGCGGATCTCGACGCGGTCGGAGGAGAGGTAGTCCATACCCTGGAGTTTGCCGCGACGGTCCTGGCACAGCTCCATGACCGCGCCGATGTAGTCGCTCGGGGTGAGGATCGTCGCCTTGACCATCGGCTCGCGGACCTCACGGATCTTGCCGGTCGGGAACTCGCTCGGGTTCGTCACGACGACCTCGGAGCGGTCCTCGAGGGTGACGTCGTAGATCACGCTCGGGGCGGTCGAGATGAGGTCGAGGTCGAACTCGCGCTCGAGGCGTTCACGGACGATCTCGAGGTGGAGGAGGCCTAAGAACCCGCAGCGGAAGCCGAAGCCCAGCGCCGTCGAGTTCTCCGGTTCGTAGACCAGGGCCGCGTCGTTGAGCTTGAGCTTGTCGAGCGCGTCGCGCAGCGCCGGGTAGTCCGAACCGTCGATGGGGAAGAGTCCGGAGAAGACCATGGGCTTGGGCTCTTCGTAACCGGCGAGCGGTTCCTCGGCCGGGGCTGCGGTCGCGGTGACGGTGTCGCCGACCTTCGACTGGCGGACGTCCTTGACGCCGGTGATGAGGTAGCCGACCTCGCCGACGCCGAGGCCCTTCGTCGCATTCGGCTCCGGGGAGGACACGCCGATCTCGAGGAGCTCGTGGGTCGTGCCCGTCGACATCATCGTCACCTTCTGGCGCGGCGAGAGATCCCCGTCGACGACGCGGACGTAGGTGACCACACCCCGGTAGGTGTCGTAGACGGAGTCGAAGATCATCGCCCGGGCCGGGGCGTCGGCGTCGCCGACGGGGGCCGGGATGTCGGTGATGATCCGGTCGAGGACGCCTTCGACACCCTCACCGGTCTTGCCGGAGACGCGCAGCACGTCCTCGGGGTCGGCGCCGATGAGGTTCGCGAGCTCCTCGGCGTACTTGTCCGGCTGCGCGGCGGGCAGGTCGATCTTGTTGAGCACGGGGATGATCGTGAGATCGTTCTCCATGGCCATGTAGAGGTTCGCGAGCGTCTGGGCTTCGATGCCCTGCGCGGAGTCGACGAGGAGGAGCGCACCCTCACAGGCGGCCAGCGACCGGGAGACCTCGTAGCTGAAGTCGACGTGGCCGGGGGTGTCGATCATGTTGAGCGCGTACGGGGTGCCGTCGGTCTCCCACGGCATGCGCACGGCCTGCGATTTGATCGTGATGCCGCGTTCGCGTTCGATGTCCATCCGGTCGAGGTACTGCGCGCGCATGTCGCGGGGCTGGACGACGCCGGTGATCTGGAGCATCCGGTCGGCCAGCGTCGATTTGCCGTGGTCGATGTGGGCGATGATGCAGAAGTTGCGGATCAGCTCGGGTGAGGTCGCGGAGGGTGTGATCCGCTTCAGTGATTGCGCGTTCACCTGAGGTGACATTGACGCCCTTTCTTCGTGTCGAACCGCCGGATCGGCCGAACCTCCATTGTTCCATGAAGTGCCCGGCGGGTCTCAATCCGCCGAGGCGGGGCGAGGTCGTGTGCAGCCCGTCGTCCGCGCGTGGTCCGTCGCCCGTGGTCGTCCGCGCGTGGTCCGTCGTCCGCGCGTGGTCCGCCGGGCAGGGCAGCCCATGCGCGATGATGGTCCCATGAGCGACTTCACCGTCATGAGCTTCAACCTCCGCTACCCCGCCCGCGACGGGCACCCCGTCGAGGCGCGGCTGCCCGTGGCCGCCGAGCTCATCACCGCAGCCCACCCGCACCTCATCGGCACGCAGGAGGGTGAGCTTGATCAGCTCGAGAAGCTCATCGAGCTCCTCCCCGACGAGTACATCTGGCTCGGCGAGGGCCACTCTGGCGGCAACGCCGGAGAGTTCACCGCCGTCATCTGCGACTCCTCCCGCTTCGAGGTCCAAGCCGTCGACATCAGCTGGCTGTCGGAGACCCCGGAGACCGTCGCCTCCGAATCGTGGGGCGTCTCCCATGCCCGGACGCTGACGACGGTCGACTTCACCGACCTCGAGGCCGGCCGGTCCCTGCGCCTGCTCAACACCCACCTCGACCACAAGTCCGAACGGGCGCGTCTCGAGTCCGCGAAGATCATGGCCGAGACCATCGCCGAGGTGGACGTCCCCAGCATCGTCACCGGCGACTTCAACGTCGCCACCGGGGCTCCCGTCTACGAGTACTTCGTCTCCGAGCTCGGTCTCACCGACACCGCAGCGAAAGTGCCCGGGGAGGACATCGGCACGTTCCACCGCTACAAAGGTCCGAAGGCCGGGGCACCGCGCATCGACTGGATCCTCACGACGCCGGGGATCGAGACGATTGCGACCCGCATCGACACGTACAGTTCGGGCGGCACCTACCCCTCCGACCACTTTCCCGTCGAGGCGACCCTGCGCTGGAGCGAGGTCACCGGGGCGTAAGACGCCTCGGGCAGGACGTGGGCTGCGTCGACTAGGCTGACTGGCATGAGCTGGAGATCGATCGTCAACCGCGCCGTCCAGATCGGCGTGCGCGAGGGCATGAAGTTCCTCAGGGAATCGCAGAGCAGGTCGCAGTCGCAGAAGGGGCCGAGCGGTGCCCCAGACTCTCGGGGCACAGACCGCCCCTCCCCGCCGCGCACCCAGGGTCAGTCGTCTGGCGGAAACGCGAGGACCACCTCGGACCGCCCGGACACGGCCGGCGGGTACCCCGGTGACTACCGCGGTCCCGTGCGGGTCAGCTACTCCCCCGATCTCGACGGGGACGCCGATCCCGGTGAGGTCGTGTGGGGCTGGATCCCCTTCGAGGAGGACCACACGCAGGGCAAGGACCGACCCTCGCTGGTCATCGGCAAAGACGGGGCGTGGGTGCTCGTGCTCATGCTCACGAGCAAGGACCACATCCCAGGCGGCATCGGCGAGGTCCGGTCGGACAACGGGGCCAGGTGGATGAACATCGGCAGCGGTGACTGGGATTCGCAGGGACGTCCCTCGGAGGTCCGACTCGACCGCATCATCCGCCTCGACCCGAACGGCATCCGCCGCGAAGGCGCGATCATGGACCGCGGGGTCTTCGCCCTCGTCGCCGCCGAATTCGACTGAGACGACCGTTCACGACTGAGCTGTCCGATCACGGCTGAGCAGTCCGATCACGACGGCGCAGTCCGAAGTCGACCGATCCGCCGGAAGTCGACTGCTCGGGCCGATCGTGAGCGCGGTCCTGTACCCCCACCGCATCACTCGGCCTGCGGGTCCCCCTGCTACCCGAGTCTCCGGGCCCTGCGCATCTGCAATCGACGCGTCGGCAATCGCCGACCCCGCACCCGCAGACCCACCGCGACGACGGCGAACAGACCGACCGGCACGAGAAGATGCCAGCCGGCGAAGGGCACGGCGATGAGGAGGAGGACGAACGCGAGGACCGCGACGAGACGCGCCCTCCCGGCGAATGTCCTCATCGCGGCCGCCGTGCCGATGAGATAGGTCGCGAGCACGAGGACCGCAGGGATGAAGACGAGGTCCTCGGCACCCCAGCCGAACACCGCGCACCCGATGAGTCCCGCCGCCCCGATCCCGGCGACGGTGAGCAGGGAGACCGCGGGCACACCTCGGCGATCGAGGACCGCCAACGATCGGGGTGCCCACCCGCGCTGGGCGAGCGAGAACCCCAGACGGGAGACCGACTGCGCGAAGGCGAGAGTCGTGCCGGTGCAGATGACGACGGCGGCCACAGCGACGACGGCCGCCGCGGCGATCCCCCATCCGGTCTCGACGATGAGCCCCAGGGAGACCCGGTCAACCGCGGCTCCCCCGTACGTGCCTGTGCCGACGACGGCCGTGGCGACGGAGAGATAGAGCACGGTGACGATGAGGACCGTGAGCAGGGTCGCCCGCGGCAGGGTCGTGCGCACGTCCCTGAACTCGGCGGAGAGGTGCGCGATCGCCTCCCAGCCGGCGAACGCGAAGAAGAGGACGACGACGGCCTGCCCGACCCCGGCGATGCCCGCCGGGGCGAAGGGAGCGAACGCCGCGGGGTCGAACTGTCCGAGCGAGACGATGACGACGGTGACGAGGATTGCCGCGACCCCGATCGCCAACCCCATCTGCACCCGCGCCCCGATCGCGACATCGGCTAGCGCCGCGGCCACGGCGAGGGCGAGGATGACGAGACCGAAGACGGGGGCGGCGAACGCCGGGAGGCTCAGCGCTGCGGCGAGGTAGTAGCCGGCGGTCAGGGGGACGATCGTCTGGCCGACGGCGACGGCGATGAAGTACCACCAGCCGGCGGTCGCTCCCGCAATCGGGCCGAAGGCGCGTTCGGCGTAGCTGGCGACTCCCCCGGCGTCGGGGAACCGGGAGGCGAGCCTGGCGAAGGTGAACGCGAGGGGAATCCCGAGGAGGGCGCTGATCAGCCACGCGATGAGCGAGGCCGGTCCGGCAAGGGTCGCGACCTGGCCGGGCAGGACGAGGACGCCGGCGCCGAGGATCGCGCACGTGTAGAGCGCAACGCCCTGACCGAGTCCGATGTGGGGCTGCACGCGGGAGGGGGTCTCAGTGGTCATGGCTCCCAGTCAACTCTCGCGCACCCCTCCTGCCCAGTGGCAGAATGGACGACATGCGCAAGAGTTCTGCCGCACATCGTGTCGTCCTCGCCCTCATGCCGGGTGCCCCGCTGTTCGAGCTCGCCGTACCGTGCGAGGTCTTCGGCATCGCCCGGCCCGACATCGTCTCCCCGTGGTACGACTTCACCGTCGCCGCGACCGAACCCGGCGCGGAGGTGGCCGCCGGTTTCGTCGCCGCCCGGGCCCACGGGCTCGAGGCGATCGCCGAGGCGGACACCGTCATCGTCCCCGCGTGCACGAACGTCCACGTGTCGCAGCCGCCGGAACTCGTGGCCGCGGTCGCCGAGGCGCATGCGCGCGGGGCGAGGGTCGCGGCGATCTGCTCGGGTGCCTTCGTCCTCGCCGAGGCGGGCATCCTCGACGGTCGGCGAGCGACGACCCATTGGATGCACGCAGACGAGTTCGCCCGCCGGTATCCGCGCGTCGAGGTCGATGCGAACGTCCTCTACACGTGCGACGGCACGGTCTTCACCTCGGCGGGGACGGCTGCGGGCATAGATCTGTGCCTCGAACTCGTGCGGCAGGATCATGGCACGGCTGCGGCGAGTGCGGTGGCCAGGCGGATGGTCACTCCCCCGCACCGGGTCGCCGATCAGGCCCAGTACGCGCTCGGTCCCGTCCCGCAGACGGCGGATGCCCCGCTCGGTGCGGTCACGGATTGGGCCAGAGACCACCTCAGCGAGTCGATCAGGGTCGCCGATCTCGCGGCCAGGGCGCATCTGAGTCAGCGGCAGCTCTCACGGAAGTTCCTCGAGGTCCACGGACTCCCGCCGGGTCAGTGGCTGGTGCGGGAGCGGATCCGGCTGGCGCAGGAGCTGCTCGAAACGACGGGCGACAGCGTCGAAGCGATCGCGGTGCGCACGGGCTTCGCCACCGCGGCAGGGCTCCGGGCGGCGTTCGCCGCGCAGGTCCACGTCTCCCCGAGTGAGTACCGGCGGACCTGGGCGGCGTGACGGGCGATGAGGATCACCCTTCCTCGGGCAGGCGGCGATTATCGATGGGCGCGGGCCCGCTGGTAGGATTGGGTCTCGTATCTTCATCATGGCGTGTGTCTCGCCGAGGTCGGGTGAAGATGCCATCCGCTGCGATGTCGTCGGAGTGTTTCCCCGCCGAGACGATACCTGTCGTACGGATGCGCCCTCACGACCATGCAGTACGAACACGAAAGAGTGTTGAAATTGGCTAATATCAAGTCCCAGATGAAGCGGATCAAGACCAACGAGAAGGCTCGCCTGCGCAACAAGGCAGTGCGTACCGAGGTTCGTGGCCTCGTCCGCAACGTCCGTGAGAGCATCGCTGCCGGCAACAAGGACGAGGCACAGCAGGCTTATGCTGTGGCCGCCCGGAAGCTCGACAAGGCTGTTTCGAAGGGTGTTCTGCACAAGAACAACGCTGCGAACCGCAAGTCGAAGCTGGCCAAGCAGATCAACGCTCTCTGAGTCGATGGCTTAAGGTTTGCCTGAAAGGGCCCGATCCGCTCAGCGGATCGGGCCCTTTCGTCATGTTCGGACAGGGTCTGCGGAGGGTGAGGGACCTAGCGGGTGCGCGAGAGGCGGCAGACCTCGGAGACGAAGGACTCGACTGCGTAGACGGGGTCGCGGCCGCCGCCTTTGACGGCTTCGTCGGCCTCGGCGGCGGCGATGAGCGACTGGCCGAGTGCGACCTCGTTCCAGCGCCTGACCTCCCGGCGGGCGCGGTCGACCTGCCACGGCGCCATCTTCAGTTCGGAGGCGAGCTCACCGCTCGACCCGGAGAAGCCCTGCACCTTCGCCATGCCGCGCAGCTTCATCGCGACGGCGGCGACGAGCGGCACCGGATCGGAGCCGGTCGACAGGGCATGCCGGAGCAGGCTGAGCGCGCTCTTGGCGTCCCCGGACACAGCGGCGTCGGCGACCTTGAAGCCGGTGGCTTCGACGCGTCCGCCGTAGTAGCGGTCGACGATCGCGTCGGTGATCGTGCCTTCGGTGTCCTCGATGAGCTGGTCGACGCCGGCGTTGAGTTCGGCAAGATCCGAGCCGAGAGCCGACATGAGCGCGGCCATCCCTGATTCGTCGATCTGCCGCTTCGCGGACTTGAACCGCGCCTGCGCGAACTTCGCCCGGTCGCTCTCGCTCTTGAGCACGGCGGCGTCGATGCGCGGGAAGCCGGCGGCGTCGAGCTTCTTGACCAGCTTGGCCCCGCGGTTGCCTCCGCCGTGGAGGAGGAGGACGACGGCCTCCTCGTTCGGGGCGTCGAGGTAGGAGAGCGCGTCGTCGAGGAACGCCTCGGAGCATTTCTCGACGGCATCGACGACGATGAGCTTCGCACTCGAGAACAGCGACGGGGAGGCCGCCATCTCGAGTTCCCCGCCCTGGTAGGCGGCGGCATCGAACTCGACCTCCTCGGGGTCCTTCTTCCGGGCGGCGGAGACGATGCGGTCCTTGGCCATGCGCACGAGCACGGACTCACCGCCGGAGATCATCACGACGGGCGCGGGCTTCGCCGAGCTCCACGGGATGAGGGTCTTCTTCGCTGCCATGTCCCCAGCCTATCGCCCGCCCGGGACACGGTGATGCGCGGTGCCGCTCAGCGTTCGCATCCGCGGGCCGTGCTGTACCGCCCCTCGGCGTAGAGGGCGATCGTCCCGCACAGGTCCGTGCGCAGCACCGGCACCGGACCGAAGGCGGACAGCGACTCCTCAGTCGGGTGCCCGTACCGGTTCTCCCCGACGGAGACGGCGCCGAGGCGGGCGCCTGCTCCCCGGTAGAAGTCCTCCGACAGGTCACCTGAGCCGTGGTGGGGTGCGATGAGCACGTCGACCGGTTGCAGGCTCTGTGCGAGCACGGTCTGCTCCTCCTCGCCGATGTCGCCGGGCAGGAGGACGCTCAGCCCGGCGAGGTCGATGCGCAGGACGACCGAATCCTCGTTCCGCGCGGCCGTCCCCGCCGGGGTGCCTCCCGGTGCACCCGACCCCGTGTCCGTCCCCGCCGAGGTGTCTCCGGGTCCACCTGCGCCGGTACCCGACCCCGTGCCCGTGCCAGGTCCCGACCCGGCCGTCCCTGCAGGGGCACGGCCTCCGGGCGGCCACAGCACCTCGGCTTGCACCCCGCCGAGATCGATTCCGTCTCCCCGGGAGAGGGGAACCACCTCGGCGCCGGTGTCCCGGACGATCTGTGCGACCTCGGGACCGCCTGCCGCGTTGGCGGAGACCAACAGCCGCCGCAGGGTCCGCGACCATGTCGTCCCCGCATACCCACCGCTGTGGTCGGCGTCGAAATGGGAGATGACAAGGTCGAATTCCGTGATCCCGCTTCCGTCGAGACACTCATCGACCGGTGCCGGCTCCTTGCCCGCATCGACGACGAGCCCTCGTCCTCCGCCGAGGTTGATGACCGCGGCCGAACCCTGACCGACATCGCAGACGAGCACGAGCCAGTCACGGGCAGGCCCCTTCGGACTGCCCGTGACGACGACCACCGCGCCGAGGGCGACCGCGAGGACGATGACCGGCAGCCCCCACAGCCGACGCCGCACGAGCAGCACGATGCCCGCAGTGAGGACGGCGAGGAGGACGAGCGCGATGATCGATCCCTGCGGCGGGTCCGGCCAGGCCAGGGACGCTCCCGGCAGTCGCGCGCACACCCGGGCGACGGCCACGATCCACCACGCACACAGGGAACCCAGCCAGGCCGCGGCATCGGCGATCACGGGCAGTCCGGGAATGCCGAGCAGCCCGAGACCGCTGCACACGAGAGAGACGAACCCGGTGATCGTCGCCGGCAGCACGGCCGGCGAGGCCAGGGCGTTCGCGACGACAGACCACCCGCCGATCCGCGGGTCGATGGCCACGAGCACCGGTGTGCACGCAAGCTGCGCGATGAGCGGGACGACGAGGGCGGTGAGCAGGATGCTCGGCACGCGCGGCCAGTGCACGCCCAGCCGTCTGAGCAGGACCGGGACAGCGAACATGATCGCGCACGTCGAGATCACCGAGAGCGCGAAGCCCACGGAGGCGGCGAGCATCGGCAGTGCCGTGAGCAGCAGGCTGACGGTGCCCGCGATGACGGCGACCGGGGCGATCCCGCCCCCGCGGAGGAAGACGACGGCGACCGCGACGGCCATCCCGGCGGCCCTGATCGCGCTCGGTTCGACACCGACGACGAAGACGTAGCCGAGGCACGTGAGCACTCCGATGCTCACCCGGGTGCGCGGTCCCGCACGGCAGGCGCCGGCGAGCAGTCCGGCACCGAGGCTGACGATCGTCACATTGGTCCCCGAGACCGCGGAGAGGTGGGTGAGGGAGACGGTGCGCATGTCCTCGACCATCTGCGCATCCTGCGGCGCGGTGTCGCCGATGACGAGCCCCGGCAGCAGGGCTCCCCCGTCGTGTCCGACAGCCGTCGAGTCGGCCCGGAAGCGGTCGCGCAGCTGCGCCCGCCACTGCCAGATGCGGTTGGGGGCGCGGATCACCGCCGGCTCACCGCGGCTGATGCGGATGCGGTCGAGGCGGTCGGTGCGCATGCGCACGTGCGCTCCCGCCGGCGGGGTGCCTGGGGAGAGCACTTCGGTGAGTCCGCCCGGGGTGAGCAGCGTCAGCCGTGACCACCCCGAGGGCCCGGGCGCGGTGGTGCCGATGACGATCCCCGTCGTCTCCGCGGGGCCGTCGGGTCCACGGGCCGCAGTGAGGCTGGCGAGCTGGATGCTCGCGAGGCATGCGAAGACGATGAGGCCGACGCCGAGGTGGTGGCGGGTGCGCAGGAGCAGGAATCCGATGATGCCGACGACCGGGGTGAGCAGCAGTGCCGAGGGTCCGGGGGCGAGCAGCGCGAGCGCCCACAGTCCCGCGGCGCAGGCGACGAGTCGCACGGACCCCGGCCACAGCGTCCCGGTCATCCTCGCCCAGTCGAGGGCAGCACGCCAGCGGCGCCGCACAGCCGAGCCGAGGTCTGACCGCCTTCCACTGTCGGCCGACCGCAGGGCTCGCCGCTCACCCGACCGTGACACGGTCCTTGAGGCTTTCGAAGGTCTTCGGGCCGATGCCCTTGACGAGGAGGAGGTCGTCGATGCTCGTGAACGGGGTCGCCTCCCGGTAGGCGATGATCGCCTCGGCCGTGACGGGGCCGACACCGGGCAGGGTCTGCAGGGTCGCGGAGTCGGCGGTATTGAGGTCGACCTTGGCACCGGACTCCCCCGGTCCGGCGCTCGATCCCTGAGAGCTGTCCGACGAGCCCTCCCCCGACTGGCTGCCTCCCGAGGAGTCGGGTGCGGAACCGGTCGGTGCGGGAGCGGGCGGGCTCTCACCGACGGCGGGAATGCGGATCTGCTCGCCGTCGGCGAGGACGCGGGCGAGATTGACCGCCTCGGCGTCCGCGTCGGGAGTCAGTCCGCCGGCGGCCTCGACCGCGTCGCGTACGCGTGACCCGCCGGTCAGGGTGACGACCGAGGGGTTCTCGACCTCCCCCGTGACGTGGACGACGACGTCGGTGGTCGGCGGTTCCCCATCCGCTGCGGCTTCAGTGCGTGCACCGGTCGATGCCCCGGCGGCCTCCGGTGCGGCAGGCTGCGACGTCGGAGCCTGTTCGGTCTCCGCCGGGCGGAAGACGTAGAACGCGAGGCCGAGCACAGCGATCGCGGCGATCGCCAAGGCGATGAGCACGGGCAGGCGGACGCGTCGGGGTTCGACGGGTTCCTCCTCACCCGAGGCATCGCTGGTGACGACGTCGCCGGGCACCCAGCCGCCGCGTTCGGCGCTCGAGGTGATGAGACCGGCGAACCTGTCGTCGGGAGACACAGCCATGCGCGCACGCTAGGCCTCCCGCGCTCGCCGTCGCCAGTGCCCGGATCGGGCCTGTGGAAACCGGGTGAGCGTCCACAGGCTCTGAGCACACGAGTAGAGCCGTCGTGCACAGGCGAGTGCACTCGAGTGCCGACGATCGCCGAGCTGGGCTCACCCTGACACGGTCACCACGTTGGGCAACCTCCCCGCCCGCGCAGCAACTTCCCTGACGTCCTCAGGGCGTCGTCTGCACCGTGATGCCCAGTGTGCCCGGACCGACGTGGGCGGTGATGATGGGTGAGAGCGTGCGGAAGCTCGGCGAGAATCCCCGTTCGGTGAGCTTCTCCTGGAGAGTGAGGACATCGGCGTCGTCGGGACGGCCGTCGGCCTGCTGGATCTCGACCTCGAGGCTGCGGTCGTCCGCATCCAGGTCTGCTGCCGCCTCGGCGACGATGAGGCTCATCCGCTCGAGCGCCTTCGCTCGGGTGCGCACCCGGGCGATCGGAGTGACGACCCCGCCGGTGAGCCCGAGCACCGGGACGATCTGCAGGGCCCGACCGAGCAGGGAGGACGCGGCGCCGATCCGGCCACCGCGACGCAGATGTTCGAGGTTGTGCGGGGCGAAGACGGTCATCGTCTCCGCCGCACACCAGTCGGCGACGGTGCCGGCGATCGAGGCGACGTCCTCACCTTGGGCGATCCCCGCCGCCGCGACGTCGACGGCCCCGGCCAGTCCCGCCGAGGTGGTGCGGGAGTCGACGACGTCAATGAGCACCGGCTGGTCGGCGGCCGCGGAGACCGCGGAATCACGAGTGCCGGAGAGCTCCCCGGACATCGTCACGACGATGATCGCCTCGGCGCCGTGGTCCATGAGGTCTGAGTAGGCGGCGGCGAACTGTCCGGGAGTCGCCATCGAGGTGCTCACCTCGGCGCCCTCATCCATCGCCCGGCACAGCTCGTCGACGTCGAGGTCGCCGTCGGTGAAGGACTCACCGGCGATGAGCACGGTGAGCGGGACGACGCGGAAGAGTCCGCCGGTGGTCTCCCCCAGCCGGGCGACCTCCTCGGCGCGCAGCTGTGCCGTGGAATCGGTGACGAGACCGATCCTCACGGACGCCCCAGCGCCCGATACGTCCATCCCGCCGCACGCCACTGCTGCGGATCGAGGACATTGCGTCCGTCGACGAGCACCCTGCCGGAAACCAATCCCGCGACCGCCGCCGGGTCAAGGTCCCGGTACTCCTTCCACTCCGTGAGCAGGAGCACCGCATCGGCACCCGTGAGCGCCTCGGTCGTGTCGGTGACGAAGGTGAGCTCCGGGAACGCCCGGGAGGCGTTGGCCACGGCCTCGGGGTCGGTGACCGTGACGACCCCGCCCTGCGTGCCGATGAGCCGAGCCACCGCAAGCGCCGGGGAGTCCCGGACGTCGTCGCTGTCGGGTTTGAACGCCGCACCGAGGATCGTCACCTTCTTCCCGATGAACGACCCACCGAGGGCCTCACGGGCGATGTCGACCATCCGCACCCGGCGGCGCATGTTGATCGAGTCGATCTCCTTGAGGAACGCCACAGCCTGATCGGCGCCGAGCTCCCCGGCCCGGGCCATGAACGCCCGGATGTCCTTGGGCAGGCAGCCGCCGCCGAACCCGAGTCCGGCGTTGAGGAACTTCCGCCCGATCCGGTCATCCATCCCGATCGCATCGGCGAGCATCGTGACATCGGCCCCGGAGGCCTCGCAGAGTTCGGCCATCGCGTTGATGAACGAGATCTTCGTCGCGAGGAACGAGTTCGCCGCGGTCTTGACGAGCTCCGCGGTCGCATAGTCCGCGACGAGCCGCGGCGTGTCCGCGGCGAGCATCGGGGCGTAGACCTCGTCGAGAGCCGCGGTCGCCGTCTCACCGGCAGCGCCGTCGGGCACACCGTAGACGAGGCGGTTGGGGTGGAGGGTGTCCTCGACGGCGTGTCCCTCGCGGAGGAACTCGGGGTTCCACATGAGCACCGCCCCGGACGGCTGGACGAGTCCGGCGAGCCGGGCGGCGGTGCCCACCGGGACCGTCGACTTGCCGACGACGACGGCGCCCGGGCTCAGGTGCGGCAGGAGCGAATCCACAGCCGCATCGACATAAGTGACGTCGGCGGCGAACTCCCCGGGCTTCTGCGGGGTGCCCACGCACACGAAGTGCACGCGCGCCTCGGCGGCATCGGCGATGTCGGTGGTGAAGTCGAGGCTGCCCTTGTCCTGGGCGCCCAGCAGGAGGTCGGCGAGTCCGGGTTCGAAGAACGGGGGCCTGCCTGCGCGCAGGGCCGCGATCTTCGCCTCGTCGACGTCGACGCCGACGACCTCGTGGCCCAGTGACGCCATCGCGGCCGCGTGCACGGCTCCCAGATACCCACAACCGATGACCGAGACCTTCACCCGCACACTCCCCGCTTCGTCAGAGCAATTTCACGCACACTATATGCCACCTGCTTGCACGATATCTGGAGGCAGAAACAGTACGCTTGGATTCGTGAAGCGTTTCCTCGATTTCCTCACCAATTCGACGGCTGCGGTGGTCCTCTCGGGCCTCGTCGTCGTCGGACTCGTCCTCCTCCTCATCCCCCCGCTCCACCCGTTCGCGTGGGTGATCGGCATCCTCGTGTGCCTCGGCGCGGCCGCTGCCCTGCTCATCTTCCACGGCGAATGGCGTCGGTCGCAGGCCCAGATCGATTCCCTGCGGCAGGCCCTGAGCACCGAACGCGGACGCCTCGACGCCGTGGGGCTGACCCCCGTCGACGAGGAGGTCGCCCAGATCCCCGATGAGACCCGCGCGCAGCGGATCCTCGCGCTCCTGCCCGACGAGGACGGACTCGTCCAGTCCCTGCGCCTCGACGCGACGTTCGGCACGCTCGCCGTCGACGAACTCGCCCCTCTGCACACGTTCCGTGAGGAGTTCGCGAAGTCGAGCTTCGACAACCCCCGTTCGCACACGGCGTTCATGAACCTCTACCGGGCAGCCGAGGCGCTGTCGATCTGGGTGAACGAGGAGACGCGGGCGCTGTCCGACGACGACACGCAGCGCGAGATCCGGCCCGGCGACACGCGCGAGGGCGGCTGGCGCGAGTACACCGAGGCCCGCAGCCGCGGTGAGGGCCTCGGCGACCGCTTCGTCTCCGCCCGCTGGGAGTTCAAGCAGACCGCGCTCGAGCTCGGCCTCGTCGCCTGAGACGAGCGCCGTCAAGGCATTAGCCGTCGGGGCAGCCCGACTGCACCTTGACGCACAAGCCCACAATCACAGACGACCCCGGCCATGTGGCCGGGGTCGTCTGCTCAGAGCGGAGATCCGTCGCGAGTTCTTCAGTGCCGGATCCACCAGTCGTCAGTGGGGGTGACCGGGGTGCGCCGTTTGTGCTCGGTCGCCCGGTAGCGGGCGATGATCCGGCCGGCGACCGCCTCGGCGACGGGCTTGCCCTCGAGGAAGTCGTCGATCTCCTCGTAGCTCAGCCCCAACGACGACTCGTCGGTCTGCCCGGGATCCTCGTCGAGGAGGTCCGCGGTCGGGGTCTTCGTCGTCAGATGCTCGGGCGCGCCGAGGTGGCGCAGCAGAGCCCGACCCTGCCGTTTGCTCAGACCCGAGAGCGGGATGACGTCGGCGGCACCGTCGCCGAACTTCGTGAAGAACCCGGTGACCGCCTCGGCGGCATGGTCGGTGCCGACGACGAGGAGGCGCTTCTCCCCCGCGATCTCGAACTGGGCGACCATCCGCAGGCGGGCCTTGACGTTGCCCTTCCCGAAGTCGGACAGGGCCTCGCCCATCGCCGCCCGGTACTCCTCGGCGGCCGCATCGGTGGCGGCGCCGATGTTGAACACGACCTCATGGTCGGCGTCGATGAAGGCCAGCGCATCCTGGGCATCGGCCTCATCGGCCTGCACGTGATGCGGCAGGCGCACCGCCCAGAACTCGGCCTTCGCACCGCGCCTGCGCAGATCCTCGACGGCGAGCTGGCAGAGCCTGCCGGCCAGGGTCGAATCCTGACCGCCGCTGATGCCGAGGACGAGTCCGTGCACGCCGGTGGTCAGCACGTAGTCGACGAGGAACTCGACCCGCTTCCTCACCTCGGTCGCCGGATCGATGACCGGGCGCACGCCGAGGGCGCTGCGGATCTCGTCCTGGACGGCGTCGTGTGTGCTCACGTCTGGGCCCTTCCGGATCGGGGAGGTGGGGATCATGCGTCGGGGACGATGTTGACGAGCTTCGGCGCCTTGACGATGACCTTGCGGATCCCGGCGCCGTCGAGGGCGCGCTGGACGTTCGGCGACTCGAGAGCGAGCGCCTCGAGTTCGTCGGCCCCGATGTCGGGGGCGACCTCGAGGCGGGCGCGGACCTTGCCCTTGACCTGGACGACGGCGGTGACGGTGTCGGCGACGAGATGCGCGGGGTCGGCCTCGGGGAAGTCGACGTAGGTGATCGACGACTCGTGCCCCAGCCGCTTCCACAGCTCTTCGGCCAGGTGCGGGGCGAAGGGCGAGAGCATGATCGCCAGCGGCTCAAGGACATCCGCCGTGGCATCACCCTGCTTCGTCAGGTGGTTGGTGAGCACGATCAGCTTCGAGATCGCCGTGTTGAACCGCAGGTGGTCCATGTCGTCGCGGACACCCGCGATGACCTGGTGCGCGACCTTGAGGGTCTCATCGTCGGCCGTGCCGGAGGCGATGACCGATTCACCGGTGGACTCGTCGACGAAGAGGCGCCACACCCGTTGGAGGAAGCGCTGCGCACCGACAACGGCGCGGGTCTCCCACGGCCGGTCCTGTTCGATGGGACCCATCGACATCTCGTAGACGCGAAACGTGTCGGCCCCGTAGGCGTCGTACATCTCATCGGGCATGACGGAGTTCTTCAGGGACTTACCGATCTTGCCGTACTCACGGATGACCTGTTCGCCCTCGTACCAGAACGTCAGCTCACCGTCGGCCTCGACGCGCTCCTCCACCTCGGCGGCGGGAACGTAGACGCCGCGGGCATCCGTGTACGCGTAGGCCTGGATGTAGCCCTGGTTGACGAGACGGTGGAACGGCTCGGACGAGCTGAGGTAGCCGAGGTCGTGGAGGACCTTGTGCCAGAAGCGCGCGTAGAGGAGGTGGAGCACCGCGTGCTCCTGGCCGCCGACGTAGAGATCGGCGCCGCCGCGCGGCTTCGATTCCCGCGGACCCAGCCAGTACTCCTCGTTGACGGGGTCGACCACCGCGGTCTCGTTGTGCGGGTCGGCGTAGCGCAGCTGGTACCACGAGGATCCCGCCCAGTTGGGCATCGTGTTCGTCTCGCGGAAGTACGTGCGCGGGCCGTCGCCGAGGTCGAGTTCGACCTCGACCCAGTCGCGGTTGCGGCCCAGCGCCGGCTCCGGCTGGGAGTCCGCGTCGTCGGGGGCGAAGGTGCGGGGAGCGAAGTTGTCGACCTCGGGCAGTTCGACGGGCAGCATCTCATCGGGCAGCGCGATCGGGGTGCCGGTCTCGTCGTAGACGATCGGGAACGGCTCGCCCCAGTAGCGCTGCCGGGAGAACAGCCAGTCGCGCAGTCGGTACTGCGTCGACTCCTCGGCCAGGCCCTTGTCGGACAGCCACGCCGTGACGCGGGCCTTCGCCTCGTCGACGGCAAGCCCATTGACATCGACCTCGGCGTTGGCCGAATTGATCATCACGCCGGACCCCGTGTACGGGGTGTCCTCGTCGTGATCGGCCGGCGGCTGCACGGTGCGCACATAGGGCAGACCGAAGGCCTTCGCAAACTCCCAGTCACGGGCGTCCTCGGCCGGCACGGCCATGATCGCGCCGGTGCCGTAGCCCATGAGGACGTAGTCGGCGACGAAGATCGGGATCTGCTGCCCGGTGGCCGGGTTCGTCGCATACGACCCGGTGAAGATGCCCGTCTTCTCCTTCGACTGCTGCCGGTCGGCGTCGGTCTTGGCCGCAGCCGTGCGCTGGTAGGCGGCGATTGCCTCGGCGGGGCTCACCTCACCGCCGCGCCACGCCTCCGGTGTCGCAGGATCCCAGGCGTCGGCCGTGAGTTCTGAGACCTGCGGGTGCTCGGGGCTGAGCACGAGGTAGGTCGCACCGAAGAGCGTGTCGGGTCGGGTCGTGTAGACCTCGACGGCGGATTCGCCTCCGGCCACGGGCAGGCGCAGCAGGGCGCCCTTGGACCGGCCGATCCAGTTGACCTGCATGCGGTGGACGGCACTGGGCCAGTCGAGGGCGTCGAGGTCGTCGATGAGACGGTCGGCATACGCCGTGATCCGCATGTTCCACTGGCGCAGGGTGCGGGTGTAGACGGGGTAGTTGCCGCGTTCGGACAGGCCTTCGGCGGTGACCTCCTCGTTCGCGAGCACGGTGCCGAGTCCCGGCGCCCAGTTGACCGGTGATTCGGAGACGTAGGCCAGGCGGAACTCCTGGAGGATCGCCTCGTGTTCGGCGGGGCTGAGCTCCGCCCACTCCCGACCGTCGGGGGTGCGGCGCTGACCCGAGGCGAACTGCTCGATGAGCGTGGAGATCGGCCGGGCGGCACCGCGGCTGTCCTCGCCCGGGGTCGTCGCCTCCGGGTCGTACCAGGAGTTGAAGATCTGGAGGAAGATCCACTGCGTCCACTTGACGAAGTCGTCGTCGGTCGTCGCGAAGCTGCGGCGTTCGTCGTGGGCGAGGCCGAGCCGGCGCAGCTGGCCCTTCATGTTCGCCATGTTCGCATCCGTGGTGATGCGCGGATGCTGTCCGGTCTGGACTGCGTAGAGGTCGGCGGGCAGACCGAAGGCGTCATAGGACAGGGCATGCATGACGTTGCGGCCGCGCATGCGCTGATAGCGGCCGTAGACATCGGTGCCGAGGTAGCCCAGCGGGTGACCGACGTGGAGTCCCGCCCCCGAGGGGTAGGGGAACATGTCCATGATGTAGAGCGATTCCCGCTCGCCGAGGTCGTCAGGCGGCCCGTACGAGGAACCCTCGAGGTCCTGGCTGAGGTCACCGGTGGGGTTGGGCGTGTGGAATGTGCCCGCCTGCTCCCACGTGTTCTGCCAGGACGTCTCGATCTTCTCCGCCAGCTCCGCGTCGTAGCGGAAGCCCGGATCCTCAGGGTTCGTCGTCATTACCAACCTTTAACAGACTTGAAGTTTGGTCCATCGTAGCCTGCGCGATCAGCCCATCGATTTGGCTAGACTGCTGATGAGACCTCGCAGGCCGGAAAAGTGAGCGATTTCACTACTGAACGATCGCACACTAAGATCACTGGGCAGTAACTTATGTCCCGAAGGAGTACACATGAGCGCATCGACAATGCCCCAGTCATCCACTCCGGTCGTCGGGTTCGAGGTGGACACCGAGTCATCGACGACCGACGTCCTGCTCCGACGGCTGGACTCCCATCCCGATCATCCCGCGCTCGCGAAGCCCGCGGGCGAGAGCTGGTCCGAGGTCTCGACCGCTGACTTCGTCGATCAGGTCCGGGCGGCGGCCAAGGGGCTCATCGCCGCAGGCGTCGGCTTCGAGGACAAGGTGGCGATCTTCGGTCCCACCTCGTATGACTGGACGCTGTCGGACTATGCCGTGTGGTTCGCCGGCGCGATCTCCGTCCCCTTCTACGACACGTCCTCTCAAGATCAGCTCGCGTGGATGCTTGAGAACGCCGAGGTGTCCAGCGGCCTCGTCGCGACGAAGGAGCATGCCGAACGCGTTCGGGACGCCGCCGCGGTCGCCGGGCTCCCCGTTCCGCAGCTGTGGATCTGGGACGACGGCGCCTTCCTTGACCTCGCCGCCGCCGGCGAGGGGATCAGCGACGCCGATCTCGAGGCTCGCCGCGCCCAGGTGGGCAGCGAATCGATCGCGACGATCATCTTCACCTCCGGCACCACCGGTCGGCCCAAGGGCTGCGTGCTCACGCACGCGAACTTCGTCCAGACCGCGCAGGCCGCCGAACACCAGATCCCCGAGGTCACCGGCGAGGACGGCCGCTGCCTCCTCTTCCTCCCGCAGGCGCACGTCTTCGCCCGCTTCATCGAGGTCCTCTCCGTGTCAACGGGCGCTCTGCTCGCCCACCAGTCGGATCTCACGAAGCTCACCGACGCCCTCGGCAGCTTCAAGCCGACGTTCATCCTCGGCGTCCCCCGTGTCTTCGAGAAGGTCTTCAACTCCGCCCTGGCGAAGGCCCAGGCCGGAGGCAAGGAGAAGATCTTCCGCCGCGCCGAGAAGGTCGCCGTCGCGTATTCGAAGGCCCTCGACGCAGGCAAAGTGCCGGCGTCCCTGCGCATCCAGCACGCGCTGTTCGACAAGCTCGTCTACAGCAAGCTGCGCGAGATCATGGGCGGCAACGTCAAGTGGGCGGTCTCCGGCGGCGGTCCGCTCGGCACCCACCTCGGCCACTTCTACCGCGGCATCGGCCTCATCGTCTTAGAAGGCTACGGGCTGACGGAGACGACGGCGCCGATCACGGTCAACGTCGTGAAGAACTCGAAGATCGGCACCGTCGGCGTCCCCCTGCCCGGTGCGACCGTGGCGATCGCCCCCGACGGAGAGATCCTGGCCAAGGGGGTGCCCGTGTTCCGGGAGTACTGGAAGAACCCGGAGGCCACGGCCAAGGAGTTCCACGACGACTGGTTCGCCACCGGCGACCTCGGCTCCCTCGACGAGGACGGCTACCTGAGCATCGTCGGACGCAAGAAGGAGCTCATCGTCACCTCGAGCGGGAAGAACATCGCCCCCGCTCCCCTCGAGGACGCGCTGCGCCGGCACCCGATCATCGGCCAGCCGGTCCTCGTCGGCGACAACCGCAAGTACATCACCGCGCTCATCTTCCTCGACCCGGAGATGCTGCCGACATGGCTGAAGAACCACGACCTGCCCCCGATGACCCTCAAGGAGGCCGCGGCCGACGAGACGGTGAGGGCGACGATCGAGAAGGCCGTCGAACGGGTCAACCGCACGGTCTCCCGAGCCGAGGGGATCAAGAAGTTCCGGATCGTCCCCGTCGAACTCAGCGAGGCCAACGGCTACCTCTCGGCCAAGCAGTCGGTCAAGCGCCACATGCTGGGCAAGGACTTCGCCGACGAGATCGAGGCCCTCTACGCCGACTGAACGGTGCGCTCTCCGGCAGACTGAGTAGTATAGATTTCAACCATCGGTGCGGTTCGGCCGCCGGCTCCCCTCCGGCGACCGGCCCCCACCGAGGGCTCAGTCGCAACAGAGAGGACATCCCCATGTCGAAGGACACCGAGACCACTGACACCTCCGGCTCGTACGTCGAGAAGGGTCAGGAATTCAACCGCGACACCAACTACATCGAGGACCGCATCCTCGACGATCCGGACGCTCAGTGGCCGGTCGAACCCGGCCGCTACCGTCTCATCGCCGCCCGCGCCTGCCCGTGGGCCAACCGCACCGTCATCGTCCGCAGGCTGCTCGGACTCGAGGACGTCATCTCGCTCGGGATGCCCGGGCCCACCCATGACCAGCGGTCGTGGACCTTCGACCTCGACCCCGGCGGGGTCGATCCCGTCCTCGGGATCGAACGCCTCCAGCAGGCGTTCTTCAAACGCTATCCCGACTACCCGCGCGGCATCACGGTGCCCGCAATCGTCGACGTCCCCTCCGGCGTGGTGGTGACGAACGACTTCGCGCAGATCACCGAGGACTTCTCGACCCAGTGGACGGCCTACCACAGGGACGGTGCGCCGAACCTGTGGCCCGAGGAGTCACGGGACGAGATGGAGTCCCTCATGCGGATGATCTACACGGAGATCAACAACGGCGTCTACCGGTCGGGCTTCGCCGGTTCGCAGGAGGCCTATGAGAAGGCCTTCGACCGTCTCTTCACGGCTCTCGACACCGTCGAGGAGCGGCTGGCGACGCGGCGTTACCTCATGGGTGAGTCGATCACCGAGGCCGATGTGCGCCTCTTCACGACGCTCGCACGCTTCGACCCCGTCTACTACGGGCATTTCAAGGCCAACCGGACGGCTCTGCGCGACTTCCCGAACCTCTGGGGCTACGCCCGCGACCTCTACCAGACGCCGGGGTTCGGCGACACGATCGACTTCCGCCAGATCAAGGACCACTACTACATCGTCCACAAGGACGTGAATCCCACGGGAATCGTTCCCGTCGGGCCGGACCTCTCCGGATGGCTGAGCCCGCACTGTCGTGAGGAGCTCGGCGGTTCGCCGTTCGGCGACGGCACCGCCCCCGGTCCCGTCGCCGCGGGCGAGGAGGTTCCCTTCGAGAGCACCGCGGCGGCCTGGGTGAAGTGAGAGACCCCGCCGAGGCGGTGCGGCCGAGACTCAGGAAGCGCCGTCCGCCTCGGTGCTCTGCCGCCGCTCATAGTCGGTGTCGCGGGTTCCCGTCGCCCGCTGCCGCCGGCGCTTGCGCACCTTGAGCACCACCCAGACGACGAGGGCGATGACGACGGCGACGATGACGAGCGTCTGGAAGTACCCCGCATAGGTCTCGACGATCGACCAGTTCTCCCCGAGGTAGAAGCCCGCGACGATGAGGATCGTGTTCCAGATCGTGCTGCCGGCGGCGGTGAGGAGGAGGAACTTGACCATCGGCATCGCCCGCATGCCCGCGGGAATCGAGATGAGGGAACGGAAGATGGGGATCATCCGTCCGAAGAAGACGGCCTTGTCCCCGTGGCGGTCGAACCAGGAGATCGTCCGGTGGACGTCCTCGACGTCGACGAGCGGCATCTTCACTGCGACCCGGATGATCCGGTCGAGCCCGATCCAGCGGCCGATCGCGTAGAGGACGAGGGCGCCGACGACGGAGCCGATCGTGGCGAAGACGATCGCCAGCACCAGGCTGAGCTGGCCGCGGCTGGCGGTGAAGCCGGCCAGGGGGAGGACGAGTTCGCTGGGGATCGGCGGGAAGATGTTGTCGAGGAAGACGAGGAACCCGACTCCGAGGGGACCGAGCGCCTCCATGATGCGCACGGTCCAGGCGGAGAAGCCGCTGAGGTTCTCCGCGGCACCGGAAGCAGCTGACGCTGTGAGCAGACCGGTCCCGGTGATCGATGCTGTGATCGCCATGCGCCCAAGTCTAGGCAACGGCCCCGTCTCCCCCTCACAGAGCGCTCCCAGAGGTTAGTGTGGGAACGGACACCTTGTCGAACGAGCACTCAGTGACATGAAGGAGCACTCAGTGACACCAGCGAAGATCCTGGCTTCCCGCAGTCCTGTCGCCGAAGCCGGACACAATGCGATCACCTCGCCCGGCCCGGCGCACCTCATGCGGGCGGTGCAGCGCTTCCTCCAACGCCTGGGCAACCAGTTCGGCGCCGCGATCACGTACTTCCTCGTCCTCGCCGTCGTCCCGATCGCGATGTTCACCTTCGCCGGCCTCGGGTTCGTCCTCGATGTCCTCCGCCCCGACCTCGTGCCGGTCATCACCGAGCAGATCGAGGCGTTCTCCCCCGGCAACTCAGCGCTGACCGACCAGCTCGAGAGCTTCCTCAACGACTGGCAGGCGGTCGGGATCTTCGGTATCCTCGCCGGCCTCTACACGGGGCAGGGATTCATCGGCAACCTCGGCGCCGCCGTCCGCGCCCAGCTCCACGACGAATTCGACGACGAGGTCAACCAGCCCTTCGTCAAGAAGTTCGTCGGCAACACCGTCACCCTCCTCGGGCTCATCGTCGGGCTCCTCCTCACCGTCGCCCTCACCGTCGTGGGCACGGGGCTGCGGGCCTTCATCACCGACCTCTTCGGACTCTCCGGCTGGATGTCCGGCCTCCTCGTCGTCGTCCCGCTGCTCATCACGTTCGGGGCCTCGTGGCTGATCTTCATGTTCCTCTTCACGATGCTGCCCGAGCACCCGGTGGACAAGCAGGCGAAGGTCCGCGGTTCGCTCATCGGCGCCGTGTGCTTCGTCATCCTCCTCAATCTCGCCACCGTCTTGGTCGACCTGTTCTCCGCCGGCAAGGCCGCGGGCGTGTTCGGGTCGATCATCGCGATCATGATCACTCTCAACATCTTCGCCCGCATCATCCTCTTCGTCGCCGCATGGATCGGCACGGCCCGCGTCCCACGGCCGAAGGAGGACGAATCCGCTGATCACAGGTTCATCGAACCGAAGGCTCAGGTGCAGACGCTCGGGGCGCTCATGGCCGGTGCCGGGATCGTCGCGCTCACCCTGCTCGGTTTCAAGCGCTTCGAGGAGAGGCGGTCGGGAGACTCCGCGGCGAGACGGTAGACTTGAGGGGGAATTCGTCAACTGAATATAAGGGGATTCGACCTTTGACTGAAGCAACCACGGCTCGTCTCGACGAGTGGGCGAAGAAGCAGACCGCGGCTGAAGACCTCATCCCGCTCGTCGGCCGCCTCTACCGCAACAACGACGTGCTGCTCACCCTCTTCGGCCGTTCGCTGCAGGGCAAGTCCGTGACCGGCATGATCAAGGCGCACCGCTATGCCCGCCACTTCCTCGGCGAAGAGCTCGACATCGAGACGACCCTCGAGGTCGTCCGGGCGCTTGCCGACCTCGACCTCGGTCCGGCACGGATCGACCTCGGTCGCCTCATCGTCAAGCTGAACGAGCAGTCGGCTCCCACCGCGGAATTCCTCGCCGCCGAGCTCGACTCGGTCATCGGCTCGGATTCCGAGGACGGGGTGCGCGATGTCGTCCTCTACGGCTTCGGCCGCATCGGACGCCTGCTCGCCCGCATCCTCATCGACCGTGCCGGCGGCACCGGCATGCGCCTGCGCGCGATCGTCGTCCGCAAGGGCGGGGAGAACGACATCGTCAAGCGCGCCTCCCTGCTGCGCCGCGATTCGGTGCACGGGAAGTTCGACGGCAGCATCGTCGTCGACGAGGAGAACTCGACGATCCTCGCCAACGGCACCCTCATCCAGGTCATCTACTCCGATGATCCCTCGCAGGTCGACTACACCGCGTACGGCATCAACGACGCGATCATCGTCGACAACACCGGCAAGTGGCGCGACGAGGAGGGCCTGTCGAAGCACCTGCAGAGCAAGGGCGCCTCGAAGGTCCTGCTCACCGCACCCGGCAAGGGCGACATCAAGAACATCGTCTTCGGCGTCAACGACTCCGACATCACCGATGCGGACACGATCCTCTCGGCCGCCTCGTGCACGACGAACGCGATCACCCCGGTCCTCAAGGCCCTCAACGATCGCTTCGGTGTGCGCAACGGCCACGTCGAGACGGTGCACTCGTTCACCAACGACCAGAACCTCATCGACAACTTCCACAAGGGTTCGCGTCGCGGCCGTGCGGCGGGCCTGAACATGGTGCTCACGGAGACGGGGGCGGCGAAGGCCGTGGCGAAGGCGCTGCCGGAACTGAAGGGCAAGCTCTCGGGCAACGCGATCCGCGTTCCCACCCCGAACGTGTCGATGGCGATCCTCAACCTCAACCTCGAGACGGCGACGACCGTCGATGAGCTCAACGCGTTCCTGCGTGAGACCTCGATGAACTCGCCGCTGCGCAACCAGGTCGATTACGTCGCCTCCCCCGAGCTCGTCTCGACCGACCTCGTCGGCTCGAAGCGTGCGGGTGTCGTCGACGGTCTCGCCACGATCGTCGACGAGGACCGCGTCGTCGTCTACGTGTGGTACGACAACGAGTTCGGCTACAGCTGCCAGGTCATCCGCTGCGTCGCGGAGATGGCCGACATCGACACCCCGGCATTCCCGGAGGTCACCGAGGCCGTTGTCGAGACCGAGGTCGAGCAGCCCGAGGTCGCACCGGTCTGATCCGTTCGACTCAGTCGGCTGACGCAGCCGTCTGAGTCAGTCACCTCAGTTCGCACAGTGAAGCGGCGCTCCCAGAACATCGGGAGCGCCGCTTCCTCGCATTCACGGCCGCAGCTTCCCTCGCCGAGGTGGCTCAGTCTTCTCACCGAGGTGCTCAGTCCCCTCGGCGTTCGCTCAGTCCTCCCGGCGTTCGCTCTCGACGGCGTCGTGGAGCCAGATCGGGGTGAAGGTCTCAAATCGCGTGGCCAGCTCGTCATCGGCGGCGAGGATGAGCGCGAACCGGTCATCGGCACTCGAGAGCTCACGGGCCCAGATCGGTCCGAGGCAGGCGAGCAGGAGGCACGCGAGGACGACGGCGACGGCGAGGATCGGCGTCTGCGCCCACAGGAGGAATCCGAGGAGGAGTCCCACGACGGCGAAGCCGATCGCGATCGCCATCCCCCCGCCCGGGGTCCGCGGGGCACGGGTGGTGGCCGGTCGCCTCGCCGCCACGGAGTCGAGCGGGTCCCGGCCCAGCCGGGTCCACGCGATGATCGCACCGATCGCGCAGACGATGCCGATCATGATGAGGCTGAAGGCGGAGAACAGGAGCACCGCATCGGTCCTCTCCCCCTGCGCTTGGAAGGCCGCGCCGAGGCCGGCGACGAGCATCGCCGCGGCGAGGACGAGCATGCTCAGCAGTCGGGCCCGTCTGATCGCCGTGAGTTCGGCGAGCACCCGGGCCAGATAGGTGCGCTCCGCATCACCGTCGAATGTGCTCATCGGACGAATCCTGCCTTCTTGTCGACGGTGTGGGGAAACGGCGTACCCGCCCGGTGGAGGGCGAAGAGTTCGACGAACTGGTCGGCCAGCCGCATGCGCCAACCGTTCGTGTCACCGGACATGTGCGGGGTGATGATGACGTTGTCCGCTCTCCACAGCGGATGGTCGGCCGGCAGCGGTTCGACATCGACGACGTCGAGGGCGGCCCCGGCGATCGTGCCGGAGTTCAGTGCGTCGACGAGCGCTGCGGTCTCCACGGTGGCCCCGCGCCCGACGTTGACGAAGAACGCATGCTCCTCCATGGCCGCGAACACGCTCGCGTCGAAGAGACCGCGGGTGCGATCGGTGAGCGGGGCGACGTCGATGACCCAGTCGATGCCGGAGAGGTGGGCAGTCAGCTCCCGGGAGTCGATGACCGTCGAGAAGTCGTCATCGCCGTCGCGGGCGTGACTGCCCGCACCGACGACCTCGACTCCCAGAGCGGCGAGGACGCGGGCGACCTCCCTCCCGATCGCTCCGGTCCCGACGACCAGTGCGCGCGTGCCGGCGAGATCGCTCGTCGACCGCCGGTTCCACCGCTGCCGTCTCTGGTCGTCCAATGACGCGACGCTCGACTTCGCGTGCATGAGCAGGAAGCCCAGGACGAACTCCGCGATCGGCCGGTCGAAGACGCCGCGGGCGTTCGTGACGACGACCTCGGAGTCGACGAGCTCGTCGAAGAGCAGCGAGTCGACCCCGGCGGCCGCCGCATGGACCCACCTCAGCGCATCGGCACGGTCGAACGTGTCGGCCAAAGCGGTGGAGAAGAAGTCCCAGAGGAGGAGCACCTCGGTGCCCGGCAGCGCCTCGGCGAGCCCGTCCGCGGTGACGATGCGGACCTCGACGTCACCGGACCGGGCGAGGTCAGTCAGTCGCTCGGGCACCTCGTCGTGGGGTGTCGTGAGAATCGTCAGAGTCGTCATCCGCTGCTTTCGGTGTCGTCGGCACGCCCAGACTATCCGATGCCGGAGAGGCCGCGGCAACCTCGGCGTGGTCATGGACGGCGACATGCTCACGGGCCGCCTGATCCTGCTTCTTCAGGGTCTGCGCAAGCGGAGTGTTCGGCAGGAAGAGGAGGATGAGGAAGCC
Organism: Brevibacterium metallidurans; assembly: GCF_037101285.1. Lineage (NCBI taxonomy): Bacteria > Bacillati > Actinomycetota > Actinomycetes > Micrococcales > Brevibacteriaceae > Brevibacterium > Brevibacterium metallidurans. The sequence continues at coordinate 136,791 of NZ_BAAAAF010000006.1, forward strand.
GGCGAAGGCGAGCGGCGCGACCCAGAGGAAGAGCGGGACGAGCGCATCGTTGTAGGCGGTGATGATGAGGTTGTGGATGGGTTCGGGCAGCTCGGAGACGATCTGCGGGGTCAGACCCGTGGACGAGACCTGCGGCAGTCCCCCGCCGTCCCCGCCCGCGGAGAGTTCCCGCATTCCCGAGGTGATGTTCTCCAGCAAGCGCTGCGTGAACACGGAGCCGATGAACGCCATGCCCAAGGTCGCGCCGACCTGGCGGAAGTAGTTGTTCGCGGCCGTCGCGGTGCCGACCATCTCGACGGGGAAGGCGTTCTGGACGACGAGGACGAGGATCTGCATGCTCAACCCCAGTCCGAGGCCCAAGAGGGCGAGTCCGACCATCGGCTCCCACGCGGGGCTGTCGGCCTGCAGCGTCGAGAGCAGGACGAGGGCGGCGCCGATGAGGAGGATGCCGATGAGCGGGTAGCGCTTGTAGTTGCCGGTGCGGGCGACGACGAAGCCGACGATCGTCGATGACAGCAGCATCGTGCCCATCATCGGCACCATCATCAGACCGGCGACGGTCGCGTCGATCCCGTGGACCATCTGCAGGTAGGTGGGCATGTAGGACAGCACGCCGAACATGCTCACCCCGATGAAGAGGCCGGCGATGGTCGAGAGGAGGAAGTCGCGGCTCTTGAACAGCCACAGCGGGATGACCGGTTCGCTCACCTTGGACTCGACGATGATGAAGGCGATGATCGCGAGCGCCCCGGTGATGATGAGACCGTTGATCTGCCACGAACCCCATTCGTAGTCGTGTCCGCCCCATGCGGAGACGAGGACGATGCACGAGGTGACCACGGAGATGAGCGCCATGCCGCCGACGTCGATCTTCGGCCGCGGCCCCCCGTGGTGCTTGGGGATCTTGAGGAAGACCGCGGCGGCGACGAGCGCGATGGCACCGAGCGGGAAGTTGATCGCGAACGCCCAGCGCCAGCCGGGTCCCTCCGTGAGCCAACCGCCGATGAGGGGTCCGGCGACGGAGGAGACGGCGAAGGCCGAGCCCATGATGCCCATGTACTTTCCGCGTTCGCGCGGGGGCACGACCGAGGCGATGATCGACTGGGAGAGGATCATCATCCCGCCGCCGCCGATGCCCTGGAGGACACGGCCGAGGATGAGCATCGACATCTCGTTCGCGATGAGCGCGAACACCGAGCCGAGGAGGAAGCAGCTGATGGCGAACATGAACAGGGGCTTGCGACCGAAGAGGTCGCCGACCTTGCCGTAGATGGGCATCATGATCGTCGAGGCGAGCATGAACGCCGTGGACACCCACAGCATCTGGTCGACGCCGTCGAGTTCGCCGACGATCGTCGGCAGGGCCGTGGCGAGCACGGTCTGGTTGAGGGAGAACATGAACATCGCGATCATCAGTCCCACGAAGAGGAGGATGATCGCCGAGGTGGTCATGGGTTGGGTCTCGTTGGTGTGGTTCTCGGGTGCGTTCGTCATTGTCCCGGTCCTGAAGTCTTCGTTGCTTCTCATCTCAGCTTTCATCGCAGTCGGTCGAGCACCTTGAGGAAGAGCCCCAAGGAGTCGTCGTAGACGTCCTTCGTTCCGCCCGGCTCGGCAACGAGGTCGGGCGACCGCTTGACCACGCGTCCCGCGTGCTGGAGCGGCACCATGCACATCTGGGTGAGCATCCGCGCACTTCGCCACGCCGAGTCCTCACTGGAGAACTCCTGCCCGAGGTGGCGCAGCCGGGCGAGCACATGCGCGGAGACGAGCTCCTCGAGGGCTTCGACCTGCTCGAACCGCTTCGTCACGAGCTCCGGATAGGCGGCGAAGAGCTGCCGCCGCCTAGTCGACAGGCGCGGGTCGGTGCCGACGAGGAGAGCCTCACGGACGAAGTTCGCGGTGTCTTCGGCCAGGGTCTCCATGCCGTTGTCGGATTCGACGTAGTCGGTCACCAGCTGGGCGTCGATGCTCGAGGTGTCGAGGCCGACGATCGCATCTTCCTTCGTCTGGTAGTAGTTGAAGAAGGTGCGCGGGGAGACACCGGCGTCGGCGGCGATCGCCGCCACGGTGACCGCGTCGAGTCCCTGGTCGAGGACACGGGTGATCGCCGCCTCATGGAGGGCGGTGCGAGTCTGTCGCGCCTTCTTCGTCCGCAGGGATTCGTGTTCGGCCATGCCGACAATCTTGCACCATCTGCAAGTTTTCATCAACTGCAAAATTGCAATTGTGCAGTATTTCACGCAGCCGGTGGGGTGCGCCGGTCGGGTGCGCCGGTCTCAGAGGGCGGCGGGCCGAGTCACATCATGAGTTCGCGCAGCCTCACGCGGTGCTGTTCGAGGACCTGGAGCTGGCGCAGCAGCGCCGTCTGCGCGTCCGCGTCGGAGGCGGACTGCCGCTGCAGACGCGAGTGGAGTTCCTTGGCGATGCGTTCGAGGTCGAAGTCGAAGAGCTTCGCGACGATGCCCTGCGCGAACTTCTCAGCGCTCACGCCTTCGGACACCGGCAACGGGGTGACGAGGAGCTGAGCGATCGCGGGCTTGAGTTCCTCATCAGCCGCGCCCATGACGGACTCGATCCAATGTCCGGGGTCCCCGGCACCCGTGCGCAGACCGCCCGCCGCGGAGATCACGGCTTGGACGCGGCGGTAGCCGGGGTGTTCGAAGGCGTTGGCCGAGAGCGAGTCGAAGAGCTTCGCGTTGACGAACTCCGGATGCTGGAGGGCGACCATGAGGGCGCCCTTCTCCGTCTTCAGGCGCGTTGGGCTGATCGGCGCCGAGAGGTTCGAGACGTCGGGGCGTTCGTCGTAGACGTATTCGATGCCCTGCTCATCAGCGCCGGCTGCCCGGTCGGGGGTCTGTGCGGGCGCGGTGCCCTGGCTGGCTGGGCCCGGTCCGTTGCCCGGTCCCCCGCCCTGGTTCTGACCATTCCGATTCGCCCCGCCGCGGTTCGCACCGCCGACGTGGGGCCCGCTCTGCTGAGGCCTCCCACCGTTCGGGGCGCCGCCGTTCGGACCGCCTGAACTCGGTCCTCCGCCGTTCGGTCCGCCCGCACCCGTGCCTCCGCGCGGCTGTCCGCCGTGCGAAGACGGAGCTCCGCCGGCACCCTGCGCTCCACGATGATCGGTTCCGGTCGACCGGGACTGCTGGGGTCGCGGGTGCCGGCGGGCGGTCTTGACCGCCGCCTCCACCTCGGCGATGTCGACGCCGATGCGGCCGGCGACGAAACGGTGGTAGTGGCTCAGACTCGTGCGGTCGCGGATGCCGGTGAGCACGGCGGCCGCGGCATTGACCGCGCCGATGCGGCCTTCGACCGTGTCGAGGTCGAACTGGGCGATCGCGGTGGTGATGACGAACTCGAAGAGGGGTTTGCGCTCGTCGACGAGTTCGCGGACGGCAGCATCGCCCTTGTCCACCCGCAGGTCGTTGGGGTCGAGCCCGGAGGGTTCGACGGCGACGAAGGTCTGCGCGGTGAATTCGGAGTCGAACTCGAAGGCCTTGAGCGCGGCCTTCTGACCGGCCTCGTCACCGTCGAAGGTGAAGATCACCTGACCGGTGGGGTCATCGCCGATGAGACGGCGCACGACCTTGACGTGTTCGGCGCCGAAGGCCGTACCGCACGTCGCGACTGCCTGCGTGACACCGGAGAGATGCGCGGCCATGACGTCGGTGTAGCCTTCGACGATGACGACGCGCTTGGACTTCGCGATGTCGCGTTTGGCGAGGTCGAGGCCGTAGAGGACCTGGTTCTTGTGATAGAGCGCGGTCTCGGGGGTGTTGAGGTACTTCGGACCCTGGTCGTCGTCGAAGAGCCGCCTGGCGCCGAAGCCGATCGTCCGTCCCGTGAGGTCGCGGATCGGCCACATCACGCGTCCGCGGAACCGGTCGTAGATCCCCCGGTTCCCCTCGCTGGCCAGCCCGGCGGCGAGGATCTCCTCGTCGGTGAATCCGGCCCGGCGCAGGTGACCGGTGAGCGCATCCCATGACTTCGGGGCGAAGCCGACGTCGAAGCGGGCGGTGTCCGCGGGCGGGAATCCCTTCTTCGCGAGGAAGTCCCGCGCGATCCCACCGGCCTCCTCGGTCAGCGCCTGCGCGAAGAACCGCTGGGCGACCTCGTGCATCTCGAGCAGACGCTGCCGCCGGCTCGCCTGCTCCCGGTCGGGGCCCTTCCCGTCCTCGTAGCGCAGGTGCATCCCGACCCGTCCGGCGAGCATCTCGACGGCTTCGACGAAGCTGAGCTGCTCGACCTTCTGGAGGAACGTGAAGACGTCGCCGGACTCCCCGCAGCCGAAGCAGTGGTACATGCCCACCTGCGGGCGGACCGTGAACGACGGGGTCTTCTCGTCGTGGAACGGGCACAGTCCCTTGAGCGAGCCGATGCCCGCGGTCTTGAGGGTGACGAACTCCCCGACGACCTCGTCGATGCGCGTGCGCGAGCGCAGTTCGTCGATGTCCTCGCGCTTGATGAGTCCGGCCATGGTCTAGAGACGGTCTCCCGTCCCCGCTTGGATCCGGTGGTAGAGCGTCCACGCCGAATGGTCCGTCAGCGACGCGATCTGGTCGGCGATGACCCGCAGGCGCGCCGCATCGCCGGAGGCCTCCGCATGGTCGGCTGCGAACATCGGATCGAGCCTGTCCGGATGGTCCTGGTACCACTCTGCGAGCGCGGTGATGACGGTCTCCTGGATCTCGTGGAGGCGCAGGCGGTCCTCGGCGACCATGACGGTCAGGGTCGCCATGCCCTTGAGCACGGCGATCTCGACGGCCGTCGACTCGGGCACGACGAGGGAGGCGGCATACCGGTTGAGCGGTTCCCAGCCGTACTCCTCCCGGGTCGCTGCCTCCGCGGCACCGACGAAGCGGCCGATGAGCTGGCTCGTCATGTGCTTGAGCGCGGCCTGGGTACGCCGGGACCCGTCGAAGTCGTCCTTCGGCCAGTACGCGGCGGCCTGGAGGCGGGTGAGCGCCCTGTCCATCTCCGCGTCGTCGGTCTCGGGCAGGTACCACTGCCGGGTGATCTCGAAGAGTTCGAGCCGGCGGACCTCATCGGTGAATTCGCCGAGGCGGAGGTGACCTGCGACGATCGCGTCCTCGACGTCGTGGACGGAGTACGAGATGTCGTCGGCCAGATCCATGACCTGGGCCTCAAGGCACCGGCGGCCGTTCTCGACACCGGCGCGGTAGAAGTCGAACACGGCGATGTCGTCGTCGTAGACCCCGAACTTCCGCACCCCCGAATCCCGGCGGCCGGCAGATGCCTCGGCCCGGGGCCACGGGTACTTCGTCAGGGCGTCGAGGCTCGCGCGGGTGAGGTTGAGTCCGGCCGGGCGACCGTCGGGGGCGAGCACCTTCGGTTCGATGCGGGTGACCAGCCGCAGGGTCTGCGCGTTGCCTTCGAAGCCGCCGATGTCGGCGCAGAGCTTGTCGAGCACGGTCTCCCCGTGATGGCCGAAGGGCGGGTGCCCGAGGTCGTGGCTCAGGCATGCGGTGTCGACGATGTCGGGGTCGCAGCCGAGGTAGCGGGCGAGTTCGCGTCCCACCTGGGCGACCTCGAGGGAATGGGTGAGCCGGGTGCGGACGAAGTCGTCGGTGCCAGGCGAGACGACTTGGGTCTTCGCGCCGAGGCGCCGCAGCCCCGAGGAGTGGAGGACACGGGCGCGGTCGCGCTGGAACGCCGAACGGCGCGGGTTCTTCGCCGGCTCGATGACCCAGCGCTCTTCGTCGCGCGGCGTGTAGTCGGCGACGAGCCCGGAGGCCTGGGCGATGCGGGCAGAGGTCTCGGTGGGCATGCTCATCCTCCGGAGATGTCGAGTTCGGCCTCGGCGAGCAGCGCGGTGCCGCTTAAGTCGAAGACACGGGAGTCGAGCCAGCCCTCGGGCAGGTGGGGCCGCTTCGGACGGGTGGTGCGACCTCTGGAGCCTTCGGCGGCCTCACCCGGGTAGGGAGCGTCGTCGAGTTCGTTCAGCAGACCGTCGAGTTCGGCGAGGGAGGAGACCATCGCGAGCCGGCTGCGGAGGTCGCCGCCGACCGGGTAGCCCTTGAAGTACCACGCGATGTGCTTGCGCAGGTCGCGCACCCCGTAGAACTCCTCGCCGTAGTAGTCGACGAGGTACTCCCCGTGCAGGCGCACGGCACGGGCCACCTCGGTCAGCCCGGGGCGGTGGCGCTCCGCACTGCCGTTCAGCGCGTTCGCGAGGTCCCCGAAGAGCCACGGCCGTCCCTGGCAGCCGCGACCGATGACGACGCCGTCGCAGCCGGTGCGCGCCATCATCTCCAGGGCATCCTCGGCGGAGAAGATGTCCCCGTTGCCGAGCACGGGCACAGTGTCGCCGAGGTGGTCCTTGAGGCGGGCGATCGCGTCCCAATCCGCGGTTCCCGAGTAGAGGTCCGCGGTCGTGCGACCGTGCAGGGCGATCGCCGCGACCCCGGCGTTGCGCGCGGTCTCGCCCGCGTCGAGGTACGTGTGGTGGTCGGCGTCGATGCCCTTGCGCATCTTCACCGTCAGCGGGATGCCCCCGCGGTCGGCCTCCCGGACGGCGGTGGTGACGATCGAGGTGAAGAGGTCCTGCTTCCACGGCAGAGCCGATCCTCCGCCCTTGCGGGTGACCTTGGGCACGGGGCAGCCGAAGTTGAGGTCGATGTGGTCGGCGCGGTCCTCGTCGACGAGCATGCGCACGGCCTGCCCGATCGTCACAGGGTCGACGCCGTAGAGCTGGACGGAGCGCGGGGTCTCGTACGGCTCGTGGTGGATGATCCGCATGCTCTTCGGGCTGCGTTCGACGAGCGCCCGCGAGGTGACCATCTCGGTGACGTAGAGGCCGGCACCGTATTCGCGGCACAGCCTGCGGAACGCGGTGTTCGTGATCCCGGCCATGGGGGCGAGCACGACCGGGGAGGACAGCTCGATGGGACCGATGCGCAGAGGCTTGACGGCCGGGGACGTGGATTCGCTGATGACACTCACCGTCCCATTATCCCAAAGGCTGGCAAATCGGATACCGCCCCGGCCGTTCCCTGCCTCACAGTGCTTGCCTCCCGGCCGTCACAGGGGGACCTCCCGCCGGTCACAGGGTCACCCCCTCGTGTGACCCGGCCTCGTCCGCAAGCGCGCTGCTGCCATACGCAGGCTCTGCGTGGTTGCTGCCAGCGGCGGAGTCGCTGCCGCCTCGGAGTTCGCGGACGTCCCACTCGGTGCCGACCCCGAGGTCGGCTGCGAGCCGGTCGTCGTGGGTGACGAGCAGCATCGCTCCCCCGTATCCCTCGAGCGCCGAGGTGAGCGCCCGCTGGGAGGCGACGTCGAGGTTGTTGCCCGGTTCGTCGAGGATGAGCAGCTGCGGGGCCGGATCGGCGAGCAGTGATGCGGCCAGGGCCACCCGGAACCGCTCCCCGCCCGAGAGCGTCCCGCAGCGCTGCTCGGTCCGTCCTGCCCGCAGGCCCATCGCGGCGAGCACCTCGTGGCCGCGGTGCTTCTCCAGCCCCGGGTTCGGGTCACGGACGGCGTCCATGACACTGGCCTCGGCCGGCAGACGGTACTGCTGGTCGAGGTGGGCGATGGGCACGTGGACGGCGGTGCTCAGCCCGGGGAAGAGCTCGGCGACGGGCACTCCGGGTTCGAGGCGCCCCCGGATCGCTGCAAGCAGACTCGACTTCCCGGCGCCGTTCGGGCCGGTCAATCGGATCCGCTCGGGACCGACGATCGTCCACGGCCGCTCGAGGCCCTCGGTGTCGACCTCGAGCACCCGCTTGCCCGCGTGGACCATGGTCTCGGGCAGGTGGAGGGTGATCGAGGAGTCCCGGCGCAGGGCGTCCTTCGCCGACTGCACGTTCGCCTCGGCCCGGGCCTCGTCGGCGGCTTTGTCACCGCGACGCTTCGCCGCCGACTTCTGAGCGAAGTCGCTCAGTCCGTTCATGACGATCTTCGGCCGTCGTTTGTTCGCCGTGTCCTTGGCCGCCTTCCGGTCGGCGCGCGCCAAGGCGGTCTCGAGCTCGATGCGCTGCCGCTTCTCGATGGCATGGGTCTTCTTCGCCTCGGTGAGTCGAGCCCGTTTGGCCTCCTCTTCGGCCGCGACCATCGCCACGTAGGCGGTGTACGCACCGCCGTAGACCCGCAGCTCATCGGTCATCTCGACGATCGCGTCCACCGTCTCGAGGAGGTCCCGGTCGTGGGAGATGATGAGCGTCGGGCCCGTCCGCCGCTGCAGGAGTTCGCTCAGAAGCCGGCGACCGATGCCGTCGAGGTTGTTGCTCGGTTCGTCGAGGATGAGCCACGAGGAGCCGACCATCGCCGCCCGGGCGAGGCCGATGCGCATCGCCTCACCGCCGGAGAAGGTCCTCAGCCCCCGATCGAGGTCGGCGGTCTCGAGACCGAGCCCCACCTCGGCGAGAGCGGACAGGGCCCTCTCCTCGATGTCCCAGTCCTCACCGATGATCTCGAAGTCAGCCTCGTCGGCGCCGCCGGAGAGCGCGCGCAGCAGGGCGGAGCGGATCCCGGTGATGCCGAGGGCGGCCGCGACGGGAGCATCCCGGTGCGGGAGGAGCTGGTCGATGTGGACGGTTGCCTCGGCACCGGTGACGGTGCCCGTGGTCGGGGTGAGGGTGCCGGCGATGATGCCGGCGAGTGTGGATTTCCCGATCCCGTTGTCGCCGACGAGTCCGACGGTGCCCGTCGGGATCGTGGCCGTGAGACCGGAGAGGATCTCGGTGTCGTCGCCGAGGCGGTATCCGAGTCCGGAGATGGTGATGGCAGAAGGCATCAGTGACCTCATTTCGTGCACGCTGAACATGTGCGGGGCCGAATCGCCCGCGGGTGCGGAAATGAGGTGTCACTTCATCTCAGGTGTGTCCTTCGTCGGGAATGGGACCCGACAAGGATGCCCGAGGGGCGGTCCGTGCGTCAACCCTTCCCGGGCAGATTCGCCCGGATGTTCTCCGCGAATCTCGCGCGCAGATTGACGAGTTCGGGGCGCTCGGCGAACATCGCGACCTTCGGCGCGGACATGTCCCGGCTCTGTGAGAGGACGAACTGGGTGAAGCTCTCGGACGCGTCCTCGACGACGTCGGTCTCCGCGTAGCTGTTGACGAACTCGGGGTCGGCCGTGGCCTGCGGGGACCAGAACCGGGACCAGAAGTCGAAGAGCACGGCGTCCTCGGCGAAGCATCCTTCATCGACATATAGGGTCGGGCAGGAGCGCTTGGATGCCGCGGTGAAGGCACTGTCGCCGAGGGTGACGATGTGGAAGGCCTCGTGGACGATCGTGCGGATGAACTCCGGGTCGTCGGGGTCGCTGTCGGTCGTGTCCAAGAGCATCCGCCAGCCGCCGTCGGAGGCACCGGTGGGCTCGACCGCGGCCAGGTCGCCGCCGGCACCGTCGGTGAAGAACCGCACCTCCGTCACGGCGTCCAGGACATCGCCCGGGACGGTGCCCACGACCGCGTCCCACGCCGCAGCGTCGGCCGCGGGCACCGGCTTCGAGAGGCGGGACTCGTCGTCGAGGACGACGGTCGTGCCGTTCTCGCTCGGGTCTTCGGCAGTGTCGGGGTCGGATTCGGCGCCGGGTTCGGGACTGGATTCTGGAGCCGAGTCGGACTCAGCCCCGGCATCGGCGGCGGCTGCGTCAGGATCGGCCTCGGAGGACACCTCGGCCTCTGCGGTCGACTCGTCGGCCTCCGCGGTCGACTCGTCGTCGGAGAGCTCGTCGATGCCGGGGTAGGCGTCTTGGATCTCCCGCACCGCCGCATCCGCCTCGGCGAGCGAGGGCATGCCTCCGGGTTTCGAGCAGCCAGCGACACCGACGGTGAGCACTGCTGTGAGGGCGAGCGCGACCACGGTGCGTGCCGGCCTGCGACGTGGACGAGTGAGCGACGTCGTGACCGACGGCGCTGAGGAACGGCGGTGCGGCATCAGACGATGATGAGCATGAGTTCGGCAGGGCGATCGCCCGGGTTGGCGACCTGGTGCGGCACGTCACCGGGTGCCTGGGCGCAGTCACCGGCGCGCAGCGTGGTGCGCCGGTCGATCGTGACGATCTCGACGATGCCGGAGAGGACGTAGAAGGTCTCACGGGCCCCCGAACGGTGGGCGGCGATCGCCGTGGTCTCGCTGCGCGGGTCGAGCGAGTAGTGGATGACCTCCATGTTCTCCGTCGGCGAGGGGAGGTCGCGGCGCCACGTGCCCGGGCCGTAGCTGGACAGGGCGAGGATCGATTCGCTCGGGGTGATGACGACCTCAGGTTCGGCGAGGAGTTCGCCGACATCGACGCCGAGGGCGCGGGAGAGCCCCATCGCATTGGACACGGAGGTGTCCTGCTCCCCACGTTCGATCTTCGACAGGGCCGCACGGGAGATTCCGGCGCGGGCGGCGAGTTCGTTGAGCGTGAGGCTGCTGTGCCGACGGCGGGCTCTGACCCGCGCGCCGAACACCCGTGCCCCCGGGTCCTCTGACTTCGCCATGCCTCCATCCTAGTGTATTCTCAGATAGTAGATTTCGATCCATGAAGAGCGAAAATGTTCGGTGTCCTTGCGCTCTCCCCCCTCGTGCTCGCGATCGTCCTGCTTGCGTTCAGGACTCCCACCTGGGTGTCGGCGACGGCAGGCCTGCTCGGGTCGGTCGTCTGCGTGCTCGCGGTGTTCCCCACGCCGCTTTCCGTCTTCGCCTCCGCTGCCCCGGACTATCTTCCGCTCGTCCTCGAGGTCGGGCTCATCCTCCTCTTCGGCATGCTGCTCGCCGCGATCCTCGAGGTCACCGGGGCGATGCATGCGCTCTCCGGCTGGGTCGAGGCGACCGTGCCGAGCCGCTCGCTCGGTGCCGCGCTCGTCGTGTTCGGGATCGTGCCGTTCGCCGAATCCGTCACGGGCTTCGGGATCGGTGTGACCATCGGGGTGCCGATCCTGCGGCATCTCGGCTATTCGATCCGGCATTCTGCGCTTCTCGGTCTCCTCGGCCTCATCGCCGTGCCGTGGGGCGCGCTCGGCCCGGGCACGACGGTCGCGGCGGCACTGTCCGACCTCGACGTCGATGCGCTCGGTCTGGCGACGGGTTGGGTGAATGCGATCCCTGTGACCGTCGTGCTTGTCGCTGTCCTGCTCATCGCCCGGCCGCGCTTGCTCAGCGCCGTCGGCATCGCAGCAGCGGCGGCGCTGCTGTGGGCGGGGATCCTCCTTGCGAACGTCGTGCTCGGCATGGCGCCGGCGGGGATCGTCGGTTCGCTCATCGTCATCGTCGGTCTCGGCCTGCCGCTGTCGATTCGGAGCAGGTTCCGGGGCGTCGACCGTGCGCTCGGCCGCGCCGTGCTGCCCTACGGAACACTGACCGTCGGCATCCTGCTCGCCCGCGAGGTCCTCGCCATCGCCCCGTCCCCGGTCACCGCAGTCCTCGCCTCGCCGCCGTTCTGGCTCGCGATCGCCTGCGTTGTCGCGGTCCTCGTCGCACCTCGACCCGCGCCGGGTCCGGCGGCGAGCGCCGAAGGGTCCGATCTGGCTGATTCCCCGTCCCCACCGAGCGCACCGGATGCTTCAGAGGCACCGAGGACGGACGACGGAAACGGGTCGGCCACCTCGGCGAACCCATCGCTGCGTCAGGTCATCGGGTCAGCGGCACGGGCATGGGTGCCGATCGGGGCGGCGACGGCGGCGTTCATGCTCATGGGCTGGGTGATGACGACGAGCGGGATGAGCGATGCGATCGGCACGCTCGTCCCGGCCGGACTCCTCCTCGTGACACCCTGGCTGACTGCGGCCGGAGCCGTGCTCACCGGGTCGAACACGGGCAGCAACGCGATGTTCGCCGGCACTCTCTCCTCGGTGGCCGAGGCCTCCGGCGCCTCAGCGATGACGGTCGTCGCCGCCGGCAACGTCGCCGGCTCCTTCGCCGCCCTCGCCGCTCCCCCGCGGGTGGCGATGTCGGTGCAGCTCGCCGGCGGGATCGGTGCGCATCCGCGTGACGGCTCGTGGGTGCTCGGCCGCGCATTCGCCATCGTCACGATCAACGCCCTGGCCATCGGACTCTGGCTGCAGTTCCTCGCCTGACCTCCCCACTCGACTCCCCTGCCGCACACACCACCTGCACCCCACACACACACCACCCGCAGCGGCACGTCCAATCCGCGACCGCACACACCACCCGCAGCCTCACAGACCACCCGCCACTCCGCAGCGCCTACGTGCAGCCGCACGTCCTACCAGTCCACGGGTGGTTCATCGCGCGACCCCTGAGGGCTGCGATTCGCCTCTCCCCTCGCCGAGGCGGTCGTCCCTTCCAGCGCAACTCTGCCAGTTGCCAGGGCCGCCACCGCCCCGTCGGCGTCGCCAGCAGCGTCGGCGTCCCCCTGCCATCGCCGTCACTGCCTGCGGACACGGCGCCTGGCCTCAGCGTCGACGTGTTCTGGGCGGATCCCCATGCCGATGATGCGTCCGGGCACGTGGGCGAACGCTGGGAACCGGGCGACGAGACGCAGGGGCAGAGGCGGACGCGAGTCGGGGCGATCGGCGAGGAGCACCGGTTGGATCCGCAGTTGGATCCACTGGATGACCGCCGCCGGCCACGCCCGCCGCCTCTGCACTCGCCGCAGCTGTGCGACCGTCGGTGCACCCGTGCGCAGGCCCGGTCCGAGGATGCGAGCCGCGGCGACGGCGTCCTGGATGGCGAGGTTGATGCCGACTCCCCCGGCCGGTGACATGGCATGGGCGGCGTCTCCGATGCACAGCATCCCGGGGGCGTACCAGGCCCGCAGCCGCTCCAACCTCACTCGCAGGAGCCTGACATCCTCAAGCCCAACGCGCTCCATCCGCTCCCGCAGCTGCGGCGAGGTCCGACCGACTCGACCCCGCAGGGCTGAAACCGCCCCCTCCGACGGGACCCAGGTGCCTGCCGTGATCGCGTTGGCGACCTGGAAGTACTCTCCGCGGTCGATGGCGATGAGAAGACCGGCGCCGGCCTGCCCGAACGGGAGGGACTCCGCATTGGCCTTCGGCACGCGGAACCAGAGCACGTCCATCGCCGTCGCCAGCCGCCGGGGGTGCAGACCCGCCGCGTCCCGCACGGTCGAATCCCGACCGTCGGCCGCGATGACCAGGCGTGCCCGCAGGGTCTCCTCCCCTGCTGACGATCGCGTGCGGACCCCGACGATCTGCTCTCCCGCCCGGAGGACGTCGATGACCTCGGTGCTGCGCAGCAGGGTGAACGTCGGCTCGCGCTCGCCGGCGCGGGCGATGAGATCGAGGAACTCCCACTGCGGCATGAAGCTGATCGCCCGGCGCCGAGTCGGCAGCCGCGAGAAGTCCGCGAGCACGAACTCCTCATCGTTCCACCGCAGCCTCACGCGGGGCATGTCCGCATGCGGCAGGGTGAGGAACTCGTCGAGGAGGCCGAGCTCGGCCAACAGGTCCTGAGTCGAGGGATGGATGGTGTCGCCGCGGAAGTCGCGGAGGAAGTCATCGTGCTTCTCCACCACTGTGACCCTCACCCCGAGACGGGCGAGCACGAGCCCGCAGACGAGTCCGGCGGGACCGCCGCCGACCACGATGCAGTCCGTGTCCGCCGCCGCGCCGAGTCGCCCCGAAGCGTCGCCGGTGACCGCCTGATCCTGTTCGCTCCGCTGTGCCTTCATGGCTTCAGACTGCGCCCGCGCGATGGGACAATGCCACCATGGTCAATAAACGACCGGGTCGGCCCTCGGGATCGTCGAATGCCCGGCAGAGTCTCGTCGCCGCTGCTCAGCGGCTGCTTGCCGACGGCCATCCGGCGACGATCACCGCTCGTCAGATCGCAGAAGAGGCAGGCCTGAGCCACTCGCTGGTCAATTATCACTTCGGATCGAAGGACGAGCTCCTCATCGCGGCCCTCGCGCTCACCGTCGCCCCGCACCACGTCGTGACCGCGGCGACCGAGCACGGCAGCCTCGACGTCCGCGCCCTTGCCGAGGGCATCGTCACGGTGTGGGAACATCCCGTCCACGGCCCCCGCCTCGTCGCGTTCGCCAGGGAGCTGGCGACCGACGGTGCCCGGGCCCAGCTGCTCAGCCGCTACCTCGAGCGGACCGTCTTCGGTGCCCTCGCCGAGGCGGTCGGTCGCACCGCCGCCCGGCGGCTCGCCGTCGTCATCGTCGGTACGATCTTCACCCGCTACGTCCTCGCCCTGCCGATGATGGCGACTCAATCCCCCGCCGAGGTGGTCGGCCAGATCGTCGCTCTCGCCGGTCGGATGCCGGCTCAGAGGCGGATGAGCTCCCGCGGGAAGTCCGTGAAGGTCTCGACACCCGAGTCGGTGATGAGGATCGACTCCGAGAGCTCATAGCCGTAGCCGTTCATCCACATTCCGCAGATGAGGTGGAAGGTCATGCCCGCCTGAAGGATCTGGTCGTCCTCGGTGCGGATGGAGATCGTCCGCTCACCCCAGTCCGGCGGGTAGCCGATGCCGATGGAGTATCCCAGGCGGCTCGGCTTCTCGAGGCCGTGGAGAGCGAGCATCCGATTCCAGGTGCGGGCGAGCTCGGCCGTCGGCACACCCGGGGCAGCCGACTCGAGAACCGCAGCGAGCGCCTCGGCGACAACCCCCTCGAGCCGGACGAGCTCCTGCTTCGGACGCCCGATCACGGCGGTGCGCGCCAAGGGGACGTGATACCTGCGGTGGACACCGGCGAGTTCGATGCTCACCGACTCATCGGCGGCGAACACACGGTCGGTCCAGCTCAGATGCGGGGTGTCCGCGCTCTCGCCGGTGGGCATGAGCGGCACGATCGCCGGATAGTCACCCCACGACTCCCCGCGTCCGCGGGTCTGGGCTGTGGTGATCGCCGCCGCCACCTCGTGCTGACCGACCCCTTCTCCGATCGTCGACAGAGCCGCGTCCATCGCCTCGGTCGTCACCTCGGCGGCCCTGCGCATGAGGGCGATCTCTGCCGGGGACTTGATCGCCCGGATCCAGTTGACGAGCTCGAACGAGTCGACGAGCCGCCACTCGGGCACCCCGTTGACGAGGGCGCGGAAGGCCCGTGGGGAGAAGAAGTGGGAGTCCATCTCGACTCCCACCGGCGAGGTCGAGGCCCGCGCGACCTCCCACCGCTGTCTCAGCGCGAACGCCACCCAGTCGAAGGGGTGGATATGGGGGCGCTGCACATAGCGTTCGGGATAGCCGACGATGTCCTCGGGCGGCAGCCACGAGGTGTGGCTCGCCCCGCGGGCGTCCATATCCCGCATGAAGAGGGTGAGCGGACCCGAGGCGGGGACGAAGAGCAGCTGCGGGGTGTAGAAGGACCACGCGTTGTAGCCGGTGAGGTAGTAAATATTCGCCGGATCGGTGACGATGAGCGCCGAGAGCCCCTGATCGCGCATCCGACCGCGGACCGCTGAGATCCGCGCGAGGTACTCCTCGGGCGCGAACCCGAGGCTGCGCGCACCGATCGTGTCGATGTCGCCGGGGCGCGGTTCCGGCCGCGCGCTCACCTCGGCGCCGGCGCCGCCCTGGTCGGCACCCGGTCGCATCCCCTGCACCTCCGCCCGGCTGCCTACGCGGCCGGCGAACATCTCCCCCTCGTCCATGCCCTCAGTCTCGTGACGCCGCTCACACGGTGTCAATGACCGCCGCCTCGGCGAGGAACGGCACACGAACCGCCCGACAAGCCCCGCTGTGACGAATACAGAATGAATTTTCATGAGAATCAACTGAATCCGCACAGAGGACTACGCATTCCTACTGATTCGATGGTAGATTGATCTGAGACTCACATCACGGAGGTGAAGAATGGCCCACTCGCTGCCGAGCGTCAGCAATCACCGCCTGGGCAACCTCGACGAGAAGTCCAAGGCGATCATCGTCGAACTCCAGCACGACGGACGCAAGTCCTACTCCGCCATCGGGAAGTCCGTGGGACTCTCCGAGGCGGCCGTGCGACAGCGGGTGTCACGGCTCATCGAATCCGGCGTGATGGAGATCGTGGCCGTGACCGACCCGCTCAGTCTCGGATTCGCCCGACAGGCCATGGTGGGAGTGAAGGTCCGAGGAGACATCTCCAAGGTCGCCGACAGACTGCACGGGTACGACGAGATCGATTACCTCGTCGTCACCGCGGGGTCGTTCGACCTCCTGGTGGAGATCGTCTGCGAATCGGATCGACACCTCATCGAATTCGTCAACGAGGAACTCCGGTCGATCGACGCCGTCGTCGACACGGAGCTCTTCATGTACCTCTCACTCGAAAAGCAAAAATACAATTGGGGGACACGATGACCGACAACGTCACCACAGCCGGCACTCCGTATCAGGAGGCCGTGCGCAACAACGTGTGGATGCACATGAGCCCACACCAGGCCCTGTTCAACGGCGGACAGGCGCCGATCATCACCCGTGGCGAGGGCCACTACATCTTCGACGACCAGGGCAAGCGCTACATCGACGGCCTCGCCGGTCTGTTCACCGTCCAGGTGGGCCACGGTCGCGAGGAGATCGCGAAGGCGATGTACGACCAGACCCTCAAGCTGCCCTTCATGCCGCTGTGGTCGTTCGCGCACCCGCAGGCGATCGACCTCTCCGAGCGTCTGGCCTCCTACGCCCCCGGCGACCTCAACCGCGTGTTCCTCACCTCCGGCGGCGGCGACTCCGTCGAGTCGGCGATGAAGCTGGCGAAGAACTACTTCAAGCTCACCGGCAAGCCCGGCAAGCACAAGATCATCTCCCGCGCCACCGCCTACCACGGCACCCCGCACGGCGCCCTGTCCGTGACCTCGCTGCCGGGCCTGCGCGAGCAGTTCGCTCCCCTCGTCCCCGGTGCCCACAAGGTCCCCAACACGAACTTCTACCGTGCACCCGAACCGTACGCGCACGATGAGAAGGCCTTCGGCCGCTGGGCCGCCGACCGCATCGCCGAGGCGATCGAGTTCGAAGGCGCCGACTCCGTCGCAGCTGTCTTCCTCGAGCCCGTGCAGAACTCCGGCGGCTGCTTCCCGCCGCCCCCCGGATACTTCGAGCGGGTGCGCGAGATCTGCGACGAGAACGACGTCCTCCTCGTCTCCGACGAGACCATCTGCGCCTACGGCCGCATCGGCGACATGTTCGCATGCAACGACTTCGGCTACGTCCCCGACATCATCACCTCGGCGAAGGGCATCACCTCCGGTTACGCCCCGCTCGGTGCGATGATCGCCTCGGACCGCCTCTTCGAGCCCTTCGGCCCCGGCGGCGACGCGACGTTCTACCACGGCTACACCTTCGGCGGACACCCCGTCGCCTGTGCTGCCGCGATGGCGAACTTCGACGTCTTCGAGAACGAGAAGCTCAACGACCACGTGCACGAGAACGCCGGTGCGTTCAAGTTCACCCTCGAGAAGCTCAAGGACCTCCCGATCGTCGGCGACGTCCGCGGTGAGGGCTTCTTCTACGGCATCGAACTCGTCAAGGACAAGGACACCAAGGAGTCCTTCACCGAAGAGGAGTCGGAGCGCATCCTCAAGAACTTCGTCTCGGCGAAGATGTACGAGAACGGCCTCTACTGCCGCGCCGACGACCGTGGCGACCCGGTCATCCAGCTCTCGCCCCCGCTGACCGTCGGTCAGAAGGAGTTCGACGAGATGGAGCAGATCATCCGCGGCGTCCTCCAGGAAGCCTGGACGATGTTCTGATCCTCGCCTCCTGGCGATGACTTCGGCCCCGACACTGTCGTGTCGGGGCCGTTGTCGTCGGTGCTCAGTGACTCAGCCGGCGTCGGTGCTCAGTGACTCAGACGCCGCCGAGGTGGTCGCACAGCATCGGCGGGCCTGCCGTGCCGTGCGACCGGTGCTCAGGTGAGCCGTGCCTCAGACGCCGCCGAGGTGGTCGGCGAGGTAGGACTCGACCCGGTCGAGGCTCACGCGCTCCTGGCTCATGTCGTCGCGCTTGCGGATCGTCACCGCGCCGTCGTCGAGGGAGTCGAAGTCGTACGTGATGCACAGGGGCGTGCCGATCTCGTCCTGACGACGGTAGCGGCGGCCGATCGCCCCGGCGTCGTCGAAGTCGATGTTCCAGCGTCCCCGCAGCCGCGCAGCCAGGGCCTTCGCCTCAGGGGTGAGCTTCTCGTTGCGGCTCAGCGGCAGCACGGCGGCCTTGACCGGGGCGAGGCGCGGGTCGAGCTTGAGCACGATGCGGGTGTCGGTGCCGCCCTTCGTGTTCGGCGCCTCGTCCTCGGTGTAGGCGTCGATGAGGAAGGCCATCATCGACCGGGTGAGACCGAACGCGGGCTCGATGACGTACGGGGTGTAGCGGTCCCCGCTGGCCTGGTCGAAGTACTGCAGCTTCGCCCCCGACGCCTCGGTGTGGGTGCTCAGGTCGTAGTCGGTGCGGTTGGCCACGCCCATGAGCTCGCCCCACTCCGATCCCTGGAAGCCGAAGCGGTACTCGATGTCGATCGTGCCGGCCGAGTAGTGGGCGCGCTCGTCCTCGGGCACGTCGAAGCGGCGCAAGTTCTCCTCGCTCAGCCCCAGGCCGAGGAACCAGTTCCAGCAGTCCTCGACCCATTCGTCGAAGAGCGCGGGAGCATCGTCGGGGTGGACGAAGTACTCGAGCTCCATCTGCTCGAACTCGCGGGTGCGGAAGATGAAGTTGCCCGGGGTGATCTCGTTGCGGAAGGACTTGCCGATCTGGCCGATGCCGAACGGCGGCTTCTTCCGGGAGGCGGTGAGCACGTTGTTGAAGTTGACGAAGATGCCCTGGGCGGTCTCCGGACGCAGGTAGTGCAGGCCCGCTTCGGAGTCGACGGGGCCGAGGAAGGTCTTGACGAGTCCCGAGAACTGCTGGGGCTCGGTCCACTGGCCGCGGGTGCCGCAGTCGGGGCAGACGATGTCGGCCATGCCGTTCTCCGGGGACTTCCCGTGCTTGGCGACGTACGCCTCGACGAGGTGGTCCTCACGGTGACGGTGGTGGCAGTGGAGGCATTCGACGAGCGGGTCGACGAAGGTCTCGACATGGCCCGACGCTTCCCACACCCGCTTGGGCAGGATGATCGAGGAGTCGAGGCCGACGACGTCCTCACGACCGCGGACGAAGGTCTGCCACCACTGGGACTTGATGTTGTCCTTGAGTTCGACGCCGAGCGGGCCGTAGTCCCACGCCGAGCGGGAACCGCCGTAGATCTCCCCCGCCTGGAAGACGAATCCTCTGCGCTTGGCGAGGGCGATGACGGCATCGAGCTTGGACTGTGCCACGTTTTCTCCTTGGTCTTCGTTGGGCCGACGGCCGGCTGCCGTGGCGCACACACCAGCCTATCGGTTCGCACCGGCGGCCCGGGAGAGGGCGGCAGGCGATGGAACTCACACCCGATCGACAGGACGAGGACCGCCTCGGCGGGGATGGGCACGGTAGACTGGTGCCACACCCAAACCTTTCTCCGTACCGATGGCCGTGCCCGCGCACGACCGCAAGGATGTGTACGGTTCCGGCCCGGATTGCCAGTCATGATCGCACAAGCGGCCGCAGGGTAGATCGCCACTACAGTCATCTGCGATCAAGTGTGTGCCGACGTGAGAGAGAAACACTCATGACCGAAGAATCCACTTCAGAGACCATGCCGACCTTCGCCGAGCTCGGCCTCCATCCCGAGGTGCTGCGCGCCGTGGAGTCCCTCGGCTACGAATCGCCCTCCCCCATCCAGGCGGCGACGATCCCCGCCCTCGTCGACGGGCGCGACGTCATCGGCCTCGCCCAGACGGGTACGGGCAAGACTGCGGCGTTCGCGCTGCCCGTCCTCTCCCACCTCGCCGAGGCGGGTCGGGCCGAGGACGGACCGTTCGCCCTCGTGCTCACCCCCACCCGTGAGCTCGCGCTCCAGGTCGCCGAGGCGTTCACCTCGTATGCGACGAACCTCGACGACTTCTCCGTACTGCCGATCTACGGCGGTCAGTCCTACGGTCCGCAGCTGGCCGGCCTCAAGCGCGGCGCGCAGGTCGTCGTCGGCACCCCGGGTCGTGTCATCGACCACCTCAAGCGCGGGTCGCTCAAGTTGCAGAACCTCCAGCACCTCGTCCTCGACGAGGCCGATGAGATGCTCAAGATGGGCTTCGCCGAGGACATCGAGGAGATCTTCAACGCCACCGGCGACTCCCGCCAGGTCGCACTGTTCTCCGCGACGATGCCCACCTCGATCCACCGCCTGACCGGCAAGTACCTCAACGACCCCGAAGAGGTCCGGGTCGCGTCGAAGTCGCAGACCGGGTCGAACATCCGTCAGCGCTACCTCATGGTCCAGCACTCCCACAAGCTCGACGCGCTCACCCGCATCCTCGAGGTCGAGGAGTACGACGGCATCATCATGTTCGTCCGCACGAAGCAGGCCACCGAGGAGCTCGCGGAGAAGCTGCGCGCCCGCGGCTTCAAGGCCTCGGCCATCAACGGCGACATCCCGCAGCAGGCCCGTGAGCGCACGGTCGAGATGCTGCGCGAGGGCAAGATCGACATCCTCGTCGCCACCGACGTCGCCGCGCGCGGTCTCGACGTCGAGCGCATCTCGCTCGTCGTCAACTACGACATCCCGCACGACACCGAGTCCTACGTCCACCGCATCGGCCGCACCGGTCGTGCCGGTCGCTCCGGTGAGGCGATCCTCTTCATCACCCCGCGCGAGCAGCGTCTGCTCGGGTCGATCGAGCGCGCGACGAAGCAGAAGGTCGAGCCGCTGACCCTGCCGAGCGTCGAGGAGCTGACGAACACCCGGGTGGAGAAGTTCACCAAGCGCATCGACGATGCCTTGGCGACGACGGAGCTGAGCGAGCTCGCCACCGTCATCGAGCAGTACGAGCTCAGCCGCAACGTGCCGGCCACGGACATCGCGGCGGCTCTGGCCTCGATGGTCCTCGAGTCGAACTCGCTCAAGGCCGAGCCGATGCCCGAGCCCGCCCGCGGCAAGCAGGGTCGTGACCGCGACGGCAAGCCGGGTCGCGAGCGAGGCGGCCGCAGCCGTGAGGGCATGGTCACCTACCGTCTCGCGGTGGGCCGCAACGAGCGCGTGCAGCCGGGCTCGATCGTCGGCGCGATTGCGAACGAAGGCGGCATCACCTCGAAGCAGATCGGCCACATCGACATCCGCTCGAATCACACCCTCGTCGACCTGCCCGAGGATCTCGATCCGGGCGTGCTCAGGAAGCTCGCGCACACCGAGATCCAGGGGCGTCCGATCGACATCCGTCCCGACTCGGGTCGTCCGGGCCGTCCGTTCAAGAAGCGCAACTTCGACAAGCAGCCCGGCGACAACCGCAACTTCCGCGGCGACCGCCGCGGCGGGGGCAAGAAGTTCGGCGGCCGCGACCGCGACCGTTCACGCGACCGCTACTGAGGTTATCGGCGGCCGCGGCCGTCGGCGCCGAGCCGTGGCCGCTGGGCAGCTGTGGCCGCGTCGGCAGCCGCGGCCGCTGCCCGCTAACGGTTCCAGCTCACCTGAGTCTCGGGAGCCCAGTTCACGAACTGTGCCCTGCAGACCGAAGTGAGCTCAACCTCCGATCACTGCCCCTTCGAGGCGGCTTCCGGGCGTGAGGGCGCTTGCTCCCGACCACGGTCGAGCGTGGAAGACAGGTTTGCGCCAGTTCAGGTTGAGATGGCCAGGTCGCGCAGTGGCCATCTCAACGTCAACTGGCGCAAACCCGAATGCGGCAGGCGTCACACCCCTGAGGTCTCCCCCGGTTTGTCGACGGCGCCGCCGAAGCGGCGGTCGCGGCGCGCGTACTCCTCGATGGCCGCCCACAGGGTGCGCCGGTCGACGTCGGGCCAGAGCACGTCCTGGAAGACCATCTCGGCGTACGCGGACTGCCAGAGGAGGAAGTTCGAGGTCCGCTGCTCTCCGGAGGACCGGAGGAAGAGGTCGACGTCGGGCACCTGCGGGGCGTAGAGCCGCGAGCGGATGGCCTTCTCGCTCACCTTCCCGGGTTTGAGCTTCCCGGCGGCCACCTCGGCGGTGATCGCGTTGACGGCGTCGACGATCTCCGAGCGCCCGCCGTAGTTGACGCAGAACTGCAGGGTCAGACCCGTGTTGTGCTTCGTCATCTCCGCAGCGGTCTCGAGTTCGTCGATGACCGACCGCCACAGACGACCCCGCCGCCCGGCCCAGACGATGCGCACCCCGAGCGCATTGAGTTCGTCCCGGCGGCGGCGGATGACGTCGCGGTTGAAGCCCATGAGGAAGCGGACCTCCTCGGGAGAGCGCTTCCAGTTCTCCGTCGAGAACGCGTACGCGGACAGGTAGTCGACGCCGATCTCGATCGCTCCGTGGATGACGTCGAGCAGGGAGGCCTCGCCGGCTTTGTGACCCTCGGTGCGGGGCAGGCCGCGTTCGTTGGCCCACCGGCCGTTGCCGTCCATGACGACGGCGACGTGGGCGGGCACGAACTTCGCGTCGAGGCGCGGCGGCCGCGCACCGCTCGGATGGACGGGAGGGGCAGGGTAGGTCACGTGCGCTCCAGGACAGACAATGATCGGATGTTGCGTTCGAGGTGCCACGAGACCCAGTCGGAGACGAGCTTCGACCCGTCGATCTGGTCGTGGAGGTCCGAGCCCTCTGCACTCTCCCAGTCCCCGGTGAGCAGGGCGGCGAGGTGGTCGAGCGCATCGGTGTCGGGCAGGGCCGCGCCGCTGGGCCGGCAGCTCGAGCACACCGCTCCCCCGAGGGCTGCGGAGAACGCGCGGTGCGGTCCCGGCGCCCCGCATTGGGCGCAGTCGAGCAGACTCGGCGCCCACCCGGCCACGGACATCGCCCGCAGGAGGTACGCGTCGAGGGACAGCCTCGGCGGGTGCTCGCCCTTGCACAGGGAGCGCACGGCTGAGACGAGGAGGAGGAACTGGGGGCGGGAGACGGGTTCGGCCTCCGTGATGGTGCGGGCCGTCTCCGCCATCACCGAGGCGGCCGAGTAGGCGTCGAAGTCCGCCCCGATGCCGCGGGCGAAGGGTTCGATGAGCTCGACCTGGGTGACGATGTCGAGGTTGCGTCCGACATGGCATTGGATGTCGACGAGCATGAACGGCTCGAGGCGGGAGCCGAACCGCGACTTCGTGCGCCGGACCCCCTTCGCGACGGCCCGGACGAGTCCGTGGCTGCGGGTGAGCACGGTGACGATGCGATCGGCTTCGCCGAGCTTGTGGCCCGTGAGGACGATGCCCTCATCACGATAGCTGTGCACCGATCCATTATCGCAGAGCGCGGCGGGGATCGCCCCGCTGCGCTCCGTGAGTGTCGCGCATCCGGCCGGCGCTTCTGCGACCGGCGGGGCAGCGATCGCGGCCCGCATCGTCACGGAGCGCGTCGCCGCCTGCCGTCGACCCGTGCGTCCCGAGGTCAGCCGCGGATGCACGTGAGCGAGACCGGTGATCGATCCACGCTCCGCCCGAATTCCGCGACATCCGCGAAACCTGGCGCACTCGACCCACGCTCCGCCCGAATTCCGCGTCGCCCCGGACGCGGAATTCCAACTGCGCGTGGATCGAGCTCGGCTGCACGGGTGGGAGTCACAGCCCGCCGAGGCGGCCGCCCTGAAGCGTGATATCTCCCCGACGCCCCCGCCCCACAGCGTGTTATCGCCTCTGCGTCCCCGCCCCGGCATCCCCGGCGCGACCCGACGAGAACCGGCGCCCCAGCGTCGCCGCCTACTCACTCCTCGCGGTCGCGCACCGCCCGGTTGACCGCGGAGATGACGGCCTTGAGGGAGGCCTTCGTGATGTTCGGGTGCAGGCCCGCACCCCACCGCACTCGGTCGTCGATCGCGAGTTCGACGTAGGCCGCGGCCATCGTGTCCGCGCCCGAGCCGATCGCGTGCTCCGTGTAGTCCTGCAGGCGCATGTCGATGTCGAAGTTGTCGTTGAGCACCCTCACGAGGGCGTCGATCGGACCCTTGCCGCGGCCCTCGTACGTCCGCTCCTGACCGTCGACGATGAGGTCGACCTCGATGCGCTCCGAGGAGGACGTGTCGTCGACGGCACCGGACTCGGTGCGCAGACCCACGATCTGGAAGCGGCCCCACGACTGGTCGGGGTCGTCGCTGGGCAGGTACTCGTGGTTGAAGATGCGGCGGATCTCCTCGGCGGTGAGCTCACCGCCTGCCTCAGTGTGCTGCTGGACGGCCTTGGAGAACTCCACCTGCATGCGGCGCGGCAGGTCGAGGCCGTACTCGCTCTTGAGCAGGTACGTCACCCCGCCCTTTCCCGACTGCGAGTTCACGCGGATGATCGCCTCGTAGGACCGGCCCAGATCCTTCGGGTCGACGGGCAGGTAGGGCATGTCCCATTCCATGAGGTCCACGGGCACGCCGTCGGCCTTCGCATGGCGCTCACGGTCGGCGAAGGCCTTGTTGATCGCGTCCTGGTGGGAACCGGAGAACGAGGTGAAGACGAGGTCGCCGCCGTAGGGGTGGCGTTCGTGGACGCCGATCTGGTTGCACTCGGTGACCGTGTGGATGACCTCGTCGATGTCGGAGAAGTCGAGTTCGGGGTCCACACCCTGCGTGTAGAGGTTGAGGGCGACGGTGACGAGGTCGAGGTTGCCGGTGCGCTCGCCGTTGCCGAACAGGCAGCCTTCGATCCGGTCGGCGCCGGCCATGATGCCGAGTTCGGCGGCCGCGACCCCGGTGCCCCGGTCGTTGTGCGGGTGGAGGGAGACGGCCACCTCGTCGCGGTAGGGCATGTTCCGGCAGAACCATTCGATCTGGTCGGCGTACGTGTTCGGGGTGCCGCGTTCGACGGTGGCGGGCAGGTTGACGACGGTCTCCCGGCCGGTGCCGGGCTGCCACATGTCGAGGACGCTGCCGACGATGTCGAGGGCGAACTCTGGTTCGGTGTCGACGAAGATCTCCGGCGAGTACTGGTAGCCGAAGTCGGAGCCTGTGAGCATCGTCTCGGCGTGCTTCATCACCGCCTGCGTGCCCTGAAGGGCGATGTCGCGGGTCTGGTCGTAGCCGTCGCCATCGAAGCCGAAGACGACCTTGCGGAAGACCGGAGCTGTGGCGTTGTAGAGGTGGACGGTCGGCATCTTCGCACCGACGAGCGATTCCACGGTGCGTTCGATGAGATCCTCACGGGCCTGCGTGAGCACGGAGATCCGCACGTCGTCGGGGATCGCGTCGTCCTCGATGATCGAGCGGACGAAGTCGAAGTCGACCTGGCTGGCGGCGGGGAACCCGACCTCGATCTCCTTGAACCCGAGCTTGACGAGGAGATCGAACATCTTCCGCTTGCGGTCGGGGGTCATCGGGTCGATGAGCGCCTGGTTGCCGTCGCGCAGGTCCGTGCTCAGCCAGCGGGGGGCCTTCCGGATGACCTGGTCGGGCCAGGTGCGGTCGCGCATGTCGAGCGCGATGCGGTCCTGGAACGACTTGTACTTGCGATACGGCATGGGGGTCGGCTGCTGCAGTTTCATCATTCCTCGTCATCTCTCGTCGTGGGGATCAGCATGGAGGACTCCGCGACGAGGATGCTGTCCGTTCAGGACTCGTCGCGGCACGGAAGGAGGAGGAACCTGTGAGCCACGCCTCCACCGTAGTCCGCGATCTCGCCGAGGCGAACGCCATGTCCACATCTCAAGACGATCCGACTCGCCCGCCGAGGTGGTGGGTCGGCGGGCGATCACGGAGTACGTCGCCAAGGTGGTCGGCAGGAGGGTCGCCGGGACCTCAGACGCCGAGGTGGTCGACCGGACGCTGTGCCGGTACTTCGGTCGTCGTGGCCTCAGTCGCCGAGGAAGTCGACCGAAGCGCGACGGACGGTGAATCCGACGCCGGTGGAGTCCGAGGTGCAGGTCATCCCCTGTTCCGAGGACGTGCACGTCATCCCGGAGGCCGAGACCTTCTCGCCGTAGCCGAGCACCCGGGCCGGTCCGGCGTTCGCCGGGGCCTCGCGGCATGAGAAGCCCGCGCCGTCCTTGTTGGCGACGACGACCGATCCCCAGTTGTCCATCTGGCAGTCCGCCGGCTTCTCCGGCGGCGTGTAGTCGAAGGACTTGATGACGCAGCGTGCGCGCTCGTCGTCGATCGTGCATTCGATGTTGCCCGACGGCGAGGCGAAGGTCTCGACCGCGGCCGGCGGGCTCGTCGTCTCGGTGGACCCGCTGTCCTCGGTGGGTTCGAGGCTCGGTTCGGCGCTCGAGGACACGGGCGCCGAGGTGACGTCGTCCTTGCTCTGCATAGAATCCCAGACGATGTAGCCGACGATGCCGAGGGCGAGCACGAGGGCGAAGGCGGCGAGCACCCACAGCCAGGCCGGGACTCGGCTCGTCTCGGGCTCACGACGGTACGGCCCACCCGGACCAGCAGGGCCACCTGGACCACCCGGCCCGCCCGGGCCAGCGGGACCGGCAGGGTAGTTGCCGTAGCCGTTCGCATAGCCGGCGCCCGCCTGCGGGGCAGGAGTGCCTCCGCGCGGACCCGTTCCGCCTCGCTGGGGGCCATACCCGTTGGCCGCAGCGCGGGGAGCCGAAGCACCGGGAGCCGCGGCGCCGAAACCGGCGTCACCGCGTCCGGGTCCCTCTGCTCCGCCGTAGTGCGGGGTGCCCTGCGGGTTCCACTGCCGAGGGGCGGCCGCGGCCTGCGCCTCGGCGATGTCGGACGAGCTCGCCCGGCGCGGCAGCGGCCCTGTCTCCTCGTCGGGCTGACCGCCTTCGGCGGCGGCGAGTGCGCGGAGTTCGTCGAGGCTGAGGACCTCGGTGGCTTCGGTGCCGTCGCCGGAGGCCATCGAACGCAGACGGTCGATCTCCTCGGCGCTCAGCGCCTGGGTCGAGCCGTCCGCCTCGGCGGGCTTGTCCTGGCCGATGAAGAGCTGGGTGGTGATCGAATCCGGAGTCTCCTCGGCCGGTTTCCGGCGCCCGGGGCGCGGAGGATGGCTCGGCACGGGTGGAATGCTCATGCGGACCATTTTCTCACAGACGCGCCCGGAGCCCCTCTCAGGACCGTGAGAGGATGGCCTCATGTTCAGCCGTCGCACCCGCCTGTGCGCGGGCATCGTCGGGCTCGCCTTCGCACTCGCCTCGTGCGCACCCACCGACGAGGCTCCCGACCGGCACATCGCCGCTCCGGCCCAGCAGCCGAGGGTCGGCGACTTCGCCGTCCCCGCCCAGCTCGACCCGGGGAAGCCGGGAGCCGCCTCGGCGGACGGGAACGGGACCGCAGCGACAGCGATCCCCGGGCTGGGGCCGGAGACCTCGGCACAGATCCCCGCGGAGACGAGCCAGGTCATCGTCGTCAGCAGTGAGAAGGCGAGCGCAGATTCCGGTGAGCTGAGCTTCTACGAACGCGAGGACGGGGTGTGGGAGAAACGGAAGACCTTCCCCACCCACAACGGGTCGAACGGCTGGCTCGCCGACCGTCGCGAAGGCGACAAGACGACGCCGATCGGCGTCTTCACCCTCACCGATGCCGGCGGGTATAAGAAGAACCCGGGCACGAAGCTGGGCTACACGCAGGACGACGGACTGCCCGCCTCGGCGACCGCCGCCTACGGGGAGGCCTACACGCGGGTCTTCGACTACATCGTCGCCATCGACTACAACCGCAGACTCGGCACCCCGCCCACCGATCGGACCCGGCCCGAGGGCAAGGAGAAGGGCGGGGGCATCTGGCTCCACCTCGACCACGAGTCGGGCACGAACGGCTGTGTGACACTCAAGGAGAATGACCTGCTGTGGATCATGAGAACCCTCGACCCGAAGGCGCAGCCGCGGATCGCGATGGGACCCGTCGCGGAGCTCAAGCGGTGACGCGCACGATCACCATCGCCCTCGTCCAGACGATCAACGGCGCCTACGCCCACGACGGGTGGTCGACCGGGGTCTCGACGCCCACGGACTTCGCGTACTTCGTCTCCCTGCGCCGGCGGGCCGGGGCGATCATCATCGACCGGCGCACCGCACTCAACCCGAAGCTGCCGGTCATCAACGCCCCCGGCAAGGCCCTCGAGCACACCCCCGTCCACGTCCTCACGGAGTCCGATCCGCAGGCGTTGGCCGCACAGCTGGCCGAGCGCGGCCTGAACTACCATGCCGTGGGTTTCACTCCGCACACCCTGCCCGAGGTGGTCGCCGGCCTGGAGTCTAACAGCGACGAGATCCTCTGTGAGTCCGGCCCGAACCTCGCCTACCGGGTGCTCGCGCACTACCCGGACACCGAACTGCATCTGAGCATCACCCCGCGCTACCTCCACGACGAGCGCACCCACTTCTCCGGTCTCGACGCCGACATCGAGCTGCAGATGGACGGCGTCGAGCAGCGCGGTGACCAGGTCATCGTCCGCTATGCGAAGGCCGATCCGCCCGCCGAATGAGCGGACGCGTCACGCACGGAGCGGCGTCACGCCGGACCGGCGTCACGCCGGGTGAACGGGCGGACCGGCGTCACGCCGGGTGAGCGGGTGGGATCGGCGCTGAGGGTGTCGACTGCGGAGCGTTCGGCGGAGTGAGCCGAGTGAGGACCTCGGTCGTGCCGAGAGTGAGGATCCGGGTGACGGCCTCGGCGACGATGTCGATGCCGATCGTCTCGACCCCGCCTTCGAGGTCGTTGCGGCCGTCGCCGTGCAGTGGGGCGAGAATCGTCAGCTCGCGGAAGTCCACGGTCTCGGATTCGGCGTCGGCGACGCGGATGAGCATCTGCTGTCCGGCCCCGAACACGCTGATCGCCCCCGATCCCACGCAGGCCTCGATGCTCGCGACGCCGTTGAGCGCCAGATGGGTGCCCACCCCGAGGGTCGCGGCGACCGTGCACGCCGAGAAGTGCGCGCGCAGGTAGGTGTCGAAATCGGTGTCGAAGGACTCGAGTCCACGGTCGAGCATCGGCCCGTCGACATACCAGCCGCCGACGGCGGCGAGCGTCGCATCGACGCTGAGATCCCGGTCGGCCAGCGCCGCGGCGATCGTGTGCGGCGAGCGCACCCAGTCGGGAACGACGAGTGGGGTGAAGGCGACGGGAGAGCTCGGTGCGGAGCGGACGACGCCGATGACCTCGTGGTCGGTCGAGAGGTGCTCGGCCAGGCGCTTGCCGACCCAGCCGGAGGCGCCGAAGAGGAGGATGCGCATCCGCCCAGTCTAAGTTGTCGGAGAAGCACAGCCAGGGCCGAGGCCTGCAGACGGCCGGCCCGGGCCTCAGCCCGCGAAGACCCTCACCCCTTCCCTCGAGGTGAACGTCATGTACCCCTTCTCGAAGTTCTGGTGGGTCTTGCCGCCGGAGGAGAACTCGCCGCTCGTCGGCAGGCCGAGACTGCTGCGCTCCCAGCCGAGGGCCTTCCACTTCGTGAGGAAGCCGCCGCTCAGCGGTTGGCCCTTCGTCGTCGACGAGTACGTGATCATCCCGTTCCGGAAGGTCTGGTAGACCGCGCTCGTCCGGTACTTGAAGGTGACCTCGTCGCTGGTCGGGAAGCCGAGCTTCCCCTTCTCATACCCGAGAGCGGCATAGGCAGTCCTGATCCCGCCCTTGTTGAGGTGGGCACCTGTGGCCTGCGACCAGTAGACGGTGCCCTTCGCGAAGTGCTGGTAGGCCCCGTCCGGGTTCGTCAGCGGTCGTTCGACGCCGGTGGGTTCGCCGGTCTCGGCCCGATGCTCACGGTAGTAGGCCCCGATCGCCCCCTTCGTCACATAGCCCAGCGAGGACTGGAGCTGTCCGGCGGCGGTGCGGATCGCGCCGAGGCGGTTGTAGAACGCCGTGCCCGGACAGTCCGTATAGCTCGTGTCCCGGTGGCCCGAGACCGTCTTGAGCGTGACCTTCCGACCCTCGGGGTACTTCGAGGTGCCTCCCCCGCCGGAGGTCAGCGTCATCGACCCGGTGGGTGAGAAGGCGAACATGTTCGCCTTCCAGGCGACGACGCGTTCGACGGCCCGCTGTGCGGCGGAGCTCGGGGCGGAGCTGTTGTAGGTGCCGAGAACGGCCACCCCGATCGTGTACGAGTTGAAGCCCGAGGCGTGGGCACCGGTGATGGCTTTGTCGATGCTGCCCGCCCGGCCTTCGTAGATCGTGCCGAAGCGGTCGACGAGGAAGTTGTAGCCGATGTCGCACCACCCGCTGGACTGCGTGTGGTAGGTGAGGTAGCCGCGGATGATGCCCGGCGCCTGCGCCTGCGTGTACGAGTTCGACCCGGCGGTGTGGTGGAGGAAGACGCCCTTCGCACTCGAGGTCTGGTCGGACCGGCAGCGCACGAGGCTCTCATCGGCACCCCACTCCTTGCGGGTGACGATGTTCGCCTTGAGCCCCTGATCGTAGATCTGCGGGGAGAGACCGTCCGCGGGATCGGGGGCCGGCGGCGGGGTGATCGCCTTGTCCGCGGCGGTCACCGGGGTCGAGACCGTGGTGATCTTCAGGTCCTTGGTCGCGGCCGACCCGTCGGTCGAGCGGACTTCGAGCTTGGTGGAGTCGAGGACGGGCACGGCTTCGGACTCGGCGGGGCTCGCGGTCGCCTGCTTCGCCTCGGCGGAACCCTCATCGGGTCCGCCCTCGTCCTCGACCCCGAGCTCCTGCCAGTCGGTCCAGGTGCCCGACCGCTGGGAGCGGAACTCGAGCTGCGGGTCCTCCCCCGACCACCTAGCGCCGAGGATGGTCACCTCGTCGGACTCGAGGTCGATGCTCGTGACGTCGCCCGGCTGGGCGGACTGCGTCTTCAGCGCGGTCCCACCGGCCTGCTGCGAGGGTGCGGCCGGACCGGTGCTCTGATCCGGCGCCGAGGTCGCGGCCGGGTCCGGCGCGGAATCGCTCGGGCTCGCGGGGGTGGTCGGATCGTCGGGACTGCCGAGCTCGGCGGCGAGCGCGGAGGTGCTCACCGAGGCGGTGAGGACGAGTGCGGTGACGGCGGAGACGGTCAGGGACAGGGCTGAAGTGCGCATGATGCTTCCTCTCGGTGACGCCTGCGATGATACGCGGCTGAGAGTCCCTTGTGAAGACGATCACGGTGCGGACGCACCGCCCGGGCACCTCGGTGGCCTGGGACGATGCCGGTAGTCTTGAGGTCCCGGACCGACCTGCCGAAGGACTCCCATGACGACCGACCGCACCGGCTCGCGGCCCGAACTCACGCGTTCGGAGATCCTCCTCGACCGCTTCGCCAACCGCTGGCTGACCCGGGTGCCCGCCGGGGTGCGCGAGTTCCTCGTCTTCGGGATCAAACAGGCCTGGGCGTGTCTCTTCGGCGCACTCATGCTCGCCGCCATCATCGCCACCTCCTGGTGGTATCCCGACGGTGCCGCGCTCGACCGCAACGATCTGCTCGTCATCATCGCCGTCCTCATCCAGGCGGGCATGCTCGTCTTCCGCCTCGAGACCGGCCGGGAGTTCCTCGTCATCATCCTCTTCCACCTCGTCGGCACGGGGATGGAGATCTTCAAGACCTCGGTCGGATCGTGGAACTACGCCCCCGGAGGCGTCCTCCACATCGGGGCAGTCCCCCTCTTCACCGGGTTCATGTACGCCGCCGTCGGGTCCTACCTCGTCCGCGTGCACCGGCTCTTCGACCTCCGGTTCAGCCATTATCCGCCGAGGTGGATCACCGCGGTCATCGCCGCGGCGATCTACGTCAACTTCTTCTCCCACCACTGGCTGCCCGACATCCGCCTCGTCCTCCTCGCGGCCACCGTCGTCGTCTACGCCCGCTGCATGATGCACTTCCGCGTCCACACCCGCACCCTGCGCATGCCGGTCCTCCTCGCCTTCCTCCTCGTCGCATTCTTCATCTGGCTCGCGGAGAACATCGGCACCGCCGCCGGCGCCTGGCTCTACCCGTCGCAGGCGGGCGGCTGGGAGCTCGTGCCGCTGACGAAGCTCGTCGCCTGGTTCCTGCTCATGATGATCTCCGTCGTCCTCGTCACCGTCGTCTACCCGCCGAAGCCCCCGGTCACCGGAACCCCGGCGCCCGAACCCGCCTCGAGGAAGGCCGACCGCGGCAGGGGCTGAGCGCCTATACTCTGAGGTGACGACGTCGAAGGAGACTCATGGCTGCCGCGGATCCGGATGCGCAGAGCCCCCTGGAATCGGCCATGCGCCCGCCCAGCGGAACCTACCTCCACGTCAGCGGCAGGATCGTGCTCCGCGTCGCCGCCGGAGTCGTCATCCTCCTCCTCATCGCGGTGCTCCTCGGCATCGGCGCAGTCCGCCGTTCCTTCCCCGTCACCGACGGTGAGATCAGCATTCCCGGACTCGACTCCCGGGTCACGGTCACCCGCGACGCCAGCGGCATCCCCCGCATCGAGGCCGACACGGCCCGCGACCTCTTCCTCGCCCAGGGCTTCGTCCACGCCCAGGACCGGTTCTGGGAGATGGACTTCCGCCGCCACGTCACCGCGGGCCGCCTCTCCGAGCTCTTCGGCCCCTCTCAGTTCCGAACCGACTCGTTCATCCGCACCCTCGGCTGGCGGAAGGTCGCCGAGGAGGAGGTGTCCCGCCTCGATGAGACGACGCTGAGCTACTACCAGGCCTACGCCGACGGGGTCAACGCCTACCTCGCCGACCGCTCCCCCACCGAGGTGTCCCTCGAGTACGGCATCGTCGGCCTCCAGGCGGGGCCGGTGACGATCGAGAAGTGGACGCCAGCCGACAGCGTCGCCTGGCTCAAAGCGATGGCCTGGGATCTGCGGTCGAACCTCGAGGATGAGATCGACCGGGCGATCTCCGCCTCGACGCTCGACGCCCAGCAGATGGCCGACATCTACCCCGACTACCCGTACGACGAACGCCCGACGATCATCGACGGCACGGTGCCCCCGGAGGCGGACGAGCCGGCGGATCCGACCCCGCCGGCATCGGACCCGGCGTCCCCGCCCGAACCGGGAGCCGCCTCGGCGAATGACAGGGACGCCGGCGACGGGACGGACGGCGAGGCGAACGCCGGGGGCACCGTTTCGGCCTCCCCCAAGGCAGCGTCCTCCGGCGACGAACCGCCGGGCACAGACAGCCCAGCCTCCGGGTCGCTGCCGTCCGACCTCGGGGAACTCGACGACCAGCTCCGCAGCCTGCCAGCCCTGCTCGGGAGGAGCAGCCACGACCTCGGGTCGAACTCGTGGGTGGTCTCCGGGCAGCACACGGCCACAGGCAAGCCCCTGCTCGCCAACGACCCGCACCTCTCCCCGGCCATGCCCTCGGTCTGGTATCAGGTGGGGCTGCGCTGCCGGACCGTGGGCCCCGAATGCCCGTTCGACGTCTCCGGGTTCTCCTTCTCCGGACTGCCCGGCGTCGTCATCGGGCACAACCAGAACATCGCGTGGGGGATGACGAACCTCGGCCCCGACGTCACCGACCTCGTCGTGGAGAAGATCGACGACGCCGAGGTGCTCTCCGACGCAGGCAACGAACGCGTGCGGACACGGCAGGAAACGATCAGGATCGCAAAGGAGAAGCCGCGGACGATCACGGTATGGGAGACGAAGCACGGGCCGATCATCTCCGACCTCGACAGCACGTACCGCAGGGTCCTCGACACGACGACAGGGGAGGACTCGGCCACCGCCGGTGAGGGCATGGCCGGGCTGCGCTACCGGCTGGCCCTCGAATGGACGGCGCTCAAGCCCGGACGCACGGCCACGGCGATCTTCGCGCTGAACAAGGCGACGAACTGGACGGAGTTCCGCGCCGCCGCCGAGCTCTTCGACGTCCCCAGCCAGAACCTCGTCTACGCCGACACGTCCGGCAATATCGGCTATCAGGCGCCGGGGAAGATCCCCCGCCGCGGCACCGCCGACGGCATGATGCCCCGGATGGGCTGGGAGTCGGCCCAGGACTGGCAGGGATGGATCGGCTACGACGAACTGCCCACCCTGCTCAACCCCGAACGCGGGTGGATCGTCACGGCGAACAATCCCGTCACCCGTCCCGGACAGTCCGTGCGGTTGGGCGATGACTTCGACGACGGCGACCGGGCTGCGCGGATCACCGACCTCCTCACCGAGGCGATCGATGCCGGTCCCGTGACCGCGCAGGACTTCGCCCGCATCCAAGGCGATGACCTCAATCCCATGGCCGACACGCTCCTGCCCCGCCTGCTCGCCGTCGACGCCGCTGGTGATGAGGACATCACGGCCGGGCAGGAGCTGCTGCGCGGGTGGGACAGACGGGATTCGGCCGACAGCGCCCAGGCCGCCTATTTCAACGTCGTCGTCTCGACGATCCTTGACGAGGTCTTCCGCCCCAAGCTGCCCAAGGGCGTGGCCCCGTCGGGAGGCAGCCACTGGTACCGCGTCATAGACAACCTGCTCACCGAACCCGACTCGGCGTGGTGGAAGGAAGGGGAGGTCGAGAACCGGGACGAGGCGCTCGCTCGGGCGCTGGGCTCGGCGTGGAACCGGACACAGGACCTGCTCGGGCCGGAACCGGTGACGTGGCGGTGGGGCACCCTGCACGAACTGACGATCCGCAACGCCAGCCTCGGCGAGTCCGGGATCTCGGCCGTTGAGAAGCTCTTCAACCGCGGGCCCTACGAGGTCTCCGGCGGCTCCGGAGTCGTCAACGCCACCGGTTGGGACGCCTCGGTGGGCTTCGCGACGGACTGGGTGCCCTCGATGCGCCAGATCGTCGACCTCAGTGACTTCGACGACTCCCGCTGGATCAACCTCACGGGTGCGTCGGGGCACGCGTTCAGCCCGCACTATGCGGATCAGACCGAGGACTGGGCGGCGAACCGGACGCGGCCGTGGGCGTTCTCTCCGGGTGCCGTAGCCCGGAGCACCGTCGACACCCTCGTCCTCACGCCCTAGGGCGGCGTCGCGCAGCGTGCGGTGCCGGCGTCGTGATGCCTGCGGTCATAGCGGTGCCCACGGTCGCCGAGGTGCGGGTGGGCTCAGTCGTGCGGGAGGACCTTCGTCTCGAGGAAGTTCGCGACATCGTCCTCCCAGCGTACCGGGTCGATGTTCCATTCCTTCGTGTGCCTGGCCTTCGCATACGGCGGCATCGTCACGAGGTCGCGGCGGACCGAGGCGAGCGCGTGCGAGGGTGAGGAGGGAACGAACTCGTCGTCGTCGGAGTGGATGAGCAGGACGGGCACATCGAGTTCCGCGGCCCTGGTCACCCAGTCCATGCGGCTGAGGTCGAGCGGGGTCTCGAGCCCGGTGATCGGGCGCGCCCACGGCTGCGTGATCATCTCGAGCGTGAGCTTCGCGACGGGGGTCGGGAGCATGTTCTTCCGGGCCTGACCGTCGAGGACGTTGATCCAGTCGACGACGGGACCGTCGAGGACGAGGGCGGCGACGTGCTCGCGGTTGCGCCCCCGGGAGGCGGCCTGGAAGGCGATCGCCCCGCCCATCGACCAGCCGAAGAGGACGACCTGCTTCGCCCCGTGCTCGAACGCGTAGTCGATCGCGACGTCGACGTCGATCCATTCGGTGTCGCCGAGGCCGTAGCGCGAGGACGACTCGACCCTCACCTCGGCGTCGTTGCGGTACGACATCGCGATGGCGGGGACACCGAGCGTGTTGAGCACGGGGGCGGCCCGCAGCCCTTCGGCGCGGGTGCTCGCCCGGCCGTGGATGAGGATCGCCCACGTGTCCGAGGGGTCGGGATGATCGGTCGGCAGCAGCCACGCAGGCAGGGAGCCGGCATCCGATTCCAGGGTGATGTCCTCGAACTTCACCCCGGCGGCGAGCGGATCGGGGTAGACGACGCCGGTCCACCGGCCGCGCCGGGCGCGGCGGATGTCGCCGCGGGTGACGGAGAGGATCTCACGGGAGACGGTGCGCGAGCGCGGATCGTATTCGACGATGTCGCCGATCACCGCGTGTCCGGCGCCCTGGTTGAAGTAGAGGCCGTAGGTGCCGGGCACCGTCGTCTCCTCATCGGCGGGCAGGTGGATGCGCATATTGGGCGAGAAGCCGTCGATGTGGAGGATGTCGAGCTCTTCGGGCGCGTTCTCGGGAACGACGATGCGCCGGGCGAAGTACGCGGCGAGTCCCGAGGAAGCCACTGAGATCACGGCCCCGATGCCGGCGCCGACGCCGACCGCGGCGAGCAGCAGACGAGTGGGGAACTGAGAGTCGCGGACCATGTAAACCTCCTGGCATCATTGTCTCCCACGGAATGAGATCTCTCCAAACGCTGTTGAGCTCATGGAGGGGTCCGCCGAGGCGTCCGACCGGGACGATGGTCGTCACCGTCGTCGGTCCCCGTCACCCACCCACACGACATCGGAGGTCACCATGAGCGAATCGAATGCCCGCACCGCTGACGGCGAGGAGGTCCACTGGCAGGACGTGCTCAGCCCCGAGGAGTTCGCCGTGCTCCGCCAGGGCGGCACGGAGAGGCCGTTCACCGGCGAATACGTCGATACGACGACGGTGGGGATGTATCAGTGTCGGGCGTGCGGCGCCGACCTCTTCCCCTCGGACACGAAGTTCGCCTCCCACTGCGGGTGGCCGTCGTTCTACGCCCCTCTCGCCGAGGATCGGGTGCGCTACATCAAGGACTCGTCCCTGGGCATGGACCGCATCGAGGTCCGGTGCGCGAACTGCGACTCCCACCTCGGTCACGTGTTCTCCGGTGAGGGCTACGACACGCCGACCGATCAGCGCTACTGCATCAATTCGATCTCCCTGCGGCTCAACGAGGAGGGCTGAGTGTCCGACCTCGTCCTCAAGCGCTTCGCGGAGCTGACGACGACGGAGCTCTACGGCCTGCTCCAGCTGCGCTCGCAGGTCTTCGTCGTCGAACAGGACTGCGTCTTCCTCGACCTCGACGGCGTCGACACCCTCGAGGGCACACTCCATGCGTTCTATCCCGGTGAGGGAAGGATCATGGCCGATACGCACGGTGAGCAGGGCGGTCGCAGTCTCATGCCGGCCGCGTACGCACGGGTGCTGCCCGCCGACTTCACCGACGGGCCGGCGGCGGAGCCCGGCGCCCGCAGCATCGGACGGGTCGTGACCGATCCGGACCTGCGCGGGGGCGGCTGGGGCAGGCGACTGCTCGCCGACCTCGTCGCCGCCTTCCCCGGTGAGCCGCTCACCCTCAACGCGCAGTCGCACCTCGAGGGCTTCTATGCGGGGTTCGGGTTCTCGCCGAACGGTCCGCGCTTCGACGAGGACGGGATCGAGCACACGCCGATGTCGCGGCCCATCGTCGCCGAGGTTCGCTGAGCGGGTCGGCTCAGGGCTTCCCCGCCTCGGCGGCAGATTCCGTTGCGGCAGCCTCGGCGGCGTTCGAGGCGTCGACGGCGGCGATGAGGTCGGTCATCGTCGCATGGAGCGCGCGCAGGCCGGCCTCGTCCATGTCGAGCTTCTTCATCATCGCCGGCGGGATCGCCTCGGCCTGCGCGCGCAGCGCGGCCCCGGTCGCAGTGAGGTCGACCTCGACGATGCGCTCATCGGCGGCGCTGCGCGTGCGGGTGACGTAGTCGAGGGCCTCCAAGCGCTTGACGAGCGGCGAGACCGTGGCCGGTTCGAGGCGCAGCATCTCCGCGATCCTGCGCACCGGCAGGCGACCGTGCTGCCAGAGGGCGAGCATGACGAGGTACTGCGGATGGGTGAGGTGCAGCGGGTCGAGCACCGAACGGTACGCGCCGATGACGCTGCGCGAGGCCACCGCGAGGGCGAAGCAGATCTGGCTCTCCAGATCGAGTGGATCGTGGTCGGTCATCGTGTCATTCCCCCAATTAGTTAGTGCACTAATATTCAGTGTACTATTGAACTGTCGGAGCGTCCGTGCACACCGGGATCCACCCGGTCGGAGAGCCCGAGGAGGACAGCCCCATGACCGAGGAACACGATCCCCAGCGCCACGTCGCGTGGCTCAATCGATTCTTCCGCAAGATCGTCGGACCCGCCCAGGTCGACAGCACCCGTCCCGGCGGCTACTTCGAAGACGCCGACCGCAGCGCCGAACGACTCGAGGCCCTCGGCCTCGAAGTCCGCACGGACGCCGCCGGCCATTCCTACGTCGTCAAGCGCACAGCGCAGACCGAGTGAGCGCTTGAGCAGCACCCACGGTGAGCGCGTGAGCACCGCCTGAGCTGAGTGCGAGGCAGATCAGCTGAGAAGGGGGCCGAAGCCATGATGGCTTCGGCCCCCTTCGTCGTCTCCGCCGGCGCGAACCCTCAGCGCCAGTCGGTGATGATGTCTACGAGCTCGCGGCGCGGTCCCGTGTAGAACGGGATCTCCTCGCGCACGTGGAGGCGGGCCTGCGTGTTGCGCAGGTCGCGCATGAGGTCGACGATGCGGTGGAGCTCCTCGGCCTCGAAGGCGAGCAGCCACTCGTAGTCGCCGAGCGCGAACGCCGAGATCGTGTTCGCCTTGATGTCCTTGTACGGTGCCGCGGCGATGCCGTGGTCACGCAGCATCTGCGACCGCTCCGCCGGGTCGAGGACGTACCAGTCGTAGGAGCGGACGAATGGGTACACGCAGATGTAGGAACCGGGTTCGTCGTCGGTGAGCAGGGCGGGCAGGTGGGCCTTGTTGAATTCGGCGGGACGGTGGAGTCCGACGACCGACCACACGGGTTCGAGGACTCCCCCGAGCAGGGTCCTCCGGAGTGCGGAGTACGCGGCCTGGACGAGTTCGATCGTCGGCGCGTGGTACCAGAACATCACATCGGCGTCGGCGCGCAGGGCGGAGACGTCGTAGATGCCGCGGACGACGAGTCCCTGCTCACGCAGGGGCGCGAGCGCCTCGTCGACCTCGGAGGCGAGTTCGGCCCGGTCGGCGTCGCCGAGTTCGGCGGCCGCGGCGAAGACCGAGTACGCGATGTAGCGGGTCTCCTGGTTGGCGCGTTCGATCTGCTCTTCGGTGGGCTGCGTGTAGTCGCTCATGGCGTCTCCTTCGTCTCGTGTGTCTTCTCTGCGGTGGTCGGGTCGGTGTTCGATTGTCGGGTCGGGCTCGATGGTGCTCAGGCGGTCGGGGCGAGCGTCAGGCGCTCGGCGACGGTGTGTGCGCGGGCGATGCAGGCGGGGATGCCGACACCGGCGTAGGCGGATCCGATGAGTTCGAGGCCGGGGATCCCGGCGATCTGCGCATCGAGGTCGTCCATCGCGCCGAGGTGGCCGGGCACGTACTGCGGCAGCGCGCGGTCCCAGCGCTTGACCTCGGAGACCGCGATCCGGTCGCCGGGGCGTCCGGTGATGCGCTGCCAGTCGGCGAACGCCCGGGCGGTGAGTTCGGCGTCGTCGAGGTCCTGCCACGTGCCCGGCGCATCACCGAAGCGTCCGATGCTCATCCGCACGAGCGCGGTGTTCGCGGGGAGGCGATCGCGCATCCACGGCCATTTGTTCGAGGCGAACGTCGACGCCTTGATGAAGGCCTCCTCGGTGGGAGGAACGAGGAACCCCGATCCTTCGAGGTCACCGTCGCCGAGTTCGACGAGGGCGACGACGAGGGCGGTCGAGGCGTAGGGCACCTGACCCAGCGTCCGGGCGGGTCCGGGGGCCGCCTCGGCGAGGAGACCTGCCGTGACGTCGGCGGGGGTGGCGAGGATGACGATGTCGGACTCGATCGGACCGTGGTCGGTCTCCACGCTCCAGCCGTCCCCGGGCCGGTGCAGCCCGGTGACCAGGGTGTCCGTGCGGATCCGACCGCCTGCCCCGGTGATCGCCTCGGCGAGGGCGGGGATGAGGGCCCCGATGCCGCCGACGAGGCTGAGGAAGACCGGTTCGGGTTCGGGGCTACCGGACTCAGTGCGGGATCCCTCGGTCCGAGCTGCCTCGGCACGCGCGGCGAGCAGGGTCGCCGCCCGGTCGAGCACGGAGGTGCCGTCGAGGGCTGCGGGCAGCAGGGCGGGGACGGTCGCTGCGAGGGAGAGGTCACGGCAGCGGCCGGCATAGACACCGGCGAGCAGGGGGTCGACGAGCGTGTCGACGAGGGCGTCGCCGAGGCGGTCCGCGAGGAACTCCCCGACCGAGGTGTCCTCACCGGGGATCGGTGCGGTGAGCTCCTCGGCGGCGACGCGGGCGGTGGCCTCCGGGCCGAGGAGCTCGGCGACGGTCTCGGGATCGCCGGGCACACCCATGATCGTGGCCCGCGGGATCGGCTGGAGTCGACCGTGACTGAGCACCTGCGAGCCGTGCTCCAGGGACGGGAAGACCGGGTCGAGTCCGAGTGCGGCGACGAGCTCCCGCGTCTCGGGACGGCGGAAGAGGCTCGCCTCGGCGCCGAGGTCGATGCCCTCGGTCACGGATCCTCCCAGCGTCGACGATTCCAGGCACCCGCCGAGGCGGGAGGCGGATTCGAGGACGAGCACCTCATGGTCGGGCGCGAGTCGGTGAGCGGCGACGAGACCGGAGACTCCGCCGCCGACGATCGTGATGCGGCTCATCGGTTCGCGTTCGCCTCCCCGAGGATCTCCGCGGACACGCGGTGGACCTCGGCGACGACGCGGCCGGGCACCTCGGGGTCGGTGTCGGGCAGGACGCCGTGACCGAGGTTGAAGACGAAACCGGGGTCGTGGGCGAGCCCGGCGCGCACGATCTCTCCGATGCGCGGGGCCAGTGCCTCCCAGGGGGCGAAGAGCAGCGCGGGGTCGAGGTTGCCCTGGAGGGCCTGGTCGGGCTTCACCCGGGTTGCGGCGTCGGCGAGGTCGACGCGGAAGTCCACGCCCATCGCCGTCGATCCGGCCAGTGACATCGAGGTGAGCAGCTCACCGGTCTGGACGCCGAAGTGGATGCTCGGCACATCGTGGCCGGACAGTGCGTCGAAGACGGCGGTCGAGTGCTCGAGGACGTGCTCGTCGTAGTCGCGGCGGCTGAGGTAGCCCGCCCACGAGTCGAAGAGCTGGAAGGCTCGGGCGCCGGCGGTCAGCTGCACGTCGATGAAGGTCGCGGAGATCCGGGCGAGCTTGGACAGGAGGAGGGCGAAGGTCTCCGGGTCGGCGATCATGAGCGACTTCGTCTTCTCATGGTTCTTGCTCGGCCCGCCTTCGATGAGGTAGCTCGCGAGCGTGAACGGGGCTCCGGCGAAGCCGATGAGCGGGGTGGCCTCGCCGAGCTCTGCGACGATGCGGCCGATGGATTCGGCGATGTCGGGGATCTGCGCGGGATCGAGCTCCGGCAGGGCCTCGACGTCGGCACGGGTCCGGATGGGTGAGGCGAGGACGGGCCCGCGTCCGGCGACGATCTCGACCTCGACCCCGGCAGCCTGGAGGGGGACGACGATGTCGGAGAAGAAGATCGCGGCGTCGACGCCGTGCCGGCGCACCGGCTGGAGGGTGATCTCGGTGACGAGTTCGGGGTCCCGGCACGAGGCGAGCATCGAGGTGCCTTCGCGCAGCTGCCGGTACTCGGGAAGCGAACGTCCGGCCTGCCGCATGAACCAGACGGGGGTGTGGTCGATCGGCTCTCCGCGGAGGGCAGGCAGCAAGGTTGAAGTCATGGCCCCATCCTCCCATTCCAGGTGCCTCGTCGCCCAACCGCGCGCGGTTTCAAGACGCAGCGTCTTGCGTCTGTCGGGCCGGGCCTGGCGCACGGGGGCAGGCCCGGCCGGTGCGGCGTCGCACGATGACTTCGTCCCGCCTCGGCGTGGATGATTCCGCAGGCTCGCACGCTGTTCTATCGTGTCGAGTGTGGTCAACACCTCGCCTCTCAACCGCATTCCGGCGGAGTTCAGCGCAGTGACATCGGTCCTGCGCGAAGCCCGGGACACGAACAACGTCTCGATCTCGGAGATCCCGGCTCCCGCGAAGCTCGCCCCCTACTCCTACGCCCTCGGCGCCGAGGTCACGGCCGATGAGAACTTCATCGCCGCGAGCGGCGAATCCATCGAGGAGCTCGCCACGGGACGCATCGTCGTCCTCTTCGACCCCGACGCCCCCGAGGAGTGGGAGGGGTCGTTCCGGATCGTGTCCTACATCCGGGCCGAACTCGAACACGAACTCGGCAACGAGACGATGCTCGGTCATGTCGCCTGGTCGTGGCTCGAGGACGCCCTCGAAGCCAACGACTGCGAACTGCTCGCCGCGGGCGGGACGACGACGCGAGTGCTCTCGGAGAGCTTCGGCACCTTGGCCACGCGGCCGGCGACGATAGACTTGGAGCTGCGCGCCTCGTGGACCCCGATCATCACGGAACCGGAGATGATCGGCGATCACCTCGAGGCGTGGATCGACCTGCTGTGCACCGTCGCAGGTCTCCCACCGCTTCCTGAAGGAGTATCAGCCCTGCCCGGGCGCCGTCGATGACTACCGAACCACCGCTTCTCACCGCGCCCGCCCACGGCGTTCCCCCTGTCGTCGACTCCCCCGCGGCCTTCGCCGCGGCCCGGGAAGCTCTGGCCGCAGGGACCGGGCCGATCGCGATCGACGCCGAACGCGCGTCAGGCATCCGCTATGGTCAGCGCGCCTTCCTCGTCCAGCTGCGCCGGGAAGGCTCGGGCACCGTGCTCCTCGACTCCGAGGAGCTCGGCGACCTCTCCGGTCTCAATGCCGCCCTCGGGGACGACGAGTGGGTCATCCATTCCGTCACCCAGGACCTCCCCTGCCTGCGGGAACGCGGCATGGTGCCTGCGGTGCTCTTCGACACCGAACTCGCCGCGCGGCTCCTCGGGTGGGAGAAGTTCGGGCTCGCCGCCGTCGCCGAACGCACCCTGGGCGTGCGTCTGGCCAAGGAGCATTCGGCGGCGGACTGGTCGACCAGGCCCTTGCCCGAGGAGTGGCTCAACTATGCCGCCCTCGACGTCGAGGTGCTCCTGCCGATCCGCGACGTCCTCGCCGCCGAACTCGTCGAGGCCGGACGGTGGGAGTATGCCAAGCAGGAGTTCGACCATCTGCTGTCCTTCCAGCCGAAGGTCCACGCCGAGCCGTGGCGGCGCACGCACGGTCTGGCGAAGCTGAGCACTCGTGCGGAGTTGGCACGGGTGCGGGAGCTCTGGCAGACCCGCGACGATATGGCCGCGGAGACCGACATCGCGCCCTCGAAGGTGCTGCGCGACCGGGAGCTCATCGACCTCGCCCGGTCCCGTGCACGGTCGAGCGATGACATCCTCGCCCGCTGGCCCAGGCTCTCACGCGCCGATTCCGCGAGGCTCTTCCGTGCCCTGCGCCGGGCCGGACGGCTGACCCCCGAGGAGCTGCCGCCCAAGCGCGAACCGAGCAGGCTGCCCCGGTCGCCGTTCAGTCACACGGAGATCAAGGAGCGCACCGCCGCCCTCAAGGCTTCCGTCGCCGAGGTGGCCGAGACCGAGGAGATGCCCCACGACGTGCTCCTCCAGCCGGCGCTCGTGAAGTCGTTGGCGGCGTCTGGGCGTACGGATGTCGAGGAGTTCCTCACCGAGCACGGTGCCCGCCCGTGGCAGGTGGGACTCACCGCACCGGCGCTGAGCGCGGCCCTGGACTCCCTGCCGAACGGCTGAGACTCAGACGGCGCGACGGCTGCCGTGTTCGGCGCGTCCGCGGACCTCTGCGGGCAGGGCGTTGACGATCTCGGAGACCATCGAGTCGACGTCGAGGCCGATGTACTCGAGGATCTCGTCGCGGGTGCCCTGCGGGAGGAACTCGTCGGGCGCACCGAGTTCGACGACGCCGATGCGCGAGTCCGCGGCCCGCAGGTCGCTGCGGATCCTCGAGCCGATGCCGCCGAGGCGCACCCCGTCCTCGATGACGGCGACGAGACTGTGCTCGCTCGCGAACTCGATGACGCTGTCCGGGACCGGCAGGACCCACCGGGGGTCGACGATCGTCGAGGACAGACCCTTGGCGGCGAGCACCTCGGCGACCTCCTGGGCACGGGCTGCGAAGGGTCCGACGGAGACGATGAGGACGTCCTTGGCCGCCCCTGCGGGGATCTCGCGGATGACGTCGACGCCGTCGGCGGTGCGGGACAGGGCCGGGATGTCGGCGCCGACGCTGCCGCGGGGGAAGCGGATGACGGTCGGGGCGTCGGTGACGGCGACGGCTTCGCGCAGCTCCTCGGTCAGGCGGGCGCCGTCGCGAGGGGCGGCGAGCTTGAGGCCGGGGACGATGCGCAGCATCGCCATGTCCCACACGCCGTGGTGGCTGGCGCCGTCGGGACCGGTGATGCCGGCCCGGTCGAGGACGAAGGTCACGCCCTGCCCGTGGAGGGCGACGTCCATGAGGATCTGGTCGAAGGCGCGGTTGAGGAAGGTCGCGTAGATGCACACGATCGGGTGGAGTCCGCCGTAGGCGAGGCCAGCCGCCGAAGCGACGGCGTGCTGTTCGGCGATGCCGACGTCGAAGACCCGATCCGGATACGCCTCGGCGAACTTCGCGAGTCCCACGGGCAGGAGCATGGCCGCGGTGACGGCGACGACGTCGTCGCGGTCGCGGGCGATCTCGAGGACTTCGTCGCCGAAGACCGAGGTCCACGAGGTCTGCTTCGACGGGGTCGAACGACCGGTGACGGGGTCGATGACGCCGACGGAGTGGAACTGGTCGGCGTCGTCATTGACGG
The DNA here is from genome assembly GCF_037101285.1 of Brevibacterium metallidurans. Classification (NCBI taxonomy): domain Bacteria; kingdom Bacillati; phylum Actinomycetota; class Actinomycetes; order Micrococcales; family Brevibacteriaceae; genus Brevibacterium; species Brevibacterium metallidurans. The sequence continues at coordinate 181,050 of NZ_BAAAAF010000006.1, forward strand.
CCGGGTCGTAGCCCTGGCCCTTCTGCGTGATCATGTGGACGATGACGGGGCCGCCCTCGTACTGCTTGGCCAGGGTGAGCGCCTTCTCGACGCTGGTGAGGTCGTGGCCGTCGACGGGGCCCAGGTACTTGATGCCGAGTTCGTCGAACATGCCGGTCTGCTCGGCGCTGACCATGTCCTTCAAGCCCTTCTTCACCCCGTGGATCGCGGAGTAGGCGGCGCGGCCGGGGGCACCGGACTGCTGCAGGGTCGACTTGCCCCAGGACAGGAGCTTCTCGTAGCTCGACATCGTCCGCAGCTCGTCGAGGTGGGCGGCGAATCCGCCGACGGTGGGCGCGTAGGAACGGCCGTTGTCGTTGACGACGATGATGAGTTTGCGCGGCGGGGTCGAGGTGTCCGCGGCGATCGTGTTGAGCGCCTCCCACGCCATGCCGCCGGTCAGGGCTCCGTCGCCGATGACCGCGACGACGTGACGGTCGCTCTCCCCTTTGAGCTGGTGGGCCTTCGCGATGCCGTCGGCCCAGGACAGGGACGCCGAGGCGTGCGAGTTCTCGATGACGTCGTGTTCGCTTTCGGCCCGGCTGGGATAGCCGGAGAGGCCGTGGCGCTGGCGCAGGCTGGAGAACTCGCTCATCCGCCCGGTGAGGAGTTTGTGGACGTAGGTCTGGTGGCCGACGTCGAAGAGGATCGTGTCGTGCGGGGAGTCGAAGACCCGGTGCAATCCCATCGTCATCTCGACCACGCCGAGGTTGGGGCCCAGGTGGCCGCCCGTGCCCGCGACCGTCGTGACGAGGAAGTCACGGATCTCCTTCGCAAGGACCTCGCACTCGGCCGAGTCGAGTCCGCGCAGGTCCGCAGGGCTCTCGATCGACTCAAGGAATGTCATGCGGCCTCGCTTCTCGGGTTGGACGGCGATCGACGATCGGTCGACCGCTTTGGTGCGGGTGTTTCCACTCGGAACATTTTAGCGCGTTCGCTTGTCTCCACCCATCCCACCCGGCAGGATGTTCGCCCCGTCACACATTCCGCGCTCGTCTGCGCCGGCGATGCCGCGCACAACGCACCCTGCGTTAAGCGCGGGAAGAACCCCCACCTCGGCGAACGTCCGCAGCAACACACACCACCCGGGGCTCCACTCACCACCCGGAGCACCACAACCTCGGTGGCGCTCCGCATCTCCTACCCGCAGCTCCACACACCACCCGTGCACAGGTGGTTTATGTCGCTAAGCATGACGGTTGCGATCGTGCGCCCGCCACAGGCCCACCCCGCCGAGGCGGTCGTCCGTCCCAGCGTCAGCCCGCCGAGCCCAGGGGTTGCGTTCCATCACGCCGCCCGCACACGCGAACGTCCCCCGCCCGGGCCAAGGGCCTGGACGGGGGACGTCGGTGGAGCGGATCAGGCAGTCGCGAGCTGGCGCAGCACGTACTGGAGGATGCCGCCGTTGCGGTAGTAGTCGGCCTCACCCGGGGTGTCGATGCGGACCACGGCGTCGAAGTCGACGGTCGTGCCGTCGTCCTTGGTCGCCGTCACCTTGACGGTCTTCGGGGTCGTGCCCTCGTTGAGCTCGGTGACACCGGAGATCGAGAAGGTCTCGGTGCCGTCGAGGCCCAGCGACTCGGCCGATTCGCCGACGGGGAACTGCAGCGGCAGGACGCCCATGCCGATGAGGTTCGAGCGGTGGATGCGCTCGAAGCTCTCAGCGATGACCGCGCGGACTCCGAGCAGCTTCGTGCCCTTGGCTGCCCAGTCGCGCGAGGATCCCGAACCGTACTCCTTGCCGCCGAGGACGACGAGCGGAATGCCCGCCGCCTGGTAGTTCACCGAGGCGTCGTAGATCGTCGTCTGCGGACCGTCGGCCTGCGTGAAGTCACGCGTGAAGCCGCCCTGGACTCCGTCGAGGAGCTGGTTCTGCAGGCGGATGTTGGCGAACGTGCCGCGGATCATCACCTCGTGGTTGCCGCGACGCGAGCCGTAGGAGTTGAAGTCCTTGCGCTCGACGCCGTGCTCGACGAGGTACTTGCCGGCCGGGGTGTCGGCCTTGAACGAACCTGCGGGCGAGATGTGGTCGGTCGTCACCGAGTCGCCGAGCTTCGCGAGCACCCGGGCGCCCTCGATGTCGGTGACCGGAACGGTCTCGAGCGTCATGCCGTCGAAGTAGTTCGGCTTGCGCACGTACGTCGAGTTCTCGTCCCACTCGAAGATCGCACCCTCGGGCGTCTGCAGCGCCTGCCAGCGCTCGTCACCGTCGAAGATCCGACCGTACTCGGTGTCGAACATGTCCGTCGAGATCGAGGAGTCGATGACCGACTGGACTTCCTCCGGCGACGGCCACAGATCCTTGAGGTAGACGTCGACGCCCTCGGAGTCCTTGCCCAGGGGCTGGTTCTCGAAGTCGAAGTCCATCGTTCCGGCCAGCGCGTAGGCGATGACGAGCGGAGGCGACGCGAGGTAGTTCATCTTCACATCGGGGCTGATGCGGCCCTCGAAGTTGCGGTTGCCCGAGAGCACCGCGGTCACCGCGAGGTCGTTGTCCTGGATGGACTCGGAGATCTCCGCGTCGAGGGGACCGGAGTTGCCGATGCAGGTCGTGCAGCCGTAGCCGACGACGAAGAAGTTGAGCGCCTCGAGGTCCTCGATGAGCCCGGCCTTCGTGTAGTAGTCGGTGACGACCTTCGACCCCGGTGCGATCGAGGTCTTCACCCACGGCTTCGAGTTCAGTCCGCGCTTGCGGGCGTTGCGGGCGAGGAGGCCTGCCGCGAGCATGACCGAGGGGTTCGAGGTGTTCGTGCACGAGGTGATCGAGGCGATCGCGACGGCACCGTTGGCGAGTTCGAAGTTCCGTCCGTCACCGGTGGACACGGGCGCGGACTTCGACTCCTCGCCGGGGGCGGCGTAGTTGTGGATGTCCTTGGCGAACTGGTTCTTCGCATCCGTGAGCTCGATGCGGTCCTGCGGGCGCTTCGGTCCCGAGATCGAGGGCACGACCGTGGAGAGGTCGAGCTCGAGGTACTCGGAGTAGGCGACCTCGTTGGCCGGATCGTGCCACAGGCCCTGGGTCTTCGCGTAGTCCTCGACGAGCTGGATCTGCTCGGGCGAGCGACCCGTGAGCTTGAGGTAGTCGATCGTGACGTCGTCGATCGGGAAGATCGCGGCGGTCGAACCGAACTCGGGGCTCATGTTGCCGATCGTCGCACGGTTGGCCAGCGGCACCGAGGCCACGCCCTCACCGTAGAACTCGACGAACTTGCCGACGACGCCGTGCTGACGGAGCATGTCGGTGATCGTGAGGACGACGTCGGTGGCGGTCACGCCCGAGGGGATCTCCCCGGTGAGCTTGAAGCCGACGACGCGCGGGATGAGCATCGACACGGGCTGGCCGAGCATCGCGGCCTCGGCCTCGATGCCGCCCACGCCCCAGCCGAGCACGCCGAGGCCATTGACCATCGTCGTGTGCGAGTCGGTGCCGACGAGGGTGTCGGGGTAGGCGCGGAGGACTCCGCCGACCTCGCGCGGCATGACGACGCGGGCGAGGTATTCGATGTTGACCTGGTGGACGATGCCCATGCCCGGGGGGACGACCTTGAAGTCGTCGAAGGCGGTCTGGCCCCAGCGGAGGAACTGGTAGCGCTCGCCGTTGCGCTGGTACTCGATGTCCATGTTGCGCTCGATCGCATCAGCGGTGCCGAAGGCGTCGATCTGGACGGAGTGGTCGATGACGAGCTCGGCCGGGGCGAGCGGGTTGACCGTGTCCGGGTTGCCGCCGAGTTCGGCGACCTTCTCGCGCATCGTGGCAAGGTCGACGATGCAGGGCACGCCGGTGAAGTCCTGCATGACCACGCGGGCCGGGGTGAACTGGATCTCCGTGCTCGGGTCAGCGCTGGGATCCCACGAGGCGAGGGCCTTGATGTGGTCCTCGGTGATGTTGGCACCGTCCTCGGTGCGCAGCAGGTTCTCCAGCAGCACCTTGAGGCTGAACGGAAGCTTCTGCGACCCGTCGACCGCGTCGAGGCGATAGATCTCGTAGTCCGTATCGCCCACGGTCAGGGTGCTCTTCGATTTGAACGTATCGACGTTGCTCATCGTGATTCTCCTGTTTCATTCGACACTCATCCAAGAAACCGGGCACAGCCCTGCGCGCGCACCGATTTACGCGACACAAATGTTTCCAAAAGTATCTTGACGTCAAGATAAATTCTAGCGCATCGTCGTGCTCTTGACCACCTCGGCGAGTCGCCATTCGGACAGTGCGGAATCGGGTTTTCCTCCCCCGAGTCTCCGGTTCGCACGAGCGCGCGGACCGTGGTCGCGCGCCTACGCTGGAGGCAGATCCTCACACCGTCCGCCCCCTCGCAGGACCCGATCAAGGAGAGACCATGGATCCGTTCACCCTCGGCGCCGGCTTCGGCTTCGGCGCCCTGCTCGTCGGCATCATCTTCGCCGTCATCTGCAGCACCATCGCCAAGGAGAAGGGCCGCTCGGGCGGCTGGTGGGGGCTGTGGGGCTTCCTCACGACGTTCATCGCGCTCATCGTCCTGGTCCTCATCCCCCGCCGGTCCCGGGTGCACTGAGACCCACCCTCGCCGAGGCGGTCCCGGGACTGCGGTTCATCGCCGCCCCAGGTGCGCAGGGGTCCGCCGAGGCGGTCGCTGGGATCCTCTCGGTCACCGCCTGAGCACGGTGACCGTTTCGACGTGCGCGGTGAGCGGGAAGAGGTCGAGCCCCTCGAGGCTCTCGATCCCGTACCCGCCGGCGGTCAGCGCGGCGAGGTCGCGGGCGAGCGTGCCCGCATCGCATGAGACATAGACGATCGTCTCCGGACCCTCATCGATGAGACGTTCGGTCACGGCCGGACCGGCACCTGCGCGAGGCGGGTCGAGGAGGACGACGTCGGAGGCCGGCACGGGCACCGCATCGACGCGACCGGCGGCGAACTCGGCATCGATGCCCACCGCATTCGCGCGTGCGTGCTCGATCGCCGGTCCCACTCCTTCGACCCCGTACAGCGACGCTCCGGTCGCCGCTGCGGCGCCGATGCCGAGGAGCCCGACCCCGCAGTAGAGGTCGGTGATGGTGCGCACATCGCTCGGCAGGGCAGCAGTGACAGCACTGCTCAGCAGTCCGGGGGCGGCCCGGTGCACCTGCCAGAACCCGTCGGCGGAGACCCGGAAGTCCCGTCCGCCCACGGTCTCGAGGAGGCTGTCCTGTCCACGGACGACGCGCAGTCCGCGATACTCATTCCCGCCTCGGCGGGCGACGCGGTGCCGACGACCGCGACCCCTGCCTCGGTCGCCGCCTCGGCGGGCGGTCGAGCGCGCCGGTGCGCTGGACCCGGTGAGCAGCGACCAGTCGGCCGGCAGCCGGGCCGCGAAGTCCTCCAGTGCCGCCGCCTCGACCGCGCCGCGGACGATGACGGCCCCCGACTCCCCCGCCGAGGCGAACTCGACGCGATCGGCACCGCGCAGACGCAGCGAGCGCAGGTCCACCTCGGCGATGGGATCGACGGCGAGCGGAGCGGAACTCACGGCGACGACGTCGTGGCTGCGGGCCCGGAGCATGCCGAGCGCACCATCGGGGCCGACGGCGAGCTGGACACGGGTGCGCCAGTCCATGCCCGTCGTCTCCCCCGGCGCCGCGGCGACGCTCACCTCACGTTCGATGCCGCCGATGCGCTCGAGCTGATCGGCGATGACGCGGGCCTTGAGCTCACGACTGTGGGCGAGGTCGACGTGGGCGTACTCCATGCCCCCGAAGAGGACATCCCCGGCAGACTCCTCTGCGGCTCGGCCGGAAGGGTCGACCGCCTCGGCGAGGAGACCGGCGCGCCGGTCGGGCACCCGGTGGGGCGAGGGTTCGAGCACCTCGGTCACCTCGGCCCGGAGCACCTTCCCCGGCCCCGGCACGGTGCGGGCCCGGACGAGTTCGCCGGGCAGGGCATCGGAGACGAAGACGACGCGGCCCTCGGTCCGGGCGATGAAGGCACCTCCGGCGGCAGGACCCTCGATGCGCAGACGGAGGTCCTCCCCGCTGGGATGTTCGGGGTGGGCGGTCATCTCATACCTGTCCGTAGAGGGGGAGCTCGGAGTCGGGGCCGTTGCCGCGGTGCTGGCGCGAGAACGACCGCAGCCGCCACGGCACGGAGACGACGACGACGTTGGGCACGAGCAGCAGCCTGGTGCGCAGCTTGATGGCGACCTGGTTGTGGAGGATGTGCTCCCACCAGCGGCCGACGATGTACTGCGGGATGTAGACGATGACGAGGTCGCGCGGGGAACGCCGGCGGATCGCGAAGACGTGCGCGAGCAGCGGCCGGACGAGTTCGCGGTACGGGGAGGCGAGCACCGTGAGCGGCACAGGCAGCTCCATCTCATTCCACCTCCGCTGCAGCTTCTCAGCGGCCTCCTCGTCGACGGCGACGGTGACGGCCTCGAGCTGGCTCGAGCGGGTCACCCTCGCATACGCCAGCGCCCGCAGGGTGGGCTTGTTGATGTCGTTGACCACGACGATCGCGTGCGTGTTCGACGGGATCGTACGCGAGTCGATCTCCGCGTCGGGGGCGAGTTCGCTCGCGACCCGCGCATAGTGGCGGTGGATGGCGCCCATGACGATGAAGAGCACAGCCATCGCGGCGACCGCGATCCACGCGCCGGCGAGGAACTTCGAGACGATGACGACGATGAGGACGCCCGCGGCGATGATGCAGCCGGCGCCGTTGATGAGTCGGTTGACCCGCATCCGCAGCCGCGCCTTCGGGTCGATGACCAGACGCAGCCGCTTGTTCCAGTGGAGCACCATGCCCAGCTGACCGACGACGAAGCTCGCGAACACGCCGACGAGGTAGAGCTGGATGAGGGTCGTCGCCGAGGCGCGGGTGGCGATGACGAGGACGATCGCGGCGACGGCGAGGAGGAGGATGCCGTTGGAGAACGTCAGCCGGTCGCCCTTGCTCGCAAGCTGCCGCGGCAGGAACCCGTCGCGGGCCAGGCGGGAGGCCAGACCCGGGAAGCCCTCGACGGCGGTGTTCGCCGCGACGATGAGGACGAGGGCGGCGACGAGGACGACGATGAAGAACATGATCGGGGTGTCGGCGAAGATCGTGTGGGCGAGCTGCCCGAGCACGGGCTCCTGCTCGTACTCCGCGGACACCGGGCTGCCGTCGGCGCGGACGAGGTAGAGGTGCGGGTCGTCGACGTACTTCACCCCCGTCACCGAGGCGAGGTACGTCAGCCCCGTGAGCATGATCGCGGCGAGGAACCCGGAGAGGACGAGCGTGTTGCCCGCGTTCTTCCCGCGCGGCTTCTCGAACGCGGGCACCGCGGTGGCCACGGTCTGGACGCCGGCGAGGGCGACCGAACCGGAGGAGAACGCGCGCAGGACGATGAGGACCGTGGCCAGTCCCAGGGTCGCCTGGTTGGTCACGGCGTCGTGGACGATCGTGTAGTCCGCGGTCTCCGCCTGTGGGACGTCGCCGAGGGCGACCATGACGAGGCCCACGATCATCGTGAGGAAGACCGCGCCGAGGAAGAGGTACGTGGGGATCGCCAACAGCACGGGCCTGGCCCGCGAACCGCGCAGACCGAGCAGGGAGATGACGACGATGCCGACGATCGCCACCGGCACCCGGTAGGGGGCGAGCAGCGGGAAGGCCGTGGTGATGTAGGCGGCGAAGACCGTCATCGACACGGCAAGGGTGAGCACGTAGTCGACGAGGAGGGCGGCGGCGACGATGAGTCCGGCCTTGGACCCGAGGTTCTTCGACGCGACCTCGTAGTCGCCGCCCCCGGACGGGTAGGCGCGGACGTTGAGCCGGTAGCACGCGACGATGACGAGGATGACCGCGCCGACGGCGATGCCGATCCACGGGGCCGCCGTGATCGAGACCAGCGTCGTCAGCGACAGGGCGAGGAGGATCTCGTCGGGGGCGTACGCGACCGAGGAGAGCATGTCCGAGGCGAAGACGGGCATGGCGATGCGCTTCTTGAGCGCAGGCGCTCGCCTGTCCTCACTGCGGAACGGCCGTCCAACGAGTAGTCTTTTGACGGCATCAGAAAAACTGCTGGCCACGAGCACCAATGGTAGAGCACATGCCAAGAAGGGATACCCATGCACTTCGTCATCATGGGCTGCGGCCGAGTCGGAGCAACGCTGGCCAAAGCACTCGATGGCAATGGTCACTCGGTCGCCGTCGTCGACCGTGACCCCGACGCCTTCCTCAAGCTCGGACCCGACTTCAAGGGTGCGACGATCACGGGCCTCGGCTTCGACCGGGAGACCCTCACCCAGGCCCGCACCGCCGATGCCTTCGCCTTCGCCGCCGTCTCGAGCGGAGACAATTCCAACATCCTCGCCGCGCGTGTCGCCCGGGAGACCTTCGGGGTGCCCAATGTCGCCGCCCGGATCTACGATCCCGACAGGGCCCAGGTCTTCGAACGTCTCGGCATCCCCACCGTCCCGACGGTGCGGTGGACGGCAGAGCAGGTGATGCGCAAACTCGTCCCGCAGGGGTCGATCACGGAGTACCGGGAGCCCTCGGGCAACCTCGTCCTCGCAGAGGTCCACCTCGACCCCGGCTGGGTGGCCCGACCGATCGAGGAGATCGAAGAGGCCACCGGGGCCAGGGTCGCCTACGTCACCCGCCTGTCCGAGGGCATCGTCGCCGCCGACGACCTGCTCATCCAGGACGGCGACCTCGTCCACATCATGTGCCCGGTCGACCGCCTCGCCGAGATCGAACGCATCCTCGACAAGCCCGTGACCGCCAGGGAGGAAGAAGAATGAGAGTCGTCATCGCCGGCGCCGGATCCGTCGGCCGCTCCGTGGCCAGGGAACTGCTCGACAAGAACCACGACGTGCTGCTCATCGACCAGAGCAAGGAGGCCCTCGGGCACGAGAAGATCCCGGGCGCCCAATGGCTGCTCTCCGATGCGTGCGAGCTCTCCGGCCTCGGTGAGGCTCACCTCGAGGAGGCCGACGTCGTCGTCGCAGCGACCGGTGACGACAAGACCAACCTCGTCCTGTCCCTGCTCGCGAAGACCGAGTTCGGGGTCCCGCGCACCGTCTCGCGCGTGAACAACCCGAAGAACGAATGGCTCTTCGACGACAACTGGGGCGTCGACGTCGCCGTGTCCACGCCGAGGCTGATGACCGCGCTCGTCGAAGAGGCCGTCGAGGTGGGCGGGCTCGTCCACCTCATGAGCTTCGAACGCGGGCAGGCCGGGCTCATGGAGTTCACCGTCAACGAGACCTCCGAGCTCGTGGCCTCCCGGATCGGCAGCATCAGCTTTCCCGTCGACACCGTGCTCGTCGCCGTCATCCGCAATGCGAGGGCGTTCGCTCCGAGCCCCGACGACGTCATCGAGGCAGGCGACGAGCTCTTCTTCCTCTCCTCGCCCGATCAGCAGTCGGCGCTGCTCAGCCTGCTCCAGGCCACCGCGAAATGAGCTGAGACCCGAGCCCGCAGACGACGCAGCCGTGACCTCACTGGTCACGGCTGCTCTGCTATTCAGTGTCGACGTGCACCTGCGGAGGATGTGTTCGTCGCGTGCGCGGGGTCGTCAGTCGTGGTCGTCGCGGGCCGCGACGAGTTCGTAGACCGGGTTGTAGGCCCGCAGCACCCCGTCGCGGTCGCAGAAGCGGCCTTCCAAGACGATGAGCGCCCCGGGCTTGACGCCGCTGATCTCCCGGCGTCCGAGGAACTGCGCCTCGACGTCGCCGGTGCCGTCGGAGACGGTGATCGTCAGTCGCGGATTGTCCAGGTTCGTCGACCGGGTGAGTGCGCTGACAACGCCGGCCACCCTCACACTCGACCGGGCAGGGACCGTGTCGATGCACGAGACGCCGGGGATCTGGCTGGCGGTGCGCAGATCCTCACGGGCGTCGTCGTCGCGGGAGCCGAAGCCGTGGGAGAGACGGGAGATGAGTCCGTGCATCGGAATCAGCGGACCTCGGTGATCTCTGGTCCGCGGGCGAAGGGGTTGATGTCCTCGGTCTCGTCCGCGGTCTCCTCGGCGGCCTCGACCTCGGGGGCGGTGAGGACGATGAGTTCGCGGGGAGCCATCGCCTCGCTTCCGCGGTCGACGACGACGCCGCGGACGAGGGCGCTGAGTTCGGCCCGCACCTCGGTGTCGGTGACGGCCTTGCCGGAGAACACGGCGCGGATGAACCACCGGGGCCCGTCGATGCCGGCGAAGCGCATCGCGCGCTTGCTCGGGCGGCCGTCCTCGCTCTTCGCGGGCACCTCGACGGCGAGTTCGCGGCCGAGGCCGGTGTGCAGCTCCGTGCACTCCCCGCCCTGGGATTCGACGCTCGTGGTCAGCTGCTGGCGCACCGTGTTCCACAGCCCTTCGGACCGGGGGGTCGCGAACGCCTGGAGCTGGACTCCGCCGCCGTCGTGGATGAGGGTCACGGCGAGCACCCGCTCGGATTCGTCGTCGGTGTCGAGACGGATCTGCATGCCGTCGACGACGGGGACCTTGAGCGCGCCGAGGTCGAGGCGATTGAGCTCGGGGTAGTCCTCGGCCGCATCGAACGGACCCTTCTCGGCCCGGTCGAAGGGAGCGGACTTCTCGAGCATCTCGTCCTCGTCGAGATCCTCGGGGTCGACCTCGGTCTCATCGACCGTCAACGTGTCATCGCTGTCGTCGGAGGCGTCATCGCCGACGCTGCTGTCGGAGAGTTCGGTCTCATCGACCTCGGTCTCATCGACCTCGGTCTCATCGACCTCGGTCTCGTCGACCTCTGCGGTCTCGTCGGTGCTCTTCTTGGAGAATCGTGAAAACAGTCCCATGGTCCTTCACTCCACTGTATTGCCGAGGCCGGACACGACTCCACCGGTGGAGCCGAAGCCGCCGACGCCGCGATCGCTGTCGTCGAGGCTCTCGACGACGCGGAAGTCGGCCTGTCTGACCTCTTGGATGATGAGCTGGGCGATGCGGTCTCCGCGGGAGATGCGCATCGGCACCGTCGGGTCGAGGTTGATCAGCGGCACCTTGATCTCACCGCGGTATCCGGAGTCGATGGTCCCCGGCGCGTTGACCACGGTCACCCCGTGCCTGCTCGAGAGACCCGAGCGGGGGTGGACGAAGCCCGCATGTCCGGCGGGCAGTGCGATCGCCACTCCGGTGGGCACGACTCTGCGCTCGAAGGGTTCGAGCGTGAAGTCGATCGCGGAGCACAGGTCCGCTCCTGCGTCCGATGCGTGCGCGTAGTTCGGCGGGGTCATACCCTCGTCGACGAGTGTAATGTCGATCTGCAAGCCTTCTGTCACAAGGATGCACTCTAGTCCCCCAGCCTGAACGCTTCAAAAACCTGCCCTGTGGGACAATGGAGCACATGGCTCAGACTCATACCGAACCGCAGGTCGCCTACCAGGAGAAGGTGCGCCCCTCCGTCGGCGCGTGGGTGCTCGTCGCGATCGGCGCAGGCTCCACGGCCCTCATGGTCCTTCCCGTGTGGACGCTCGGCGCCTTCGTCCTGCCCGTCATCACCTTCGCGCTCCTGGGCTGGTGGATGCGGTCCCTGACCGTGACGATCATCGTCACCGCACAGAGGCTCTACGTCGGCGAGGCCCATATCGACCGCGCCTTCATCTCCGCTGCCCGGGCACTGGACACCGAGGCGGCCCGCACCGCCAGCGGCACCGGCCTCGACGCCCGTGCCTTCCTCGTCACCCGCCCGTGGGTGAAGACGTCCGTGCGCATCGACATCGACGATGTCAACGACCCCACTCCGTACTGGCTCGTCTCGAGCCGTCACCCGCGCGAACTCGCCGCCGCCCTCGGGTCCTGACGATCCTGCGGGCGCGGCTGCCTCAGCCCGGACGGACTCCCCCGGGAAACGAAAACGCGCCCCGGAAGGGCGCGTTCGTGACGTCGTGAAGTGAGGCTCAGCCTGCGCAGTCGGTGCAGATGAGAATTCCGCCCTCATCGCTGGCCAGCTGCGAGCGGTGACGGACGAGGAAGCACTCCATGCACGTGAACTCGTCGTTCTGCTTCGGCAGCACGCGGACGGAGAGCTCTTCGTTCGACAGATCGGCACCCGGGAGTTCGAACCCTTCGGCCGCCGCCGTCTCGTCCTCGTCGATCTTGCTTGCCTGCGCCTGCGAGCGCTGCGCCTTGAGCTGCTCGATCGAGTCGCTCTTGATTTCGTCGTCGTGCTTGCGAGGTGCGTCGTAATCGGTTGCCATATGGCCTCATCGCTCTCTGTCGGGTGTGCTGAAAAGGAGATTCAGCCCCTGTCGCCTATCGTGTCCCCAGCATTGTGCACTGTATGGTACCCATTGGCAAGGGCAGATGATACCCTGTCGCAGTGATTCTCGTCACCATGTGACGGACACACATACGACTCTCGAAAAGCTCTGCGACAATGCAGAAGCCGATGCTGTGCGTGCGCGCCGGTCTCGGAGAGCTACGAACACACGTCGGCGATGACTCAACCCCATCCCCGACCGCCTATCCCCGGAAGGACGGATGCACGATGAGTGAATTCGCAGACCAGCTGGACAGCAGGATCGACGATGTTCGTCACCGCTTACAAGACGCCAGGTCCGCCGGAGACGACTACCTCGTCGAGAACCTCATCGACGACCTCGAGAACCTCCTCGAACTCGCCGATCGCAACGATGTCGACACCGGACCCATCGTCGAGGTCATCAAGGCCGAAACCGGCGCTCTGCCGATCATCCCGGAACCCGAGGATCCGCGCATCCAGGGCTGACGCCCGCCGAGGCGGCAGCACAGAAGGCGGGAGCCCTCCGAAATCGGAGGGCTCCCGCCTTCGTTCGTGCGCGGCGCGGCCGGTCGGCTCAGGCCCGCGCCCAGTCCGCTGCCTCAGGCACTCGCTCGGTCGATCACCTCAGGCACTCGCCCAGTTCGGCAGGGTGGGCTTCTCGACGCGTCCGCGGCAGCACGCGATGCTGCAGGCCCCGCTGCCTGGGCTCAAAGCCGTCGTCCCGGCGATCGCCGGTGTCTCGACGCTGACTCCGCTCAGCTGCGCGATGCGCTCCTCGACGAGGTCGACGAGACCGGCGACGAAGGTCGGGTGCGTGCCGACCGTGGCCACTCGGGTGAACGCGAGTCCGAGTTCGGCCGCGGTCTCCTTCGCCTCGGTATCGAGGTCGAAGGCGACCTCCATGTGGTCGGAGATGAAGCCGATGGGCACGAGGACGACCCCGGTGACGCCCGCCTCGGCGAGCTCTGTCATGCGGTCGTTGACGTCGGGTTCGAGCCACGGCACCGACGGCGGGCCGGACCGGGAGCAGTAGACGAGTTCGGAGGGCAGCCGCTGCCCGTCGTCGAGGCGCTCGAGCAGCCAGCCCATGAGCTCCTCGTGCTGCGCCTGGTAGCCGACGGTCGAGGTCGCCGAGGCGTCCTGCATGACGTCGGGGATCGAATGGGTGACGAAGAGGATGCGGTGGCGTTCGGGATCGAGCTCGCCGACCTGGGCGGCGAAGTCGGCCATCCCCTCGGTGAGCAGGGCGGCGCACGCCTCCGCATAGCCGGGGTGGTTGTAGAACTGGCGGATCTTGTCGAAGCTCACCTCGACCCCCTCCTCGGCGAGGGCGGTCACGGTGCCCGCGAAGTCCTCGCGGTACTGCCGGCACGAGGAGTACGACGAGTACGCGGAGGTGTCGATCGCGAGAAAGCGGCTGCGGCCGTCGGCCGCCTCGGCGCGGGCGACGTCGGTGAGGTACGGGGCCCAGTTCCGGTTGCCCCACACGAGCGGAAGGTCGAGGTCACGGCGGGCGAGCTCGTCGCGCAGTGCGGCCAGCAGGGCCTTGTTCTGGTCGTTGATCGGGGACTTGCCGCCGAACCCGTAGTAGTGCTCACCGACCTCCACGAGCCTCTCCTCGGGGATGCCGCGTCCCGCGGTGACGTTCTTGAGGAAGGGGACCACCTCCTCGGGAGATTCCGGTCCGCCGAAGGACATGAGGACGATGGTGTCGATGGGAGCTGTCGTATTCACGACAGCGATTTTACAGGCTGTAGAGATCCCCTGCCCGTTGTCCGCACCCTGAGCGGAAACGACTCACGGGCGGCCCGGATTTCGCGACTCGCGAGGAAATCTGCGGGCCTGCGCGGCCTGGACGTGACACGATGCAGGGTGAGACGCGATGACAAGGAGCGAAGGCGAATGCGTGAACTGATCTTGCACGGGGTCGACGCCGACGGCACCCATCTGCTCCTCGGCGATGACTCCGGGGCGCAGTACCGATTGGCAATCGACGAGTCGCTCTATGCGGCTGTGCGCAGGGACAGGGCCGTGGTGCGCTCCGACGCGCCCGTGCGCCCCCGCGACATCCAGGCGATGATCCGCGGCGGAATGAGCGCCGAGGAGGTCATCGCGGCCACCGGTGCCGACGCCGAGCAGGTCCGCACCTACGAACGCCCGGCGCTGGCCGAACGCGCCCACATGGCGCACACCGCGAGCCGCCACCCCATCTACTCCGACCACGACCCCAACGGGGATCCGACCCCGCTCGTCGAACTCGCCCAGACGCGCCTGGCGATGCGCGACGTCGACATCGAGACGATGGACTGGGATGCGTGGAAGCAGCAGGACGGCAACTGGTATGTGGAGCTGAGCTTCATCGCCGCCGACCGCAAGCGCACCGCCGGCTGGAACTACTACCGCGGCTCGCTCACCGCCCTCGACGACGAGGCGAAGTGGCTGGCCGACTCCGGCCCGACGGACACCGGTCCGATCCCCGGCTACAGCTCCAACGGGTCCCGCCGGACGACCGAGGAGATCGAGACTCCGCAGGCGGAGGCTCCCGCCGAGGCGCGGACTGAGCGTCCCGCCACGCTCAGCGACCATCAGGCCGAGACCGGCCGCATCCTGGAGAACCTGCGCCGCCGTCGCAGCCGCTCCGAGGACGACGACGAGCCGCGGGGACGCCTGCGCGCGGTCACCGAGGATCCCGAGACGCACCCGCAGGGCGCCCACAACGCTCCGGGACGTCCCGAGGACGCCACCGATGACGAGGTCATCGCCCTCGAGGATCGCGCTTCGGCCTCCTCCTCGGGCTCCGGTGACGACGGTGCCTCCGGTGACGACGAGCAGGAGCCGACTCAGGAGGTCGGAACCTTCGACGACGACAACCAGCTCTCCCTGCTCAATGAGCCCGGCGTCAGCGACGGTGTCGATGCGCCCAAGGAGAGCGAGTCGCGGTCGAAGAAGAAGAGCAGCCGCGCCTCGATCCCCAGCTGGGACGAGATCATGTTCGGATCGAAGCGGGACTGACCTCGGCGCCGAGGCGGATCACCCGGTCGGCGGGCGCGATGAGGCTGCGATCGTGGGTGACCATGATGACCGTGCGATCGTTCAGGCTTGCGCGCAGATCGCCGATGAGGCGGTGCGCGGTCTCCGCATCGAGGTGAGCGGTCGGTTCGTCTAGGACGATAACCTCGGCGCCGGTGAGCAGCGTGCGCGCCACGGCGAGGCGCTGCCTCTCTCCGCCTGAGATCTCGGAGCCGTGGTCGCCGACCCAACGGTCGAGCCCGGCAGGCGTCGCCCAGTGTCCGAGTCCGGCCGCCCGCAGTGCCGCGAACATCGCCGCATCATCGGGGACCGTCCGTGAGGCCAGGGCGAGGTTGCCGCGCACCGTCGAGCGGAACACGTGTGCTTCCTGCGGGCACCACGCGACCCGACCGGCGAGCTCTTCGGGTCCGAGGTCGAGGACGTCGATGCGCTCTCCGCCCCTCTCCCCTGCCTCGTAGCTTCCCGCCCACGGGTCGAGGAAGCGCAGGAGGACGCTCACCGTCGTCGTCTTCCCGCTCCCGCTGTCACCGCACACGAGCGTCCACGCGGAGTCGTCGGCGGTGAGGTCGAGGTCCTCGAGCACGGGCACACCGTCCCAGCCGACCGTGATGTCGCTGAGTTCGAGGTCGGTGAGGGGCTCACGGGCCTGCGCCGAGTGGTCGATGCGCGTCACGTCGGGGTCAGACTCGGCCTCGGATTCGGCCTCGGCGACGGCGGTCCCGGGTTCGCCGGTGACCGGGGGCAGCCGGTCGAGGGCGATGCCGAGCGCCGGCATCTGCCGCCACGCCCCGAGCGCGGAGGCGAAGACATCGGCGAGGCCGAAGGTGATGAGGACGACAACGGCGAGGATCTCCGTCGCGGCGTTCGAGGTCAGGGCGATGACGATCGCCGCCAGCACCGTCGACGCCTCGATCCACAGCTGGGCGAGTCCGAGGTGGCGTGCCGAGGCCCGCTGTGCCGATTCGAGTTCGTCCTCTGCCGCGGCGAGACTGCGGCTCACGGCGGCATCGGCGCCGTTGGCCCGCAGATCGGCCTTCGCCGAGAGCGCACGGGTGAGCAGGGAGAGGATCCGGGCTCGACCGGAGTGGATGCGGGCCGACAGGGGCGCCTCGGCGCGGACGTAGACGAGCGGGACCACGACGACGTTGACGAGCGCGAGGAGCAGGAGGAACGGCACCGAGTTCGGGTCGAGGATCGCTGCGGCGATGATGACTGCGGTGACGACGAGCACGGTGACCACGGGTGGGAAGAGCGTGCGCGGCACGAGATCCCGGACCTCGTCGGCGTCGGCGACCATCGTCGTCAGGGCCGAGTCGGACGAGAGCATCTTCCGGTCGCTCATGCCCGCCCGCTCGAAGTGCGACCACAGCACCGTGCGCAGGCGCCCGAGCGAGCCGAAGACCGCCGAATGCAGATTGAGTCGGCTGGCGTAGAGGAGCACCGAGCGGCAGAGACCGAAGAAGCGGACGCCGACGATGGCGACGAGCAGGGTCATGATCGGCGGCCCGTAGGAGGCTTCGACGATGAGCCACGCGGAGACCGCGGTCAGGGAGATCGCGGCGAGGCTCGCCGCGCACGCGGTGAGCAGGGCGATGACCATCGTCCTGGTGAACAGAGGCAGGGTCGCGTGCAGCTTCCGCCAACGGTTGCCCCAGGTGTCCGGGTTCGCCGAGGCGGCCGGGAGCGGATGCTCAGGCGCGACGTTGTCGCTGCGGTGGACCGGGTCCATGACGGCTGAACCTGCGGAGACGTGCCCGGCCTCGGAGGCGGCAGTCGTCGCGACCGGTACGGGATCGGTGCCGATCCGGCCGGGGGCCGACGACCGGACTTCGGTCGGGACCGACGCGGTCGAGGACTGCCCGGCCGCGGACTGCCCGGCCGCGGAGACATCAGCCTCGACGGTGTCCCCGACGGAGGAGAGCACCGGGGTGATCGTGTCGTCGGCCAGCGCGAGGACCCGGGGATCATGGCTGGCGAGCACGACACGGGTGTGCGCGGCCGCCTCGGCGATCATGCTGATGATGATCTCGGCGTTGTCGTCGTCGAGGTGGGCGGTGGGTTCGTCGAGGACGAGGAGGTCGGCGTCGTCGCGCATCCGGGCGAGCAGACGCACGAGTGCCAGCCGGCGCAGCTGTCCGGGGCTGAGCGCCGCGGTCGCCGCGGACGTGTCGAGGGGCAGCCGAGCCGAGGCGAGGGCGGGGGCGGCCTCATGCTCGCCCACCCCGAAGGCTGCAAGCTCTTCGGCCACGGTCGTCCCAAAGGTCCGCGGGCTCTGCGGGACGAGGGCGGAGGGCACTGGGGCGATCGTCGTCTCGGCCCCGGCGGGCAGGCTGCCGGTGAGCGCGGAGAGCAGGGTCGTCTTGCCTGCGCCCGAGGGTCCGAGCACGGCGGTGATGCCGGGGGTCCTGGGCAGGTTCTCCGACCACGAGACACTCGTCCCGTCGGCGTAGACGACCCGATGATCGGCCTCGGCGGCGGTCGAAAGGGACCCGGCGGAGACCTCGGCAGGGCGGTCGGATCCGGCACCGTCAGCGTCGGAAGCAGCGTCGGAAGCAGACGTGTCGCCGTCTCCAGCCGTGTCACCGTCGGCGATGAGCGTCTGCGCCCGGTCGAAGGCCTCCCGACCGTTCTCGCTGGCATGGAATCCGGCGCCGAGCGCCCGCAGCGGGATGAAGCATTCGGGGGCGAGCAGCAGGGCGAGGAGTCCGGCGCTGAGATCCATCGACCCGGAGACGAGGCGGACGCCGATGACCACGGCGACCAGCGCCACGGAGATCGTGGCGATGAGTTCGAGGGCGAGACTCGAGAGGAAGGCGATGCGCAGCGTGGCCAGGCTCGCCGAATGGTAGTCCGAGCTCAGCCGGCGCAGGGTCCGGGCGTGCTCGCGGGAGCGCCCGAGGCCGATGAGGACGGGCAGGCCCTCGGCGAGTTCGGCGAGATGGTCCGAGAGCCTCTCGAGGGCGCGCATGCTCTGCTGCGTCGTCTCCTCGGTGTAGCGGCCGATGAGGACCATGAACAGCGGCACGAGCGGGAGGCAGGCGACGATGATGATCGCGGAGAGGACGTCGGCGAAGACGATGCGCACGAGCAGGACCACGGGCACGACCGCGGCCTGCGCGAGGGCGGGGACGACGGTGGTGAAGTAGTCGTCGAGGTCGTCGATGCTGCGGGTCACGGTGACCGCGGCCTTCGCCCGCGGCTGGCCGGGCCGGCGCATGAGGGCGCCGAGGATCCGGGCGCGCAGGCCCCGCTTCGTCTCAGCGGCCTGCGCGGTGCCCAGACTCTGATCGGCCCACAGGCTCGCCCCTCTCAGGCAGGCGCCGAGGACGCCGAGGACGACCCAGAGCGAGACGTCACCGAGGTCGAGGATGGTGCGCACGAGCGCCTCGGCGATGAAGACGATGCCGATCGCCCGGGCACCGGCGGAGGTGACTGCGAGAAGGAGCGACCTCCTGCCCCTGGGCAGGGACAGGAGGATCGACAACGGCGAGCTCACGAGCGGATCGCCACCGGCACCCGATGGGCGTCGGGGATGTGCGATTCGGTCAGCCTGCCGAGGAACTGGCGGTAGCTGTAGATCTGGTAGCCGAGGACGATCGGCAGGAAGATCACCGTGACGACGAGCATGACGCCGAGCGTGTAGTCCGAGGACGACGCGGTGGTCACGGTCAGCGAGAACGCCGGGTCGAGCGACGACGGCAGCACGTTCGGGTAGACGCCGGCGAACACGGAGGCCATTCCCGCGAGCAGGAAGAGCCCGTGGAGGAAGAACGCCCGCTTCTCGGCTCCGGCCCGAATCGAGACGTAGCCGGCGATGAGCGCTGCCAGCGCGATCCCGACCGGGATGACGAGCCAGGTGCGGCTGAAGATCGAGAGCGCGAACCAGATGAGCATCGGCACACCGCAGACGAGCATCGCCTTCGTCGCCCAGCGGCGCGCCTTCTCCCGCAGCTCGCCGTCGGTCTTCAGCGTGAGGAACAGCAGTCCGTGGACGAAGCAGAAGGTCACTCCGGCGAGACCGCCGAGGACGGCGGGCCAGCCGAACCACGCGAACGCTCCGCCCTCCATGTCGCCGTACTCATTGAGCGGGAGACCGGTGGTCGTGATGACGAGGAGCGCGCCGACGAGGAAGGCGGTGACGAACGAGCCGATGGCCATGGCCCACGTCCAGAACGTCAGCCACCTCTGCGAGTTGCCCTTGCCGCGGTATTCGATCGCCACGGCACGGAAGATCAGCCCGAGCAGGGCCAGGGTGAGCGGAATGTAGAGGGCGCTGAAGAGCGAGGCGTACCAATGCGGGAACGCTGCGAACATCGCCCCGCCGGCGGTGATCAACCACACTTCGTTGCCGTCCCAGACCGGACCGATCGAGTTGAGCAGGACGCGCTTGCCGCGCTCGTCCTTGGTGAAGATCGGCATGAGCATGCCGACGCCGAGATCGAAGCCGTCGAGGAAGAGGTATCCGATCCACAGGACTGCGATGAGGACGAACCAGATCGTCGCAAGAATCTCCATCTGTCTTCTCCTCCTCAGTACGCGAACGACAGCACGTCGTCGTCGTTTCCGGTGATCGTGGGCTTCTTGTTGGTCTCAGCGAGTTCGGGCATCGCCGAGGCGACACCTCCCCTGATGTACTTCGTCAGCAGCTTGAGCTCGACGACCATCAGACCTCCGTAGACGAGGGTGAGGCTGATCAGTGAGAACAGCAGCATCGCGGGTGTCACCTGCGGAGAGATCGCAGCTTGGGTGAACATGTACACCCCGTCGAGCTGAGCCGGGTTGGGGGCGACGACGAAGGGCTGGCGGCCCATCTCGGTGAACACCCAGCCGGCGGAGTTCGCGATGAACGGCGCGGTGATCGCCAGCAGCGCTCCCCGCATCATCCAGGCGGATGCGGGCACGGTGCCCTTGCGGGTGATCCACAGGGCCAGGGCGCAGACGCCGGCGGCGATGATGCCGAAGCCGATCATGGCGCGGAAGCCCCAGTAGGTGACGATCATGATGGGCTGGTAGTTGATCTCCTCGCCGGCCCTGTCGCCGTAGCGCGGATCATCGGGGATGGTCGTGCCGTAGCGCTCCTGGTATTCCGGCAGCAGGGTCGTCACGCCGTGGACGGGCGTGGTGAAGTCGCCCTTGGCGAGGAACGAGAGGAGACCGGGGATCTCGAGGACGTTCTGGACCTGCGAGCAGCTGTTCGACGCGGGGTCGCCGATCGTGAGCACGGAGAACTCGGTGCCGTCGTGGCATGCGCCCTCGGCCGAGGCCATCTTCATCGGCTGCTGCTCGAACATGAGCTTGGCCTGGACGTCGCCGGTGATCGCGACGCCGGCGAAGGCGATGATGCCGGTGATCGCGCCGATGCGCAGCGACTTGATCCACACCTTGTAGTCGATCTTGTCGCGGCCGGGGACGTCGGGGGCGGAGCCGACGACGACTCGACCGTCCTTGCCGACGGTGTCGATGCCGTCCTTGCGGCGCCGGTAGAGGTGGTACCAGGAGATGCCGACGAGGAAGCTGCCGCCGACGGCGACCGCGCCGAAGAGGGTGTGGGTGTAGGCCGCGATCGCGGTGTTGTTGCTCAGCACCGCCCAGACGTCGGTCATCACGGGTTTGCCGTCGACGAGTTCGACGCCGACGGGATGCTGCATCCACGAGTTCGCGACGATGATGAAGAACGCGGAGATCCACGAGCCGATGACCGCACACCACAGGACGGTCAGGTGCACGGGACGGCTGAGCTTGCCCCAGCCGAAGATCCAGAGTCCGAGGAACGTCGATTCGAGGAAGAAGGCGATGAGCGCCTCCATCGCCAGCGGAGCGCCGAAGACGTCGCCGACGAAGCGCGAGTACTCGCTCCAGGCCATGCCGAACTGGAACTCCTGGACGAGGCCGGTGACCACGCCCATGATGAAGTTGATGAGGTAGAGCTTGCCGAAGAACTTGGTCGCCCGCAGGTAGACCTCGTTGTCGGTCCGGTGATACATCGTCTGGAGGATCGCCACGAGCATGCCGAGCCCGAGCGTGAGGGGAACCATCCAGAAGTGATAGACCGTGGTGATGCCGAACTGCCAGCGACCGATGAGCACCGGGTCCAGTTCCATGGGCTTCTCCATTTCTGTCGTCGAGGGGAATATTTCTACAACACGTAGAATTCTACGCCTGGTAGAAGTCTGACAATCACCGTCTCACAGTGCGACTCGTCACGTCCCGCCATCTGCTCCGGCGGCGGAGGACACTCCGCGGGACCAGGCGGAATCCCGCCCGCGCCGAGGGCGACCTCACATGGAATTCGACATTCTGTAGAGGTAGAATGGCAGGGCAAGTCGGATGGTCGGCACAAAGGACAAGGACACCGTGGGAACACTGGGCGAACTCGAACGCAGCGTCATGGACGCCATCTGGGTGCATGACGACGGCTTGAGCGCCGCTGAGCTGCGTGACGCGTTCGCCGATCGCGACCTCGCCCTGACCACGATCCACACCGTGCTCACCCGGCTGGAGAAGAAGGGCTTCGTCACCCGCGACCGGAGCATCCGCCCGCACCGCTACCTGGCCGTGTCCACGCGCGAGGACCACGTCGCCGAACTCATGACCGAGGTGCTCTCTCAGGCACCCGATCGTCAGGCCGTGCTCGCCCGCTTCCTCGGCACCGTGACCGAGGCCGATGAGAAGACCCTGCGCAACCTCCTCGGACGCAACCACACCTCCCGTTCCTGACAGCGGGGCGGGTTCCACCATGATTCTCGTGGGATGCCTTCTGGCGATCCTCGCTTTCCTGCTGGCCTGGCCCGTGCCGGCGCTGCTGCGACGCTTCCGCAGCGACCCCATCTCCGAGGTCATCCTCTGGCAGGCCGTCGGCCTCTCGGGTGGTCTCTCGCTCATCGGCACGGCACTCGCCTTCGCCGTCGACCCGGCCGCATCGAGTCTGCCCCAGGGTCTGTGGGATCTGGTGCGCGGCGAGGCCCACGCGAAGCTGTCGATCTTCGCGTGGATCTTCCTCGTCATCGCGCTCGTGCTGATCGGACGCCTCCTCGGGTGCCTCGCGCTGACGTTCTTCTCAGCGCGGCGGACTCGACTCCGTCATGCCGAGATCCTACACCTGCTCAGCGAGCCGTCCCAGAACTATCCCGACACGCGCATCATCAGTTCCGACGAGGCCGTGGCCTACTGTTTGCCGCAGGGTCCGCGGAAGGGCACAGCCGTGCTCTCGACAGGGCTGCTTGAGGTCCTCAGCGAAGACGAGCGCTCAGCGGTGATCGCCCACGAGAAGGCGCATCTCGATTTTCGTCACGATATCCTTGTCATTCCCTTCGCCGCCTGGCACCGGGCGCTGCCGTTCTTCTCGGCCACGGCGATCGGGCTGAATTCGGTCAATCGGCTCATCGAGTTCATGGCCGACGATCAGGCCAGGGAGCGCATCGACCCGGATGTGCTCGCCCGGGCCGTGGCAGCGGCCGCCCGGATCAGCCCGGACCATCGCGAGGCGCTGAGCGCGGAGCGGATCATGCGGCTCTCGCAGCCGCGCCACCCGGCGCGGGCGATGGTGAGGCTGTTCTCGTGCATGGCGGCCGCCGGGCTGCTCCTCATCCCGACGGTCCTGCTCTTCGTTCCCGTCCCGTCCCTGCCCTGAGGCCTCCCGTACGGAGGTGACGCCGCCGAGGCGGTGCCTCAGCTGTCGATGCGTTCGGCGTCGAGGATCGCAGCACCGGAGACGATGAACTCCTTCCGGGGGCCCACCGAGGAGCCCATGAGGAGTTCGAAGGTCCGCTCCGCCGCCTCGGCGTCGGCCATCGTCACCCTGCGCAGGGTACGGTCGGCGGGATCCATCGTCGTCTCGGCCAACTGGTCGGCGTCCATCTCACCGAGTCCTTTGTAGCGCTGGATCGGCTCCTTGTACGTCTTCTTCGACTTGTCGAGCTTCTTCAGCAGCGCGTGGAGCTCGGCCTCGGAGTACGTGTAGACGATCTCGTTGGGGGTGCCCCGCTTCGTGACGATCTCGACGCGGTGCAGCGGGGGGACGGCGGCGAACACGCGGCCCTCCTCGACGAGGGGCTTCATGTAGCGGAAGAAGAGCGTGAGCAGCAGCGTGCGGATGTGCGCGCCGTCGACGTCGGCATCAGTCATGATGATGACCCGACCGTAGCGCGCGGCTTCGAGGTCGAAGCTGCGACCGGAGCCGGCGCCGATGACCTGGATGAGGGCCGCGCATTCGACGTTGGCGAGCATGTCGGCCAGCGACGCCTTCTGCACATTGAGGATCTTGCCGCGGATCGGGAAGAGCGCCTGGTAGTCGGAGTTGCGGGCCGCCTTCGCGGTGCCCATGGCCGAATCACCCTCGACGATGAACAGCTCGGTGTTCTCGACCCCGCTGTCGCGGCAGTCGTAGAGCTTCGCCGGCAGGGACGAGGCTTCGAGCGCGGTCTTGCGCCGTTGGTTCTCCTTGTGGGTGCGCGCGGAGATCCGGGACTTCAGCTCCGCGACGACCTTCTCCATGAGGACGGCGGCCTGCTGCTTCTCCGCGCGTTTGGTCGAGGAGAGGATGCCTCCGAGCTGCGTCTCGACGGTCTTCGCGACGATCTGGCGGACCGCGGCCGTGCCGAGGACCTCCTTCGTCTGACCTTCGAACTGCGGTTCGGCGAGCTGGACGGTGACGACGGCGGTGAGACCGGCGAGGACGTCGTCCTTCTCGAGGCGGTCCTTGCCGAGTTTGAGCTTGCGGGAGTTGGCCTCGACGGCCTTGCGCATCGCTTTGAGCGTCGCCTGTTCGAACCCGGCGAGGTGGGTGCCGCCGTGCGGGGTCGCCACTACGTTGACGAAGCTCTTGATCTTCGTGTCGTAGCCGGTCCCCCAGCGCAGGGCGACGTCGACGCCGACTTGGCGTTCGACCTCCTTGGACACGAGGTGTCCGGAGGAGTCGAGAACGGGGACGGTCTCCTTGAACGACCCGGTCGACTGCATCCGCCACGTGTCGGTGATCGGCGGGTCGATCGAGAGGTGGTCGACGAACTCGGTGATGCCGCCGTCGAAGCGGAAGTCCTCGACGCGTTCGGCGATGACCGCTCCGGTCTCGTCCCGGGCGACCCCGCGGCGGTCGACGATCGTGAGTTCGAGGCCGGGGACGAGGAACGCGGTCTGGCGGGCGCGTTCGACGAGGTGCTGGTAGTCGAACTGGGCGCTGCCGAGGAAGATCTGCGGATCGGCCCAGTAGTGGACCTTCGTCCCGGTCACACCGCGCTTGGCCTTGCCGACGATCTCGAGGCCGGTGGCCTCCTGGAACTCCTCGAAGGGATTGTCGGGGCCGGGGGTGCCGGAGGAGTCGTCGAAGCGGCCGGGCACACCTCGGCGGAAGGACATCTTGTGGATCTTCGATCCGCGGGTGACCTCGACGTCGAGGCGGGCGGAGAGGGCATTGACGACAGATGCGCCGACGCCGTGGAGGCCGCCGGAGGCCGCGTAGGAGCTGCCGCCGAACTTGCCGCCGGCGTGGAGCTTGGTCATGACGACCTCGACGCCGGTCAGTCCGGTCTTCGGTTCGATGTCGACGGGGATGCCGCGGCCGTGGTCGGTCACAGCGACGGAGCCGTCGGGTTCGAGCTCGATGAGGATGGAGGACCCGAACCCGCCGAGGGCCTCGTCGACGGCGTTGTCGATGATCTCCCACAGGCAGTGCATGAGCCCGCGGGAGTCGGTCGTGCCGATGTACATGCCCGGCCGCTTCCGCACGGCCTCAAGGCCGGACAGCACGGACAGATGGCGGGCGCCGTAGCTTTCCTCTTCCACACTCTTCCTCTCGTTCGATTGAATTCTAATCGCCTGCCGCCCGCTCACGCGGGTGCGGGGCCGCCGTGTCGGCGATCAGGCGCAGCATCGGGGGCAACCTCGGCGGCGCGGACACGGTCTGCGGAGACTCGATCCCTGGGACAATGGAGCCCATGACCGATCGACGGCCGACCCTGCGCGCGGCACTCGCCCTGTGCGGCTGCGGTGTCCTCCTGCTCACCGGCTGCTCCTCCCCCACCCCTGCTTCGAACGAACCGACCCAGGTCTCCCCCGAGACCGTGGGCACGAACGCTTCGGCGAGTTCGACCGCCTCGGCCGGCGTCGTCGGGGCGGACCTGTCGGGGAAGACGATCGCGATCGATCCCGGCCACAACGGCGGCAACGCGAAGGATCCGGAGGCGATCGCGAGTCCCGTGCCCGACGGCCGGGGCGGGACGAAGGCGTGCAACACGACCGGCACGGCCACGGACTCCGACTACGAGGAGTCCGAGTTCGCGTGGTCGGTGGCGGGATTCCTCAGAGACGATCTCGAAGCCGCGGGGGCGGCGGTGATCCTCAGCCGCAGCGGCGACGACGGCGTCGGGCCCTGCGTCGACGAGCGCGGAACCTTCGCCGATGACGCGGACGTGCTCGTGAGCATCCATGCCAACGGCAGCGAATCGACGAAGCCCAAGGGCTTCCACATCATCGTCGCCGACCCAGGGAAGTCCCGGAAGCTCGAGGACGAGTCGACTCGCCTCGCGAAGTCTCTGAGTGGGTCGATGGCCGCGGAGTTCACCCCGAACACAGCCTATGGGAAGGATGCGATCAGTGCGCGTCCCGACCTTGCGGGCCTCAACAACGCCTCGGTGCCCGCGGTGATCGTCGAGTGCGGAGAGATGCGCAATCCCGACGAAGCGGCGGTCATGGAGTCCGAGGACGGGCGACGGCGGTACGCCGAGGCGATCGCCGTCGGCATCGGCGACTGGTTCTGAGCGCGTCGCCGGGACGATTCGCTCGTCGGCATGGGCGGGGCCGGAGGCGGGTCCGCGGCTGCGCCTGCGCCGGCAGGTGACATTCTCGTCCGCACATGCGACGACGTCGGGCACGGCACCGATAAGCGCTGTGCCCGACGTCGTCGGTCGGCTGAGGGTGATCAGTCGAGGTAGTCGCGGAGGACCTGCGAGCGGGACGGGTGGCGCAGCTTCGCCATCGTCTTCGACTCGATCTGGCGGATCCGCTCACGGGTGACCCCGTAGACCTTGCCGATCTCGTCGAGCGTCTTCGGCTGACCGTCGTTGAGTCCGAAGCGCATCGAGACGACTCCGGCCTCGCGCTCCGAGAGCGTGTCGAGCACCGAGTGGAGCTGCTCCTGGAGGAGGGTGAAGCTCACGGAGTCCGAGGGCACGACGGCTTCGGAGTCCTCGATGAGGTCGCCGAACTCGGAGTCGCCGTCCTCGCCGAGCGGGGTGTGCAGGGAGATCGGCTCTCGGCCGTACTTCTGCACCTCGACGACGCGTTCGGGCGTCATGTCGAGTTCCTTCGCGAGCTCTTCGGGGCTCGGTTCGCGGCCGAGGTCCTGGAGCATCTGTCGCTGGACGCGGGCGAGCTTGTTGATGACCTCGACCATGTGGACGGGGATGCGGATCGTGCGCGCCTGGTCGGCCATTGCGCGGGTGATGGCCTGGCGGATCCACCACGTCGCGTAGGTCGAGAACTTGAAGCCCTTCGTGTAGTCGAACTTCTCGACGGCGCGGATGAGACCGAGGTTGCCTTCCTGGATGAGGTCGAGGAAGAGCATGCCGCGGCCGGTGTAGCGCTTCGCGAGTGAGACGACGAGGCGGAGGTTCGCCTCGAGCAGGTGGTTCTTCGCGATGCGCCCGTCGTGGATGATCCACTTGTAGTCCATCGTCACGCGCGGGTCGCTGACCTCGCCCTCCTCGAGGAGGTGCTCGGCGTACATGCCGGCCTCGATGCGCTTGGCGAGGTCGACCTCCTCGGCGGCGTTGAGCAGGGCCACCTTGCCGATCTGCTTGAGGTAGTCCTTGACCGGGTCGGCGGTCGCACCGGCGGAGACGACCTGCTGGGCGGGGGCGTCGTCCTCGTCGGCATCGGAGACGATGAAGCCGCCGGCCTCGGTGACCGCGGCGTTCTTCTCCTTCTCTTCGGAGTTCTTCGTCTCCGTCGACTCGGAGGGGCTCTGCTCGGTCGCGAGCGCATCCGCGGTGGGCTCGACCTCGTCGGTCGACTCGATGTCCGCGTCGGACTTCTTCTTCGTGCTCGCAGCTGCGGAGTCGGCCTTGGACTCAGCCTTCTTCGCCGTGGTCTTCTTCGCGGTGGTCTTCTTGGCCGCGGTCGTCTTCTTCGCGGGAGTCTTCTTCGCCGGCTCGCTCTCCTCGGCGGCCGCCTTCGCCGTCGTCGACTTCGCGGTCGTCTTCGCTGCGGTTGTCTTCGCGGTCGCGGACTTGGTCGTCGAGGCCTTGGCGGTCTCTGACTTGGTCGCCGTCTTCTTCTCCGTCGTCGACTTCTTCGCCGCGGTCGTCTTGGCTCGCGTGGTCGACGACGCCTTCGTCGTCTTCTTTCCCTTCGCCGCTGTGGTCGTGGATCCACCCGTGGACGCCGTGGCGGACGATGCCTCCGACTCCTCAGTCACCGTTTTCCTGTCGACTGTCGGCACGTGTTCACCTTTCGCGAGCGTTCAAACTTCCCGATTGCACCAGGACATTACTAAGACCCTTGTCAAGGGGGCGCAGAGTTCGTGCCCGTTGGGGCGAGCGCACAGCTCTCCCAATATGCAATGACAGGGTCAACGCACAATCCTCGCACGTTATTCCTTGCCCTGTCCATTCCTTCGGGACACATCGACATAGTGTGCAGACGGTGCCCAGTCGGTGCGCGACTATTCATACCTCCAGCAGGACGTCCCACCTTCCGCGCGACTCCCCACGTCTGGCACGACAACCTCGGCGGAGCTCGGCACACACCACCCCCGGCAGCAATTCATACCCTTGCAAAGGTAGGAAATGCGGCTGGGGGTGGTGTGTGGTGGTGGGGCCCGCGCCGAGGTGGTCCCGCCGGCCGGGCGTCGCGCAGGCCGCACGACGTCAGCGGTCCGGGTCGCGGCGGCGCAGCCTCGGTGCTGGGCGCAGCGCCGTGTGACGTCAGTGCCGGAGAGGGCGGGCGCCGGTGCGCTTGGACATCAGCCACTGCGGCAGATAGCCCTGGCTGACGGCGGAGATGATGAGCTGCGCCATCGCATGGTCCGGTTCGAGGGCGAGCGCGGCGAGCGCATACTGCTCGGCCATCGTCGACCCGCCCAAGGTCCAGTGGAACCACGCGATGACCCCGTAGGCGGTCGGAACGACCGCGGGATCAGCCCACCGCACGTACGCCTCGAGGAGGTCGATGGAGAGCAGGAGGTCCCGCGTCTGCGGGGCCCGGGGCGAGAGGCCGATCATCTGCTCGGCCGCCAGCCGTGAGGTGCCGCAGCGCCGGGCATGTCGGGCGAGCTCACCGGGACCGAACCGACACATCCGCTTGGGCAGGAAATCGGGATGGTCGAAGCTGAGGATCATCTCGAGCACATCGCGCGCCCATTTCGCCGCGAGCAGCCGATCGAGGGCACGGACCGCATCCGGGGTGACCAGCGACCTGAGCCTCTCCCGGTCGATCGTCTCCTCCCTCCCCCGCAGCTCGAGCAGTTCAGGGTAGAGCTCGCCGAGGCGGTCGAACGCGGCTGCGATGCTCAGCTCTTCCCCGTGGCTCAGCTCTCCCCCGTGTCCGGCGGACCGGAACGCCGCGGCCTCGGCGGCATCGGCCGGCTTCACGACGAGGGCGTCGGGCCCGGCGGCCGGGGCCGATCCGGTCGAGACGAGTTCGGTCGCGCACGCCGAGGACTGAGCGAGTCCGATGTCGGTGCCCCTGTCCTCGCTGTCGTCTATGCGCCCGAAGAGACCCCCGCTCACCCACCATGCGCACAGCGTGGTGATCCCGCCGTCGGCGAGCGCCGTCGCCATCTCATCCGTGGCCGCGCGCACTAGACCGCGGTGCATCTGCGCATAGTCGTCCCCGGTGCCGTCCTCGTCGAGGTCGGTCCAGTCCCGTTCCGGTCCGGCCGGGGTGTACCCCTCGTCGTAGAGGATGAGGAAGACCCCGCTGGGTTCGCAGGCCCGGCACACCAGGTCGCGCAGCCACTCACCTCCCTCCGCAATGGTCATCGCCGCCGTCTCGAGGTCGAAGTCGACGCGCAGGGTGGTCCC
The DNA here is from genome assembly GCF_037101285.1 of Brevibacterium metallidurans. Lineage (NCBI taxonomy): Bacteria > Bacillati > Actinomycetota > Actinomycetes > Micrococcales > Brevibacteriaceae > Brevibacterium > Brevibacterium metallidurans. The sequence continues at coordinate 210,326 of NZ_BAAAAF010000006.1, forward strand.
GCAGGACTGCACGCCGTCATCGTCGGTGACGACGAGAATCGCGACGAGGCTGCTCTCCGGGGTGTATCCGAGGGTGTGCGGCACGATCCCGATGAGATCTTCGGCCGTCTTCGCTGGAGTGTCCATGCCACCAGTCGACGCCCGCACCACCGACGCACACCAGACCTCGATTCGGCCCTGTGGACACCGCCGGTGCATGCACAGCCAATCCGCACACGAGTGGGCGCCGTTGTCCACACGGCCCACCGGGGCGAATTGCCCTTGGGACCGATCTGACATAGAAGTGTGGGGTGGCGAAGAGACGGATATTCACAGCACCGAGCGCACAAGTCGTCGACATCGCGACCGGACAGGCGCGCCTGGAGAAGGTCGACGGCGAACCCGACAGCTACGTCCTCCACGTCAACGGCGTGCCCTCGTCGTCGATCACGCTCAGCGACCCCGCACGCCTCGACTTCGAATACCTCGACTGGATGGCGCGGATCATCGACGCCGTCACCGACGGCTCTCTGCGGGCCATCCACCTCGGCGCCGCCGGGTGCGCCCTGGCCCGCGCCCTCGATGCGACGCGTCCCGGCTCACGGCAGACGGCCATCGACATCGATCCGATCCTCATCGACTGTGTCCGGCAGTGGTTCGACCTCCCCCGCTCCCCCGCGCTCGCCCTGCGGGCAGGCGACGCGGCCGCAGAGATCGCGACGTTCCGGGACGACACCGCCGACGTCATCGTCCGTGACGCCTTCTCCTTCGACTCCGTCCCCGAGCAGCTGCAGACGGAAGAGTTCTACGCCGACTGCGCCCGGGTGCTCAGACCGTCGGGCCTCTTCCTCGCCAATGTCCCCGACTCCGGTGACCACCGGGTGCTGCGCGAGGAGATCAGGGCCGCCGCCGCGGCGTTCAAGCATGTCGCCGCCGCCTCCGAGTCCGGGGTGCTCAAGGGCCGCCGCCGCGGCAACGTCGTCGTCGCGGCCGCACAGGAGCCCCTGCCCGATGCCGCCCTCGATCGGAGCCTGCGGACGGCTCCGACGATGGCGGTCTGGCTCGACGAGGCCGCGCTGCTCAGTCGGATCGGGCGGTGAGCGGATCCGCGAGAGAGGCCACGAGCCAGTCGGGACACCGACCGCGGCTTCGGCGGCGACGCGTCCGAGTGACGGCTCGACTACTCCCCTCGACGAAAGTTCGGCATAATTGAATGCCGATTGGAAGGTGAGATGAGCGAGACTTCAGAAATCCACGTCGAGCAGAACAAGCTCGACGAACTCTACGCCCGGCTCGACGAACTGCGCGATGAGACGACCGCCCGCTTGGGGACCGTCCGGATCTCCGAGGTCGGAGGGAACCACCAGCACCGCAGCGAACGCGACGCCTTCGCCACCATGTACGAGGACCAGCTCATCCGCCTCAACAGCGCCGAAGACGGACTGTGCTTCGGTCGCCTCGACTTCAAGGACTCCGCCGAGCCGAGCTACATCGGCCGCATCGGCCTCACCGACGCCGACCGCAAGCAGATCCTCATCGACTGGCGCGCACCGGCCTCGGAGCCCTTCTACCAGTCGACTGCGGCGAACCCCGAGGGCGTCGTCCGCCGCCGCCACCTCGTGACGAAGAACCGCCAGGTCACCGATGTCGAGGACGATGTCCTCGACATCGACGCCCTCGACGATTCGCAGCGCTCGGCCCTGCAGGGCGAGGGTGCGCTCATCGCGGCGCTGACCACCCACCGCACCGGTCGCATGGGCGACATCGTCGCCACCATCCAGGCCGAGCAGGATGCGATCATCCGGCAACCGCTCCAGGGCGTCCTCGTCGTCCAGGGCGGACCCGGCACCGGCAAGACCGCGGTCGCCCTGCACCGCGCCGCCTACCTCCTCTACCGCCACCGCGAGCGGATCGCGAAGTCCGGCGTCCTCCTCGTCGGGCCCTCCCCGGTGTTCCTCAAGTACATCGAGAAGGTCCTGCCCAGCCTCGGCGAGACCGGAGCGCTGCTGCTCACCCCGGGTCAGCTCTACCCGGGCCTCGACACGGAGATCTCCGACGACCCCGCGGTCGCCGAGGTCAAGGGCCGCTCGGTCATGGCCCGGGTGCTCGCGAACCACATCGCGAACTACGAACGCGTCCCCGACCACGACGAACGTCTGCGCGTGGGGTCGCACACTGTGCTGCTGCGCCGGCGCGATGTGCGTTCGGCCCGCGAGCGGGCCCGCCGCAGCGGAGATGCCCACAATGCGGCGCGCACCGGCTTCGTCTCCGGCCTGCTCAAGACCCTCGCCGAGGATCTCGCCCAGCAGATGGGCCTCGACGGCGCAGGCGAACGCCTCCCTGAGCTCATGGACGAGCTGCGCTCGAGCGTCGACGTCCGCCGGGCGCTCAACCTCGCATGGTTCCCCATCAGCCCCGGTGACGCGCTGCGGGCCCTGCTGTCGAAGCCGCACAAGCTCGAGGCCGCGGCCGCCCGCCTGCTCACCCCGGCCGAGCAGGCGCTCATCGTCCGCGCCCCGAACGCACCGCTGACCATCGAGGATGCGCCGCTGCTCGACGAACTCGCCGAACTCCTCGGTTCGACCCCGCAGCAGACCGCGGCCCGCGACGAATCGGCTCGCGAATACGCCGAGGCGGTCGTCGACATGACCGAGACCTCCGCGATCGTCAGCGCCGAGACGCTGGCCGCCCGCTGGGAGGAGGCGGGACCGGCGACGACCCTGGCCGAACGCGCGATCGAGGACCGCGAGTGGACCTACGGCCACCTCGTCGTCGACGAGGCCCAGGAGCTCTCTCCTATGCAGTGGCGTGTGCTCTTCCGCCGGGTGCCCTCGAAGTCGGCGACCCTCGTCGGCGACCTCGCCCAGGCCTCGCACGCCGACAGCTCGCGGACCTGGTCGTCGATCCTCTCCGAGTTCGTCGGCGACCGCTTCGCCCTCGAGGTGCTCACGGTCTCCTACCGCACCCCGCAGGCCGTCATGGATCTGGCCAACCGCTACCTCCACCGGCACTTCCCGCAGCTCGAACTCGTCGAATCCGTCCGCCAGGGCGGCCATCCGCCGACGCTCACGCGCTTCGCCGACTCCCCCGCCCTGCTCGCCGCGCTCTCTGCGGCGACCGCCGAGGAGGTCGCCGCCGTCGAGGGCGGGAAGATCGCCGTCATCGCTCCCGAGGTCCTCATCGACCCCGTCGCCGAGGCGCTCGCAGGCTTCGACATCGGACGTTCGGCGGCCGGCCTCGACCACCAGATCGCCGTCATCACCCCGCAGCAGGCCAAAGGCCTCGAGTTCGATTCGGTGCTCCTCGTCGAACCCGGTCTCATCGCCCCGCCCGGCGGTGACGACGGGGTGGGCGCCCTCTACGTCGCGCTCACCCGCACGACCGATCGCCTCGGTGTCCTCGCCTCGGCGCCGACCGAGCTGAGCGAGCTCGGACTCGACTGAGCGAACTCGGACTGAGCTGACGCTCTGACCTCCCGGCGCGGCTGCGACCGCTCGCAAGAAGTCCCCCTGCCACGGACAAGTGCCGTGCGCTGGGACCTCCTGCGAGCGGTCGTCCGCATTCAGGGTGTCTCACCAGGGCCGACGGTGAATACTCCGGAGACGTAGAAGGCCGCTTGACGGTTCGGCTTCCCCTCCGAACCGCAAGCGGCCACGCGCCATAAGCACGCACTGACAATGGTACACAACTATGGGCGTAATCGAGGAATTTCGTCAGAGAATTTCCGCGGAGATCTCAGTCCGCGAAGTCCTCGGGCACCGCTTCGCGCGAATCACCCGAGCGCAGAGCGGCATCGGCGCGCAGGGAGTCGATCGCCGCTTCGAAGTCCTCGAGCGAATCGAAGCCCTGGTAGACGCTCGCGAACCGCAGGTAGGCGACCTGGTCGAGCTCACGCAGCGGCTCGAGGATGGACAGGCCCACCTCGTCCGCGTCGATCTCCGCGATGCCCTTCGACCGGATGTCCTCTTCGACCTTCTGCGCGAGCTTCGCGAGGTCGTCATCACCGACCGGACGCCCCTGGCAGGCCTTGCGCACCCCGGACATGATCTTCTGGCGGGAGAACTCCTCCGTCACGCCCGAGCGTTTGATGACGGAGAGGCTCGTGGCCTCCATCGTCGTGAAGCGGCGCCCGCAGTGCCGGCACTGCCGCCGGCGGCGGATCGCCGCACCGTCTTCGCTCGTCCGCGAATCGACCACCCGGGAATCGGACTCCCGGCAGAATGGACAGCGCATATCACTCCTCGAAGCGGATGCTCACGGCACGTCCGTGAGCCGGAAGGTTCTCGGTCTCCGCCAGTGCGGCGACGTGGCCGGCGACCTCGCCCAGGGCGGGAGCCGAATAGTCGATGACCTGGCTGACCTTGAGGAACGAGTGCACCCCGAGCCCGGAACCGTGTGCGGCGGTGCCCATCGTCGGCAGCACGTGGTTGGATCCGGCACAGTAGTCGCCGAGCGCCACGGGCGAGTACGGTCCGACGAAGACCGCTCCCCCGTTGACGATCCGCGCGGCCACGGCACGGTCATCGGCCGTGTGGATCTCGACGTGCTCACCGGCGTACGCGTTGACCACGGTCACGGCGTCGTCGAGGTCGTCGACGAGGACGAGCGCCGACTGCGCACCGGAGAGCGCCGTGCGGATCCGTTCGGCGTGCGCGGCCTCGGGGGCTTGGCGGTCGAGCTCGGCGGCGACGGCCTCGAGCATCGTCTCGGAGTCGGTGACGAGCACCGAGGCGGCGAGCTCGTCGTGTTCGGCCTGGCTGATGAGGTCGGCTGCGACATACGCCGGGTTCGCGCTCGCGTCGGCGAGCACGATGATCTCGGTGGGTCCGGCCACGGCGTCGATGCCGACGTGGGAGCGCACGAGGGACTTCGCAGCGGCGACGTAGGCGTTGCCGGGACCGGTGATGAGGTCGACCGGTTCGAGGACCTCAGCGTCGTCGAAGCCGTAGGCCAACGCCCCGATCGCCTGGGCTCCGCCCATCGCCCACACCTCGTCGACGCCGAGCATGTGCGCGGTCGCGAGCACCACCGGGTGCGGCAGACCCGAGGCCTGCGGGGGGCTGGCGATGGCCAGGGACGACGATCCGGCTGCCTGGGCGGGCACGACGTTCATCACCACGGTCGACGGGTAGACGGCGAGGCCGCCGGGCACGTAGAGGCCGACGCGTTCGATCGGCAGGCTGCGGGTCGTGACCCGGGCGCCGGGGGCGAGCTCGGTGACGACGTCGGCGGGTCGTTGGGCCTCGGCGACCGTGCGCGTGCGGGCGATGGTCTCCTCGAGCGCCGCCCTCACCACAGGGTCGAGTTCGGCGGCCGCCTGTTCGAGGGCCTCTGGGGGCACCCGCAGCGCCGCCGGCCGCACCCCGTCGAAGCGCTCCGTGAGGTCGAGGACCGTCGCGGACCCGCCGGCGGCCACCTCGGCGAGGAGGTCGGCGACCCGCCGTTCGACGTCGGCATGGGTCTCCGCCGCCCGAGGCAGTCGCTGCCTCAGGAATCGTCTGCTCAGGGTCTCACCGCGGAAGTCGAGAATATTCACCAGACCATTCTAGTCCCGGGCCCAAGAGCCCCTGACGCCGCCTCAGGCGCTGAGACAGCGGGAGCCCAGCAGCGCTTTGAGGTCGCCGTAGAGGCTCGGGTTCGGGTCGACCCGGATCGACCGGTCGAGGCGCATCACCGTGTGCCGTCCCGGCTGGGTGAGGACGAGATGGACATCGGTGTGCCCCTTGTTCGCCTCGAGGATCCGGCGCAGCTTCTCCGCCATCTCCTCCGTCGCCTTCTCCATCGGCACGATGAGGTTGAGCGGCCGGTCACCGGGGTCGGTGATGTCGGGGATCGTCATCGACATCGCCATGAGCGAGGTCGGCCGGTCATCGGACTGACGGATCCGCCCGGTCAGAGAGATGACGAGGTCGGTCGCGAGCAGGCTCGCCACCGGCTCGTACGTATCTCCGAAGAACATGACTTCGACCTCCGCGTCGAGGTCCTCGAGCGTGACGATCGCGTACGGTTTGCCCGAGTTCTTCGACACCTTGCGCGTGACCTGCGTGATCATGCCGCAGACCTTGATCTGCGAACCGTCGGGGCGATGCGATTCGGGGTCGACCACCTCGGCGATCGAGGCATCGGATTCCGCGGCGAGCACCCCTTCGAGCCCGTTGAGCGGGTGGTCGGAGACGTAGAGGCCGATCATGTCGCGTTCGAACGCGAGCTTCTCCTTCTTCTCCCATTCGGGCCGGTCGGGGATCGCGACGGAGAAGCTCGGTCCGTCGTCGCCGGCGTCGAGACCCGCGAAGAGGTCGAACTCCCCGATCGCCTCCTTGCGCTTGACGCCGATGACCGAGTCGACGGCCTCCTCGTGGACTTCGACGAGGGAGCGCCGGGAGTGCCCGAGCGAGTCGAAGCCGCCGGCCTTGATGAGCGATTCGATCGTGCGCTTGTTGCACACGTGGCTGGGCACCTTGTCGAGGAAGTCGGTGAACGAGGTGTAGGCGCCCTTCTCGTCGCGGGCCTCGACGATGCCGTCGACGACGTTGGCGCCGACGTTGCGCACCGCCCCCATGCCGAAGCGGATGTCCTCCCCGACCGGGGTGAAGTGCAGGGCGGAGTCGTTGACGTCGGGCGGCAGCACCGTGATGCCCAGGCGACGGCACTCGTTGAGGTAGATCGCGAGCTTGTCCTTGTTGTCGCCCACCGAGGTGAGCAGGGCGGCCATGTACTCCGCCGTGTAGTGGGCCTTGAGGTAGGCCGTCCAGTAGGAGACGACGCCGTAGGCCGCCGAGTGCGCCTTGTTGAACGCGTAGTCCGAGAACGGCAGGAGGATGTCCCACAGCGCCTGGGCGGCGGCCTCCGAATAGCCGCGCTCCTTCATGCCGCCGAAGAAGCCGACCTGCTGCTTGTCGAGCTCGGACTTCTTCTTCTTGCCCATCGCACGGCGGAGGATGTCGGCCTGACCGAGCGAGTATCCGGCGACCTTCTGCGCGATCGCCATCACCTGCTCCTGGTAGATGATGAGGCCGAAGGTCGTGTCGAGGATGTCCTTGAGAGGCTCCGCGAGCTCCGGGTGGATCGGGGTGACCTCCTGGAGTCCGTTCTTGCGCAGCGCGTAGTTCGTGTGCGAGTCCGCACCCATCGGACCGGGACGGTAGAGGGCCAGAGTCGCCGAGATGTCCTCGAAGTTGTCGGGCTTCATCAGCCGCAGCAGGGCGCGCAGTCCGCCGCCGTCGAGCTGGAACACACCGAGTGTGTCACCGCGGGTGAGGAGTTCGTAGGCTCCCCGGTCGTCGAGTTCGAGGTGTTCGAGGTCGAGGTCGAAGTCGCGGTTGGCTTTGATGTTCTCCACCGCGTCGGAGATGATCGTGAGGTTCCGCAGTCCGAGAAAGTCCATCTTGATCAGCCCGAGGCCCTCGGAGGTCGGGTAGTCGAACTGGGTGATGACCTGGCCGTCCTGGAAGCGGCGCATGATCGGGATGACGTCGATGATCGGGTCCGAGGACATGATGACGCCGGCCGCGTGGACACCCCACTGGCGCTTGAGCCCTTCGAGGCCCTTCGCGGTCTCGAACGTCTCCCGTGCTTCGGCTTCGGTGTCGACGAGCTCGCGGAACTCCCCGGCCTCCTTGTACCTCTTCGCCTCAGGATTCTCGATGTCGGCGAGCGGGATGTCCTTGGCCATCTCCGCCGGCGGCAGCGCCTTCGTCAGCCGTTCGCCGAGCGAGAAGGGCTTGCCGAGCACGCGGGCGGAGTCCTTGAGCGCCTGCTTCGTCTTGATCGTGCCGTACGTGACGATCATCGCCACGCGTTCGTCACCGTACTTGCGGGTGACGTACTCGATGACCTCGCTGCGGCGGCGATCATCGAAGTCGACGTCGAAGTCGGGCATCGAGACGCGGTCCGGGTTGAGGAAGCGCTCGAAGTAGAGCCCGTGCTGGAGCGGATCGAGGTCGGTGATGCGCATCGCGTAGGCGACCATCGACCCGGCGCCGGAACCGCGGCCGGGACCGACCCGGATGCCGTTGTCCTTCGACCAGTTGATGAAGTCGGCGACGACGAGGAAGTAGCCGGGGAAGCCCATCGAGATGATGATGTCGAGTTCGTAGTCCGCCTGCTTGCGGACGTCGTCGGGGATTCCGTCGGGGTACCGGTACTCGAGCCCCTTCTGCACTTCCTTGATCAGCCACGAGGTCTCGTCCTCGCCGGGCGGGCACGGGAACTTCGGCATGTAGTTCGCCGAGGTGTCGAAGGAGACCTCGCACATCTCCGCGATCCGCAGCGTGTTGTCGCACGCCTCGGGCATCTCCTTGAACAGTGCTCGCATCTCCGCGGGCGTCTTGAGGTAGTAGCCGGACCCGGAGAAGGCGAAGCGGGAACCGCCCTGATCGTAGGTGGGTTCGATGAGCTTCGAGCCCGACTGGATCGCCAGCAGCGCCTCGTGCGCCTTCGCATCGGATTCGTGGGTGTAGTGGAGGTCGTTCGTGGCCACGAGCGGGATGTCCATCTCACTCGCCAGGCGCAGCAGGTCCTTCGTCACCCGCTTCTCGATCGACAGACCGTGATCCATGAGCTCGCAGAAGTAGTTCTCCGCACCGAAGAGATCCCGGTACTTCCCGGCCGCGGCCTTCGCCTCCTCGTACTGGCCCAGACGCAGCCGGGTCTGGATCTCGCCCGACGGGCAGCCGGTCGTCGCGATGAGGCCCTCGGAGTAGGTCTCGAGCAGGTCCATGTCGAGCCGGGGCCATTTCGCGGTCACCGAGTCCAGCGAGGCGTGGGAGGAGGCCTTGAAGAGGTTGCGCATGCCCGTGTTGTTCTTCGACAGCAGGGTCATGTGCGTATACAGCCCGCCGCCGGAGAGGTCGTCGGACTTCTGCGATTCGTCGGTGCGCCACTTCACGCGGGTCTTGTCGTCGCGGGCGGTGCCGGGGGTGACGTAGGCTTCGACGCCGATGATGGGTTTGACCTCGGCCTTCGTCGCCTGCGACCAGAAGTCGAAGGCCCCGAAGAGGTAGCCGTGGTCGGTCGTCGCGATCGCCGACATCCCTGAGGCCTTCGTCGCCGCCATGAGATCGCCGAGGCGGGCCGCACCGTCGAGCATGGAGTACTCGGTGTGAACGTGGAGATGGACGAAATCGTCGTTCGGCACTGACTGCCTTCCCTCGGATGCGGGCCTGGTTGCCCACTCAGCATAGACCATGCCGCGGACACGGCAGCGGTGATCTTCCCGACCCCGGATCGGGCCCCCAGCTCAGCCCGGTCAGGTGTGATCCGCGTCCCGGATCACGAGCCTGCGCGGATGGTGTCGAGCGCGTGCTGGAGGTCCTCGGGATACTCGCTCTCGAACTCGACCCACTCCCCCGACTCCGGGTGGTGGAAGCCGAGTCTGACGGCGTGGAGCCACTGCCGCTGCAGTCCGAGGTCCTTCGCGAGCACCGGGTCGGCACCGTAGGGCAGGTCGCCTGCGCACGGATGCTTGAGCGCGGAGAAGTGGACGCGGATCTGATGCGTCCGACCCGTCTCGAGGTGGATCTCGAGCAGGGCGGCCCGCCGGTGGGCTTCGAGCACCTCGTAGTGGGTGATCGCATGCTTGCCCTCGCTGTGGACGGCGTAGAGGCCGTCATGGCGCGGATGCCGAGCGATGGGGGCGTCGATCGTGCCGAGCACGGGATCGGGCAGCCCCTGGACGAGCGCGTGGTAGGTCTTCGACACCGTGCGCTCCTTGAACGCACGTTTGAGCACGCTGTAGGCGTATTCGCTCTTCGCGACGACCATGAGGCCGGAGGTGCCGACATCGAGCCGCTGGACGATGCCCTGCCGTTCGGAGGCTCCGGAGGTCGCGATCCGGTACCCGGCGGCGGCGAGCCCGCCGACGACGGTGGGACCGGACCAGCCCAGCGCCGGGTGCGCGGCCACGCCGATGGGCTTGTCGACGACGACGAACGAATCGTCGTCGTAGACGATGCGCATGCCGGGCACCGGGTCGGGGACGACCTCGAGGGGTCGCCTGGGTTCGGGCATCTTGACGTCGAGGCGGGCACCGGCGACGACGCGGTCGGACTTGCCGACCGGGCTGCCGTCGAGTTCGACTCCCCCATCGGCGCAGATCTCGGCGGCCGCGGTGCGGGAGAGGCCGAGCAGCTTCGAGAGCGCGGAGTCGACCCGCTGCCCCTCAAGTCCTTCGGGGACGAGTATCGAACGCTCAGTCATGCGTCTCCTCCTTGGTCCGCTCCGCGGTCTGCCGGTGCGATCCGTCGAGTTCGATGCCCCGCAGGCTGGCGATGACGAGGGTCACGGCTGCCGCGGAGATCGCGATGTCGGCGAAGTTGCACACGAAGAGCGAGAGATCGATGTAGTCGACGACGGCACCGCGGAGGAATCCCGGCTGGCGGAAGAGCCGGTCGACGAGGTTGCCGAAGAGTCCCCCGAGCAGCAGGCCCAGGCCGACCGCCCAGACCCGAGAGCCGATCTTGCGGGAGAGGACGAGGATGGCGATGAAGACCGCGATCGCGATGAGCGGGAAGATCCATGTGACGCCTGAACCGAGTCCGAGGGCGGCCCCCGGGTTGCGGTAGAAGGCGAAGCCGGCGAGCGAACCGATCACGGGGATCGCCGGCTGCCCTTCGAGGAAGGTCACGGCGAGGAGCTTGAGCACCTGGTCGATGACGAGGATTCCTGCGGCGAGGCCGAAGAGGATGACGAGCAGCCGCCGTCGCGGCTCCGGGCGGTGGTCGTTCATTCGGATCATTCTAGCCGACCTGGGACACCGGATAGTGCCGTCAGTGTGTGTCGAGCATGTGTCTCAGCTGGGAGTACGACGATGGGGCCGGACGACCGCGGTCGTCCGGCCCCATCGGGGTGATCGGTGATCAGAGCTTGCTGCTCGAGGATCCGAAGGAGTTGCCGTCGAGGGTCTCGGGAGCCAGGCTCGTCGAGTTCTCGAGGTCACGCAGCTGATCGTTGAGGTAGCTCTTCAGACGCGTGCGGTACTGGCGTTCGAAGTTCGAGAGCTGGTCGATCGAGCGCTCGAGCTGCGACTTCTGGGTCTCGAGGCTCGAGAGGGTCTCGTCCCGCTTGGCTTCGGCCTTGGTGACGATGTCGGAGGCTTCCTTCTCCGCACCCTTGATGAGTTCGGCGCGCTTGCGCTCACCTTCGGCGACGTGCTCGTCGTGGACGCGCTGGGCCAGGGCGATGAGGCCGTGCGAGTCGTTCTCACCGGCAGCGGCTCCGGCACCGGCGACGGCGGCCGGGGCGGCGGCGGAGACGGCAGGAGCGGACTCGTTCGACTTCGGAGCGGGGGCGGCTTCCTTGACGACGGGAGCCTTGGGCTCTTCGGCGACGGGAGCCGACGGTGCCTCGGGGGCCTTCTCGGCCTTGGGCGCAGGAGCGTCCTTCGAGGTGTCCGGGGCAGGCACAGCGGCAGGCATCGCCTGGGTGGCGTCGATGTCAGCGGCGGGAGCGGCCTTGGCTCCACCGGACTCGAGTTCCTTGACGCGCTGCTCGGCGGCCGAGAGCTTCTGACGCAGTTCGTCGTTCTCCTGGTAGAGACGGCGGAGTTCGACGACGACCTCGTCGAGGAAATCGTCGACCTCATCCTGGTCGTACCCGTCGCGGAACTTCACATGCTGGAACCGCTTGTTTACTACGTCTTCAGGCGTGAGCGCCATGAGGTCACCTTTGGTCGATCTGCATTCATTTCACTGCCGCCCGCACGGGACGGCTTCAACGTCACATTAGCGTAACACCTGCCGTTTTGTCGTGCAGAGATGCTGCGCCACGCCGATCCGGGGCAAGTTTTCTTCGAGTCAGGTTCCCTGCCGTCGACGGAGAGGTTCTCGACTCAGACGCCCGCGCGGGAGAGTCCGAAGAGGAACGAGGCGAGGATCTGGATGCCGATGAGGAGGACGATGAACCCGAGGTCGAGGGAGATCTGCCCGAGTCGCAGCGGCGGGATGATCCTGCGCAGAAGCTTGAGCGGCGGGTCGGTGAGCGTGTAGACGATCTCGGCGAGGACGAGGAAGAACCCCTGCGGCTTCCACTCACGTGAGAACACCTGCACGAGGTCGAGGACGACCCGGGCGAGGAGAACGTACACGTAGAGGCTCAGTGCCGTGCCGAGGATGTAGAAGATGATGGCCACGTGGGATCCTCGTGCCTTTCGTCGTTGCGGACCGGTGGACCACCAGACTATACACCCGACCTGAGCATCAGCTCAGACCGGTTCAGCTCTGGTTGAAGAAGCTCGCCTGCGAGTCGGCGTCGGACTCGTTCTCGCCGCTGACCTCGATGTTCTCCGGGGTGAGGAGGAACACCTTGTTCGTCACCCGTTCGATCGAGCCGTGGAGGCCGAAGATGAGTCCCGCGGAGAAGTCGACGAGGCGCTTCGAGTTGTTCTCGTCCATCTCCGAGAGGTTCATGATCACCGGGGTGCCCTCGCGGAAGGCGGCGCCGATGACCATGGCGTCGTTGTAGCTGCGGGGGTGGATGGTCTTGATGCGATTCATGGAGGTTCCTGGCGCCGGAGTGTCAACGGGACGAATCGGTGTCGGGTGGATCGGCGTCACCTGGGCGGGCGGACGCTCGTCGACCGGGGCGGACTCGTTGACGCGCTCGGGCTCGTCATAGGTCTCGACGACCTCGCGGTTGCGGCGCTCGGGCGTCTCGTCGTCCTCTTCGACGAATCCCAGGTACTCGAGAGTTTTCTTGATTGCTGACATTCTCACTGCTCCTCAGGCCTGCGGCACTTCGACATCTGCGGCCAAACTATCGCACTCGGGCCGACAGGCCCGGGTGTCTGTGCGGTGTGTCGTGCGGAAATCTTGACTCGTACGCCGCGCAACGGTCACTGGAGCCAGATGACCCCGGCGAACCGTCCGGTCCGCCGGTTGCGCCGGTACGAGTAGAGGTCCTCGGATTCGCGGGTGCAGGTGCGGGAGAAGTGGTCGATGACGACGCCTTCGCGGCGCAGTTGTTCGGCGACGGCGCCGGCGACGTCGAGGGCGGGAGTGCCCGACACCGACACCGAGGCGGCGACGGGTTCGAGAGCTGCGACCTCGTCGCGCAGCTCGGCCGGGACCTCGTAGCAGCGCGGACACACGGACGGTCCGATGACGGCGTGGATGTCGGCGGCACCGAGCTCGCGCATCGCCTGCAGGGTCGCGGGGACGACGCCTGCGGCCATGCCCGGTCGCCCGGCGTGGACGGCGCCGATGACACCGGCCTCGGTGTCGGCGAGGAGGACGGGAGTGCAGTCGGCGACCATGATGACGAGCCCGACTCCGGGTTCCGCGCTCACCTGGGCGTCCGCCTCGGCGCCGGACCGCGCATCAGCCGGACCGGTATGCGTGTGCACGGCGGTCCCGTGGACCTGGGAGACGAAGCTGAGGCGTTCGGCGCTCAGCCCGAGCACCTGGGCCAGGGCCGACCGGTTCGCGGCGACGAGCTCCTCGTCGTCGCCGACGTGGCGGGCCAGGTTGAAGGAGGAGAAGTCCCCGCTCGAGTATCCGCCGTGCCGGTCGGTGAACGCGACGTGCGCGGTCGACCGACCGGGGACGACGAACCTCGAGTGCAGCATGTTATTTGAGGAAGTCCGGGATGTCGAGGTCGTTGTCGAGACTCGACGTGCTCCGCTCGTTCGGCAGCGAGGTGGGGATCTGGTGCTCCTCACGACGCGGCTCGTCGCGACGCGGCTCGTCGCGACGCGTGTCCGTCTCCGGGGCGGCGGGTTCGAAGGACTCGTCGCGCTCGGACTCGGCGTCGACGGCCGGCGCCGAGGTCGAGGCGGCGACGCCTGCGGGAACCGCTTCGACGACGGTCGACTCCTGGTTGGGCACCGTGTTGTCGAAGCCGGCGGCGATGACCGTCACGCGGCATTCGTCGCCGATGTTGTCGTCGATGACGGCGCCGAAGATGATGTTCGCCTCGGGGTGCGCGGCCTCCTGGACGAGGCGGGCGGCCTCGTTGACCTCGAAGAGGCCGAGGTCGGCGCCGCCCTGGATGCAGAAGAGCACACCGTGGGCGCCGTCGATGCTCGCCTCGAGCAGCGGGGAGGCGATCGCGGACTCGGCGGCCTGGACGGCGCGGTCGTCGCCGGTCGCAGCGCCGATGCCCATGAGCGCGGTGCCCGCGTCCTGCATGACCGACTTGACGTCGGCGAAGTCGAGGTTGATCAGCCCGGGCACGGAGATGAGGTCCGTGATGCCCTGGACGCCGGAGCGCAGGACCTCGTCGGCGGAGCTGAAAGCTTCGACGACGGAGACGCTGCGGTCGGAGATCGAGAGCAGGCGGTCGTTGGGGATGACGATGAGGGTGTCGACCTCTTCGCGCAGCGCGGCGATGCCGGCTTCGGCCTGAGCCGAACGGCGGCGGCCCTCGAAGGTGAAGGGGCGGGTGACGACGCCGATCGTCAGTGCCCCGAGCGACCGGGCGACCCGGGCGACGACGGGAGCCGCACCGGTTCCCGTGCCGCCGCCCTCGCCGGCGGTGACGAAGACCATGTCGGCGCCTTCGAGGGCGTCGCGGATCGCGTCCTCGCTCGACTCGGCGGCCTTGCGGCCGATCTCCGGGTCGGCTCCGGCGCCGAGACCGCGCGTCTGGTCGCGGCCGATCTCGAGCTTGACGTCGGCGTCGGAGAGGACGAGCGCCTGCGCGTCGGTGTTGATGGCGATGAACTCCACGCCCCGCAGGCCGACGTCGATCATCCTCTGCACAGCGTTGACACCGCCGCCGCCGGTACCGGCAACCTTGATGTCCGCTCCGGATTGTGGGAATTCAGCCAAGTCGGTTCCTCGTCTCACGTGCATCGTCCACGCTGTCTCAAGCGTGCATTGTTCGAAGTCTTAGCCCAGAGGCTATTTGCCCGGGCGCTGCCACTGCAACCATTCTCCCCGGAGTGTCGGACATCGGAAAGTCTCAGCCTCGGTGTGTCGGGGCCAATCGCGCCAGTCGGCGCGTCGGTCGGCGCGCCAGTCGACGCGTCTGTCGGCGTCCCAGTCGGCATCTCGGTCGGCTTCTCAGTCGGTGACCGGCACCGAGGGCACGGAGACATCGATCTCCGACCGGCCGTCGGCGGCGAGCTGGATCGCCGTCTGCATCTTCAGGCTCGCATTCGCGCTGTCGCCGAAGATCACCGAGGCCTTCGCTTTGCCCGTGTCGATCGTCCCGGACAGGCCCTCGCTGCCCGTGGCCGCGACCGTGCTCAGCTGCCCGCGCAGCTGCGGGCTGAGCGCGGACATGAAGCGGACGACGGCGGCGATCGTCTCCTCGTTCGGCGCGGCGGTCTCGAGCACGGTCAGCCCTTTCGGGGCCTTCTCGACGGTCCCGAGGTCGACCGCCTCGGCGTCATAGAGGGTGAACCCGCCGGCTTCGGCGATCGCGATGACGGGGGTGCGGTCGGTGATGTCGATCCGGATGCCCCGCGGGCCCGAGTAGTGGACGGAGGCGTCCTCGGCGCGGGGGAACTGCTTCTCGACCTCGGCTTCGATCCGGCCCGGGCGCAGCTGCGGCAGCGGAGTGCCCTGGTGTTCGGCGAGGACGAAGTCGGAGACCTCGGCCCCGGAGACGAGCTCGGAGTCCTTGACCGTGACCGTCTCGAGCGCGAGCAGCGGGGAGAACCAGGCGACGGCGGCCACCGCGGCAAGCAGGAGCACGAGGCCCGCGGCGATGAGGCGGCGCTTCCAGACCTCACGGCGGCGCAGCCGGATGACCTCGGTGAGGTCTGCCGTGGACTCGTCGCCGACCCGCGGGGGTGAGAGCGGCACGGGGCTCACTTCTCCAGGACGGCGAGGAGTTCGGGTCCGAGGATCGTCACGTCGCCGGCGCCGACGGTGAGCACGAGGTCGCCGGGGCGCACGCGCTCGGCGACGAACGGCACCGCGTCGGCGAACGATTCGAGGAAGGTGACATGGGAGTGCGGCACGCGTTCGGCGATGAGGTTGCCGGTCACCCCGGGCACGGGGTCCTCCCGGGCGGGGAAGACGTCGAGGACGACGACCTCGTCGGCGAGCCCGAGGGCCTGCCCGAACTCCTCCTTGAACTCCATGGTCCGCGAGTAGAGATGCGGCTGGAAGATCGCCCACACCCGACCCTCCTCGGCGACGACTCCCCGGGCGGCGGAGAGCACGGCGCGCAGTTCGGTGGGATGGTGGGCGTAGTCGTCGATGACGCGCACTCCCCCGGCCAGGCCCCGCTCCTCGAAGCGCCGACGGGTCCCGCCGTAGCCGGCGAGTCCGGCCGCGGCCTTCTCGACGTCGGCGCCGAGGCTGAGCGCCACCGCGATCGCGGCCGTCGCGTTGCGGGCGTTGTGGGCTCCCGGCTGCCGCAGGGTCACCGGCAGCGGGGTCTGACGACCGGGGAGGGCGAGTGAGAACTCCGAACCGAGCCCGGAGACGAGGTCGAGGATGCGCACGTCGGCGCCCTCGGAGGTGCCGTAGAGGAGGACCTTCGTGCCGGCGGCGCGGGCGTGTTCGGCGACGTCGAGGGATCCGGGGTCGTCGGCGCACGCGATGACCGTGCCCCCGCGCGCTCCGATCCCGTCGCAGAACTCGATGAAGGCAGCCCGGACGTTCTCGGCGGTGCCGTAGTGGTCGAGGTGGTCGGCTTCGACGTTGGTGAGGATGCCGATGGCCGGTTCGTAGAGGAGGAACGAGCCGTCGGACTCGTCCGCCTCGGCGACGAAGACGTCCCCGGTGCCCAGGTGGGCGTTCGTCCCCGTCGTCGAGAGCACTCCGCCGATGACGAAGGAGGGGTCGAGCCCGCAGGCCTGGAGGGCGACGGTCGTCATCGACGTCGTCGTCGTCTTCCCGTGGGTGCCGGCCACGGCGACCCCGGTCGAATCCGCCATGAGCGAAGCGAGCGCCCCCGACCGGTGGAGGATCCGCAGGCCGCGCGCTCGGGCGGCGACGAGTTCGGGGTTGTCCTCCCGGATCGCCGAGGAGACGACGAGGGTGTCGGCGTCGCCGAGGTGGTCCGCGGAGTGGCCGATGCTCACCCGGGCGCCGAGGGCCCGGAGGATGTCGACGACGGCGGACTCCTTCGCATCGGAACCCGAGACCTTCACCCCGTTCATCGCCATGATCCGAGCGATGCCTGACATGCCCGAACCGCCGATGCCGATGAAGTGGACGGCTCCGAGTTCGGCGACGGGGACGATCTGCGCTGTGCTCATAGTCAACCTCTCAGGGCGGAAACGGTGATCTCGGCCATTCTGGCCGCGGCATCGGTGGGGTAGGCGAGGTCGGCGGCGGCGCGGCTCATCCGGCTCAGGGCCGCAGGATCAGCCAGCAGGGGCAGGACGACCTCGGTCACGGTCGCCTCGGTGAAGGCCGCGTTGTCGACCACCTGCGAGGCCCCGGCCTCGAGGCTGCCGGAGGCGTTGAGCCGCTGCTCGCCGTTGCCGATCGGCAACGGGACGTAGATCGCGGGCACCCCGGCGACCGTCGTCTCCGCGACCGTCGCGGCCCCGGAGCGGGCGACGAGGAGGTCGGCGGCCGCGTACGCCCGGTCCATGCCGTCGACGTAGTCGACGACGTGATAGTCGGGCAGATCAGCGGTCGCGGCCTGCAGCGCCTCGCCCTTGCCGGCGCCGGTGATGTGGAGGACCTGGACTCCGGCGGCCTGGCACGCGGCGGCGGCTGAGAGGAACGCCTCGTTGATCCGCTGTGCTCCCGAGGAACCGCCGGTGACGATGAGCACGGGCTTGCCCTCAGCCAGACCGAGTGCCTGCCGGGCGGCTGCGCGCACGGCCTCGTCGCTGCGGTCGAGTCCCGTGATCGAGGAGTGCATGGGCATCCCGACGAGGGCGGAGTTGCGCAGCTTGGTCCCGGGGAACGTCACCCCGACCCGGCCGGGTTTCGTCAGGGTCGCGCCGAGGCGGTTGGCCATGCCCGGTTTCGCGTTCGCCTCGTGGATGACGATGGGGACCTTCGCCTGCTTCGCGGCGAGGTAGGCGGGCGGGCAGACGTATCCGCCGACGCCGACGACGGCGGTGACGCCGCGGTCAGCGATGATGCGGCGCACGGCTGAGATGTTGCCGGCGAAGCGCTGCGGGAAGCGCAGCAGGCCGCCCGAGAGCGAACGCGGCATGGGGACCTTCTCGATCGTGAGCAGCTCGAAGTCCGCGGCGGGCACGATCGTCGTCTCGAGGCCGTCCTCGGTGCCGAGCGCGAAGACGTCGACATCGGGGAGGCGGTCGCGCAGCTCACGGCCTATCGCGAGCATCGGCGAGATGTGGCCGGTGGTGCCGCCGCCGGCGAGCAGGATGCTTCTCACGTCATTTCCTCACTTTTCTGGCGAGTACGCCGAGGGAGGACCGCACACGGTCCTTGTGGGCACGGATCGCCTCGGCGGCGCCCTCCTCGGTGCGGGCGAAGGAGAGGATGATGCCCACGGCGAGCAGGGAGGCGATGATCGAGGAGCCGCCGTAGGAGACGAACGGCAGGGGCAGGCCGATGACGGGCAGGAGACCCGCGACGACGCCGATGTTGATGGCCGCCTGGCCGATCAGCCACGCGAAGAGACCCGCGGTCGTGATCTTGACGAACAGGTGCTGTGAGCGCAGCATCACGCGCAGCAGCCCGAAGGCGAGGATCGCGAAGACGAGGATGACGGCGATGGTGCCGAGGAGTCCGAGCTCTTCGCCGATGATCGCGAAGATGAAGTCGTTGTGCGCCTCGGGCAGCCACGACCACTTCTCCCGGCTGGCACCGAGGCCGACGCCGAACCAGCCGCCGGAGGCCAGGGAGAAGAGCCCGTGGTTGGACTGCCACGCCTGGCCGGTCGTGTCGATGGCCGCCTGGTCGGCGTGCCCGGTCAGGGCCAGGGTGAGCCGGTTGAGGCGGTTCTCGGAGCTGAGGACGAAGAACGCGGTGACCGCGGCCAGACCTGCGGCGAGCAGGGCGAAGTACTTGCCGGGGAAGGCGCCGACGAACAGGCAGGCCAGGGCCATCGCCATGAGCACGAGCGCGGTGCCCAGGTCGTTGCCGGCGACGACGAGTCCGATGGCCGCGGCGATGCCGGGGACGACGGGGATCATCGCGTGGGTGAATGTCGTCATCTTCCCGAACTTGTTCGCCAGCACGCAGCCGAGCCACACGGCGAGTGCCACCTTGAGGAACTCCGAGGGCTGGAGCTGGAAGGCCCCGATCTGGATCCAGTTCGCGTTGCCCTTCGTCGATTTGCCGAGGCCGGGGAGGAACACCGCGGCCTGCATGAGCAGGCCCAGCCCCATGGCCGGCCACGCGAGCTTCTTCCACAACGAGAGCGGCACGAGGGAGGCTGTGACAAGGAGGACGAGGCCGATGCCGACGAATCCGGCCTGCTTGTTGAAGTAGGCGAACGAGGAGCCCTCTCCCCCGTCGTACGAGGTGATCGAGGATGCCGAGAGGACCATGACGAGTCCGAGCCCGGTGAGTAAGAGGACGGAGAGGAGGATGATGTAGTACGTCGCCAACGGGTGGGCGGACACGCGTGAGTACTCGGAGCCGATCGCCCGCAGCAGGGCCCGGCCGGGGAACCGCTTCCGTGTCGTCGATCCCGCCGAGGCGGTCGGGCCGGCCGTCTGAGCGCTGGTCCTCGCCTTCGCCGAGGCTGCTTTCGCCGTCGCGGCGTTCGACGTCCGCGGCTTCGCCTTCGAGGCGGAAGTCTTCTTCGCGGGCGACTTCTTCGCAGGGGCCTTCGCCTTCGCGGTCGCCTTCTTCGCAGGGGCCTTCGCCGTCGTCGTCGCGGCGGCCGCAGAGGACGTCGGTCGGCGGCGTGCTCCCGGGTTCGCGGTGCTCTGCCGGCCCATGTCAGCGATCCTTGACGGCTCGGGCGAAGAGATCGCCTCTCGTGGTGTAGTCGAGGAACTGGTCCATGCTCGCCGCGGCGGGGGCCAGGAGCACGGTGTCACCGGGTTCGGCGAGGTTGGCGGCGGCATCGACGGCGGCGGCCATGACGGCGGCTCCGCGGTCGCGCGGATCCTCAGGGTCCGCCTCGGCGAGGGCAGGATCGATCCGGACGATCCGCAGATCGGGCGCGGCCGCTGCGGCAGCGGTGCGGAACGCGCTGTCGTCGGCGCCGATGAGGACGAGCGCCTTGAGCCGCTGCCCGTGGTCGGTGAGGAGCTCGGTGAAGTCGGCGCCCTTGGGCAGTCCGCCGGCGATCCACACGATGTCGTCCAGACTGCCCAGAGAGGCGTCGGCGGCGTGCGTGTTCGTCGCCTTCGAGTCGTCTACCCAGCGGATCCCGCCGGAGTCTGCGACGGTGACCATCCGGTGCGCCCCGGGTGCGTGGTCGCGCAGCCCCTGCGCGATCGCCTGCCCGGGCACGTCGATGCTGCGGGCCAGGGCCGCGGCGGCCAGGGCGTTGGCGATCTGGTGGTTCGCAGGCCGCACGCCGGGAGTGCCGGCGGCCTGGGCGACGTCGGCCAGGGAGGCGAGTTCGGCGGCGGCGGTGTAGCGCTGCGGGATGAAGGCCCGGTCGACGAGGAGGTCGTCGACGACGCCGAGCTCGCCGGCCCGGGGGATCTCGGTGGTGAAGCCGATCGCGCGGGCCCCGGCGACGACCTCGGCGTCCTCGACCATGCGCAGGGTCGCCTCGTCGGCGGTGTTGTAGACGCAGGCCGTGGTCACGTCGTGGTAGATCTTCGCCTTGTCCGCGGCGTACGCTGCGGCGCTGCCGTGCCAGTCGAGGTGATCGGGGGCGATGTTGAGGACGACTGAGGAGGTCGCCGACATCGAGAACTCCCAGTGCAGCTGGAAGCTCGAGAGTTCGATCGCGAGCACTTCGAGTCCGGGTTCGAGGACGGCTTCGAGCAGCGGGGTGCCGATGTTGCCGCAGGCCTTGGCCCGCAGTCCGGCGGCCAGAAGCATCGATTCGAGCATCGTCGTCGTCGTGGTCTTGCCGTTGGTGCCGGTGATCGCGAGCCACACGGCGTCGTTCGTCCCCCGGATCCGCCACGCGAGTTCGACCTCGCCGATGACGGGGACGCCGGCTGAGATCGCGGCGGCGAGCACGGGCTGGTCCGGTGCCCAGCCGGGTGAGGTGACGACGAGGTCGAAGCGTCCTTCGGGCAGGGCGGCGACGGCGTCGGGCCCGCGTCGGATGTCGACGTCGAAGACCTCGAGGATCTGGATCCTCTCCGTAAGGTCCCGCTTCGCGTCGCCGTCGATGACGACGACCTCGGCGCCGCGTTCGGCGAGGTGGACGGCGGCGGGGAAGCCGGTCACGCCGAGGCCGGTGACGAGGATCCGCAGACCTGCCAGGGACGAGGACGGTCCGTTCAGGGCCGCCGGGACGGCCTCATAGCTCAGGGCGGGGTCAGTGGCCAACGCGGGAGACCCATTCGGCGTAGAAGAGGCAGATGCCGGCGATGACGAAGAGGGCGGCGATGATCCAGAAGCGGACGACGATCGTCACCTCTGCCCACCCTTTGAGTTCGAAGTGGTGCTGGAGCGGGGCCATCCTGAACACCCGCTTGCCCGTGGTCTTGAACGAGGCGACCTGGATGATCACGGAGAGCGTGATGATGACGAAGAGCCCGCCGATGACGAGGAGGAGCAGCTCGGTGCGCGACATGATCGCCAGCCCCGCGATGGCGCCGCCGATCGCGAGCGAGCCGGTGTCGCCCATGAAGATCTTCGCCGGTGAGGTGTTCCACCACAGGAACCCGAAGCAGGCCGCGGCCATGGCTCCGGCGACCATGGCGAGGTCGCGGGGGTCGCGCATGTAGTAGCACGCGTTCGTCGCCTCGGACATGAGGTTGCAGTTCTGCGTCGACTGCCAGGTCCCGATGACGACGTAGGCGGCGAAGACGACCACCGAGGCGCCCGCGGCGAGCCCGTCGAGGCCGTCGGTGAGGTTAACGGCGTTGGAGACGGCGGTGACGATGAGGTTCGCCCAGATGACGAAGAGGATGAGCCCGAGGACGCCCCCGGCGAAGGCGAGGTCGAGGTTGGTGTCGCGGATGAACGAGATCTTCGTCGACGCCGGGGTCTCCTCGAACGAGTTCGGGAACTGCAGGGCGAGGACGGCGAAGGAGATGCCGACGAACGCCTGGCCGAGCAGCTTCGGGACGGGGCGCAGACCCAGCGACCGCTGCTTCTTGATCTTGATGAAGTCGTCGAGGAAGCCGACGACGCCGAGACCGGCGGCGAGCCAGAGGACGAGGAGGCCCGAGGCGGTGGGCACCGAGCCGGTGAGCAGATGCCCGAGGAGGTAGGCGATGATCGCGGCGCCGATGATGACGACGCCGCCCATCGTCGGGGTGCCGCGCTTCGTCGCATGCGTGGTCGGACCGTCATCGCGGACGAACTGGCCGTAGCCGCGCTTGACGAGGACCCGGATGAACAGCGGGGTGCCGACGAGCGCGAGGATGAGGCTGACACATGCTGCGAGCAGAACCGCGATCATTGGGCCCCCGAGACGCCGGCGATTTCGTCCCCGAGATACCGCAGACCGGCATCGCGGGAGGACTTGAACAGGACGATGTCCCCGGCGGCGAGCTCCGCGGTGAGCAGATCCTTCGCCTCGGCGACGGTGGCCACCCACGTCGCCTCGTTGCCCCATGAGCCTTCGAGGTTCGCGGAGTTGAAGATCGGCTTCGCACCTTCTCCGACGACGATCGTGCGGGTGATGTTGAGGCGGACGACGAGTTCGCCGATGTCCGAGTGCGCGGACACGCTCTCGTCCCCGAGTTCGAGCATCTCACCGAGCACGGCGAAGGTCCGCCTGGGTCGGCTGTCCGCATCGCCGCGGCCCATTGCCGCAAGCGCTTTGAGGGAGGCCCGCATCGATTCGGGGTTGGCGTTGTAGGCGTCGTTGAGCACGGTCACGCCGGACGGCGAGTCGATGAGCTCCATCCGCCACCGGCTCGCCGCCGAGGAGGTCGCAAGCGTCGTGACGATCGACTTGACCCCCACCCCGCACGTGCAGGCCACGGCGGCCGCGGCCAGGGCGTTGCCGACGTGGTGTTCGCCGACGAGGGCCAGGCGCACGTCCTGCGGTTCCTCACCGGGCAGGTGGAGGACGAACGAGGGATGTCCGGAGGCGTCGGTGGAGATTCCCGTCGCGCGCACGACCCGGTCGTCGTCTCCGACCCACTCGGGCAGGGACTCGCGCTGGGAGAACCAGAGGGTCTCGACGTCTGCGGCCAGGACCTCGCGCATCGCAGCGACCCGGGAGTCGTCGGCGTTGAGCACGGCCGTCGACCCGGCGATGAGCGATTCGACGAGTTCGGCCTTCGCGCGTGCGGTGTTGTCGATCGAGCCGAAGACGCCGGAGTGGGCGGTGCCCACGGCGAGTTCGACGGCGACGTCGGGGCGGATGAGACCCGTGAGGTAGGCGAGATTGCCGATCGAGCGGGCGCCCATCTCGAGGACGAGGAACCGTGTGTCCTCATCGGCGCGCAGGGCGGTCAGCGGCACGCCCACCTCGTTGTTGTACGAGTTCGGCGGCCACACGGTCGGTCCGACACCGGCCAGCAGGTCCGCGGTGAGGTCCTTGACGGTGGTCTTGCCGACGGAGCCGGTGATCGCGATGACCGTGAGCTCGCCGGCCGAGCGCAGCGCCTCGACACTGGCGCTGGCCAGCTGCCCGAGCGCCTCGGTGGCGTCGGTGACGAGCACGGTCGGCAGGGGGCTGTCGTCGACGGTGGGGACGGATTCGCCGATGATCAGGGCCGCTCCCGCCTCGACGGCGGCGGCGGCGAATTCGATGCCGTCGACGTTCTCACCTCGGCGGGCGACGTAGATGTCACCGGGTCCGATTTCGCGGGAGTCGGTGACGACTCCGGCGCTCAGCAGGGTTTCGGGGTCAACGCCGTACAACTCGCCGCTGACGGCGGTTGCGATCTCGGCTGCACTCAGTCGCTTCATATCAACTGTGAACTTTACCTGTTTCCGAGCCGCCGAGTCGCGCGCTCAGAGCCCTGCGTGTCCTCGACCGGTCGTCGAATTCGGTGACGACGCCGGCGATCGACTGCCCGGTCTCGTGCCCTTTGCCCGAGATGAGGACGGTGGTCCCCGGGGCCGCCGCGGCGACGGCTTCGTCGATGGCCGCACCGCGATCGGCGATTTCGATGACCTTCTTCACACGGGCGCCTCCGGCGGCGATCTCCGCGTCGATGCCCACGCGGACGGCGGCGCGGATCGCTGCGGGATCCTCGCTGCGCGGATTGTCGTCGGTGAGAACGATCACATCCGCGCCGCGTGCCGCGGCGGCCCCCATCCCGAAGCGCTTGCCGGGGTCGCGGTCGCCGCCCGCGCCGAAGACGATGACGAGCTCCTCGCTGTCGGCGGCGAGCGAGTCCAGCGCCTTCGCGATCGCGTCGGGAGTGTGCGAGTAGTCGACGATCGCCCGCGGCAGCCGCGCGAGCGCAGCGCCGCCGGCCTCGGTCTCACCCTGCGCCTCGGCGGTGATGATCTCCATGCGGCCGGGAACGGCGGCGGAGAAGGTCCGGCCGATCGCTGCGAGTTCGGCTGCGGACACGCCGGATTCGAGGAGCATCGCGGCAGCCAGGGCGGTGTTCGTGACGTTGAAGTCCCCGGGCAGCGGCGACCGCAGCGGCACCGAGTCACCGTCGGGCAGCACCAGGCTGAAGTCGGCTTCGCCCGGCACGTGCGCGATGCGCAGCTCGGCGCGGTCGTCGCGTCCGAGCGTGCGGACGGGGATCTGGCTGGCGGCGGCCATCCGCTCTCCCCACTCGTCCTCGACGACGATGACGCCGCGGTCGGAGAAGGCCCGCGTGAACAGGGCGGCCTTGGCCGCGAAGTACTCGTCCATCGAATGGTGGTAGTCGAGGTGGTCCTGGGAGAGGTTCGTGAACCCCGCGACGGCGAAGTGCGCTCCGTCGACGCGGTGCTGGCTGAGCGCATGGGAGGAGACCTCCATCGCGCACGTGTCGACCTCGGCGTCGCGCATCCGGGCGAAGAGGGCGTGGAGCTCGGGGGCCTCCGGGGTGGTGCGCACGCTGGGCACGGCCGTGCCGGCGATGAGCGTGGCGACGGTGCCGATGACCCCGGTGCGCCGGCCCAGGGCCTCGAGCATCCCTGCGAGCAGGTAGGTCGTCGTCGTCTTGCCGTTCGTGCCCGTCACGCCGAGGAGTTCGGGTCGGACGTCGGTGCCGTAGATCGCCGCGGAGACGAAGCCGAGCACGGCCCGCGGGTCGTCGACGACGAGGCCGCTGACACCCGCCAGGGTCTCGGCATCGACGTCGGCAGCGATGATCGCCCAGCCTGCGGGGTCGGTGAGGATCGCGTCGACGCCGCGGGCGATGAGCTCGGCGGCGAAGCGCGCCCCGTGGACGTTGGCTCCGGGCAGGGCCGCGTAGAGCTGGCCGGGTGTCACGGTGCGCGAATCGTGGGAGACGCCGGTGACGACCCGGTCCGGGTCGCCGTGGATCGTGCCGGGGGCTGCCGGGAGCAGCTGGGAGATGCGCATCATTTCCATTCTCGAGCAGGAAGGTCGGGTTCCGTCTGCGACGGGGGGATCTTGTAGTGCCGCATCGCGTAGCCGGCGACATCGGAGAACACCGGCGCGGCGGCGGTACCACCGTAGTAGCCCTTGCGCGGGCGCTGCAACGTCACCGAGATCGCATACTGGGGGTCCTCGGCGGGGATGACGCCGACGAACGAGGCGGTGTAGCCGTCGTAGCCGCCGCCTTCGGCTGCGGGAGCCTGGGCGGTGCCGGTCTTGCCCGCCACCCGGTAGCCGCTCACGGCAGCCGACTTGCCGGTGCCTTCGGCGACGACGCCTTCGAGCATGGCCAGCGTCTGGTCGGCGGCCTTCTCGCTGACCACGCGCGTGGTCTGGCCCGGCGGCACGGGGATCGTCTTGCCGGACGGGGAGATCGTCCCGTCGACGAGGCGGGAGGGAACGTAGACGCCGCCGTTGGCGATCGTCGCGACGACGTCGGTGGTCTGGATGGCGTTGGCCGCCACTCCCTGGCCGAACATCACGGTGTACTTCGTCCGGCCGTCCCAGTCCTGGTAGGGGTGGAGGATGCCGCCGGTCTCGGCGGGGAAGCCGATGGGCGACTTCGACCCGAAGCCGAACTTCTTCATGTACTCATAGCGCTGCGCCTCGGTCAGGGCCTGCCCGGCGAGGATCGTACCGGTGTTCGAGGATTCGGCGAGGATGCCGGCGAAGGTGAGCTTCTGGTCGGGGTGCGGGGAGGAGTCGCGGAACTCCTCGTCGTTGGGCGCCTTCCACGTGTCGGGGACCGTGAACTGCTGGTCGGGGGTGACGAGTCCCTGGTCGAGCAGGGCCGCGGCGGTGACCATCTTCGCCGTCGATCCCGGTTCGAAGACATCGGTGAAGATGCGGGAGCCGCGGTCGGCGCCGTCGACCTTGCCCGGATTGTTCGGATCGACGCTCGGTGCGTCGGCGGCGGCGACGAGGTTGCCGGTCTTGATCTCCTTGACGACGACCGACCCGGATTCCGCTTTGTTCTTCTTCACCTGCTCGGTGATCGCCTGCTGGGCGTAGTACTGCATGTTCGTGTCGATCGTCGTGCGGATGCCGTCGCCGTCCTTGGCCGCACGGATGTTGTTGTCCCCGAGCGGGATGATCTCTCCGCGGGCACCCCGTTCGTACTGCTGCTGGCCGTCCTTGCCGGAGAGCTGTTCGTCATAGGCGAGTTCGAGTCCGGCCTGCGCCTGGCCGTCGGAGCTGAGGAAGCCGACGAGGTTGCCGGCCACCGCGCCGGACGGATAGGAGCGGACCGCGTACTCCTCGGCGGAGATGCCGAGGATGCCGAGGTCGTCGACCTCCCGCCACGTCTCCGAGGTCAGACCCTTGGCCACGGGATTCCAGCGTTTGTCGCCGACGAGTTTGGGGTAGAGGACCCCGGGATCGGTCTTGAGCGGCCCGGCCAGCGCCTCGGCGGCACCCCAGGCGCCGAGCAGCTTGCCGTCCTTCTTGTACTGGGCGACGTTCTCCTGGTCGACGACGAGCTGGTAGCGCGAGACGCTGTCGGCGAGGACCGTGCCGTCGGCGGCGACGATCTGCCCGCGATCGGCCGGCAGGGTGCGGGTGACGAGCCGGTTCTCCAGCGCCTTCTCTGCGAGCTTCATCGAGTCCATGCCCTGGATGGAGAACAGGCGCACGTCGGTGATGACGAGGACGATGACGGAGAGGACGGCGATGATCGCGATGCGGCGGCGCAGATTGGGTGTCTTCGCCTCGCGTGTGCGCTTGGCCATGCCTGGTACCTCTTCGGCTCGGGTGTGTCTCGGGCGCGTCCCGCCGGGCGCTCTGGGTGCGGCGGGCGAGGATCAGTTGGGGGATTTCTGCGCGGGGGGCGCGATGTCCTTGCCCGGGCTGCCGCCGACGACGGGAAGCTTCTCATCCGATCGTAGATTGGGTCGGAGGTCATCGCGGGTATCGGCGCGCGGGCCGGGCACGACTGTCGGCTTCTTCTCACCGCTCTCGTCGATGGGCGGGGCGTCGATGACCTTCCCGGTCTTCGCGTCGAGGAACTCCGGGGAGGAGTCGCGGACGAGTCCGAGCTTCTCGGCGGTCTGCGCGATGTTCTGCGGGGATTCGCGGTAGGAGTTGTCCTCGACGAGGCGGTCCTTCTCCTCGACGAGCTTCTCCTTCTCCGCCCCCAGCTGTTCGATCTCGAACGAGGTGTTGGAGATGAAGATGTTGAGCAGGAGGACGGCGACGAGGGTGGCGACGATGATGCCGAGGCACAGCAGGGTGAAGGGCAGCTTCGACTTGGGCAGTTCGAACTTGAGCAGGCGCAGCGGCGTCGGGGCCGTCGTCACCTGCCTGCGGCGCTGGGGTGATGCTGTGGCGTGGGCGTGGCTCACGGCTGGTCCTCCCTGATCTTCTTCACGGCGCGCAGTCTCACGCTCTTGGCTCGCGGGTTGGTCTCGGCTTCCTCTTCACCTGCGACCTCGGCGCCGCGCACGATCTCCGTCAGCCACGGCTGCAGGTGCTCGGGCACGACGGGCAGGTCGGGCGGGGCCTGGCTGGTGGTGCCGGCCCGGAAGATCTTCTTCACGATCGTGTCCTCGAGCGACTGGTAGGACTCGATGACGGCGACTCCCCCGAGGTGGAGGGCAGCGAGCGCGGCCGGCAGTGCGGTGCGGAGGACGCCGAGTTCGTCGTTGACCTCGATGCGCAGGGCCTGGAACGTCCGCTTCGCCGGATGCGAGCGCTTCTTGCCCTCCGGCAGCACCCGGGCGAGCATCGCGGCGAGCTGCTCCGAGGTCTCCCACGGGGTCGTGGTCCGGTCGGTGACGATGATCTTCGCGATCTTCCCCGCCATCTTCTCCTCCCCGTACTCGCGCAGGATGCGGCGCAGCTCGGCCTCCGGGTAGGTGGCGAGCACCTCGGCGGCGGTGATCCCCGTGCTCTGGTCCATCCGCATGTCGAGCGGGGCCGGGCGGGAGTAGGAGAAGCCGCGTTCGTCCTCGTCGAGCTGGAGGGAGGAGACGCCGAGGTCGAGGAGGATGCCGCTGATCGCTGTGATCCCGAGGTCGGCAAGCACGGCGGGCAGTTCGTCGTCGACGGCGTGGACGATGTCGGTGCGGTCGGCGAAGGGGGCCAGGCGCCTGCCGGCGATGTCGATGGCCTCGAGGTCGCGGTCGATGCCGACGAGGTGGACGTCCGGGTAGGCCTGGAGGACCGCCTCGGCGTGCCCGCCCATGCCGAGTGTGCCGTCGACGATCACGGGGGTCAGGCCCTGCTCCCGGGCGGCGGCGACGCCGATGCCCAGCAGCTCGACCACGCGCTCGAGGAGCACTGGCACATGCGGTGCGTTCATCCGTGGGTCCTTCGTGCGTGTCGGTCGTTCTCGGGGGTCCTGCTGGAGTCGGAACCTTGTCCGCCGCGGCCCTGGCACCGGGGAAGTGTGTCAGGACGGTGAGCTTCGGAACCGGGGAAGTGCCCCGAATCTCAGCACACGGCGGGCAAGGATCGAACCCGAGCAGAATCAGATCACTCCGGGGATCACCTCGTTCTCGCGTTCGGCGAAGGCCTGCTGCGCTCCCACGAGGTAGTCCTCCCATGTCGGGGCGTCCCAGATCTCGACTCGGTTTCCCATGCCGATGACCGCGACCTCCCGATCGAGTGAGGCGTACTGCCGCAATATGTGCGGGACGGTGATCCGTCCCTGTTTGTCCGGCTGATCCGCAAATGCCGCCGACAGGAACACGCGCTGGTAGTCGCGTGCCTCCTTGTTCGTCTTCGGCGCGTTCTGGATGCGCTCATGCTCGGCCTCGAACTCCGTGGTGGGGAACAGGGTGAGGCAGTTCTCCTGGCCACGGGTGAGAACGAGTCCTGGCGAGAGCTCGTCGCGGAACTTTGCGGGCAGGATGAGGCGACCCTTGTCGTCGAGCTTCTGCATATGAGTGCCCAAGAACATGTCGTCTCACCCCTTTCGAAACCAATCGGCTCCGATAGCAACCACCCTACTCCACTTCCCTCCACCCTATCCAGCACCTCACCCCCATTTCCTTCAGTTGACCTATAAAACCGCAGGTCAGACCCGTGGAGGAAAGTGGAGAATATTTCCCATCGGCGCGTTCATCGGGTCCGTCGGACGGGTGGATCGACCCGCCTCGGCGCCGGGGCCCTGCGCTGAGATCCCCGGATTTCCGCGGATCCTCGCCGAGGTGGTGGGAAGTGGGGAGCGAAGTGGGGGTCCTGGTGGAGCGAAGTGGGGAGGACGGTGGGGAGGGTGGTGGGGAGGGTGGTGGGGCCGGGTGGGGAGGAGAGTGGAGCGCACCTCGTCGCAGGGCCCGCCTGCCCAGGAGGGACCTGAGTTCCTGAGAGGCTCCCGTGTGGATGCCGGGGGCGCGATAGGGAAGAATGGAGGCATGTCGACCAGCCAGGAAGCCACACAGACCAATCCCGTCATCGGCACCGAGCACATCGAATGGGTGCAGCAGCTGACCTCCCGCGCTCGCACGGCCATGAACTCCGTGCTCGAAGGCAAGGACGAAGCCGTCGGCCTCTCCCTCATCGCCCTCCTCGCCGGCGGACACGTCCTGCTCGAGGACGTGCCCGGCGTCGGCAAGACGCTGCTCGCCCGCGCCATGGGCAAGGTCGTCGACGGCTCGGTCCGGCGCATCCAGTTCACCCCCGACCTGCTGCCCACCGACGTCGTCGGGGTCAACCTGTTCAACCAGGAGACCCGCCACTTCGAGTTCCGCCGCGGCCCCGTCTTCGCCAACATCGTCATCGCCGACGAGATCAACCGCGCCTCCCCCAAGACGCAGTCGGCGATGCTCGAGTGCATGGCCGAGGGGCAGGCGACGATCGACGGCGAGACCCACACGATGCCCTCGCCGTTCATCGTCGTCGCCACGCAGAACCCGATCGACATGGAGGGCACCTACGCCCTGCCCGAGGCTCAGCGCGACCGGTTCATGACGCGGATCTCGCTCGGCTACCCGTCGGCCCGCGACGAGGTCGACCTCCTCGACAACCAGATCGAGCACGACCCGCTCGCCGCCGCGCAGGCGGTCACGAGCCTCGAGCAGATCGGTCAGGCCCGCGACATCGTCCGCCACGTCGGCGCGAGCCGCGAGCTGCGGGAGTACATCGTCGCGATCCTCCAGGCCAGTCGCAGCGATCAGGCGATCGTGCTCGGCTGCTCGCCCCGCGGCGGCGTCCACCTGCTGCGGGCGGCGAAGGCCCGTGCCGCACTCTCGGGCCGGACGTTCGTCACCCCCGACGACATCCAGGCACTCGCCCCCTTCATCCTCGCCCACCGCATCATTCCCCGCGACGGTGACGACTCCGAGCTCGCAGCCGATCTCATCGGCCGCGTGCTCGCCCGGGTGCCCGTCTCGACGAATCAGTGACGGCATGCGACTGAGCACGTCGGGAATCATCTTCGTCCTCGCCGGCGCCGCCCTCATCGTCGGCGCCTACCGGTTCGCCCTGTCCGGCCTGCTTCCCGCCGGTCTCCTCCTCATCGCCCTCGTGCTGCTCTCGGCAGCGCTCATCGGGTGGGGCACGCGGCGGATCTCGGTGACCCTGCGCACTCCCCTGCCCGAGGTCAGGCTCACCCCCGGCGCGGACCGCTACCCGCTGGCGCCGGAGGGCAAGGAGGTCGAGCTCGAGGCGATCGTCGAGAACACCGGCCACCTCGCGGTGCCCGCCTCGACGATCGACTTCGTCGCCGCCGCAGGCTTCGGGGACTCCACTGTCGGCGAGGTGCCGCCGCTGCCCGGCGGACGCGCGCAGACCGTGCTCACCTCCTTCACTCCGGGTCGCCGCGGGATCAGCGGCATCGAATCCGTGCTCATCACCGTCGCAGGTCCCTTCGGGCTGGTCACGGCGAAGAAGAAGGTCCTCGGCGCCTTCCCCATCGCCGTGGCGGTGCCGACCCTCGGCGGCCGGATTCCGCGCGAATCCGCGAACCGTCCCGCCCGCCTCGACGAGGGCAAGGTCCGGTCGGGTCACACGACGCGTGACTTCCACACCCGCGAATACGTGCCCGGCGACGATCTGCGCCACGTGCACTGGCCGACGACGGCGAAGTCGGGTGAGCTCATGGTCCGCCACGAGGCCGAGGAGGAGACGCTGCATGCGCTTATCGTCGTCGACCTCGCCGGGCCGGAGGGACCGCCTGACGACCTCGAGACGGAGTTCCTCCTCGCCGCGGCCGCCGCGGCCGGGATCGCCTTCCTGCGATCCGACTACGAGGTCTGCGTCGTCGCCCCCGGCCACGAGATCCGCTTCCGCGGGCAGCGCGACATCGACCGCCTGCGTCTGCTCACCGCGCTCATCGAGCCCGGGCCGAGCAGGCTGCCCGCCCATGACAATCCCAACCACGTCGTCATCTGCGCCGCCGACGACTCCCGCGCCGAGGCGATGGCCGCCCAGTTCTCGAGGCGGATCCCCATCACGGTGCGCAGTCTCTCCGAGATCGACGACATGACGATGCTCGGCCTCAGCGAGGACCTGCCGGAATCGTGGACGACCTTCGACTCGAAACGGGTGAGCCGATGACCGCCGATGTCTCCCAGACCGCCGAGACGAGGGCCTCGACCTGGCTCGAATCGCTCTCCGTCCTCCTCGCGATGGTGCTCACCGCGATCGGCCTCTCCGCGGTGTTCGCGGACTTCGACTGGCTGCCCTCGGTGCTCATCGCCGTCGTCCTCATCGTCGCCGTCGGCGCGGTCTTCCGCAGCATCGGCGGCCTGCGGTCGACGGGCACCGCCGTCATCGCGCAGTGCATCGTCGGCGTCATCGCCGTCCTCGTCCTCTGCGCACCCCAGACCCTGCTCTTCGGCGTCATCCCCACGGGCTCCTCGTTCGTCGCCGTCATGGACCTCCTCTCCTCCGGGGTGAGCGACCTCTACTCCTCGACGCCGCCGGCGGCGAGCACGCCCGGGTTCACGGCGATGCTGACCATCGCGTTCACCCTCATCACGATCCTCATCGACGGCCTCGTCTCCGACCTGCGCGCACCGAAGGTCAGCGGCGTCCTCCTCCTCGTGCTGTGGATGATCCCCGTCTTCTTCGCCCCCGCCGAGGTGCAGTGGTGGCATGTCGCGGCCATCCTCGCCGCGTTCCTCCTCCTCATGCTCAGTCCCTACTTCCCGGCGACGAAATGGCGCGGCGGGCTGACCGCGCTCGTGGCCGGCGCGATCGCCGTCGTCCTCGGCATCGGCCTGCCGACGATCCTGCCGACCGTGCCGACCCTGCCGGACCGGGCCTCGAACAACCAGGGCGACCTCACGGTGACGAACCCGTTCCTCGATCTGCGCTCGGACCTGGGCGATCGCTCCGATGCGACGCTGTTCAGCTACACGACGACCGCGGCCGATCCCGAGCCGATCAGGCTGACGTCGATCAACTCCTTCGACGGTCAGACCTGGGCGCCGACCCCGTTCGGGCTCGACCAGTTCGCGATCGCCGCCGAGGGCCTGCCGTGGCCGCAGGGTCTGCCGCGGAACAGGAACTTCACTGAGGAGCGCATCGACGTCACGATCGGCGACGACTACGACCAGCAGTACCTGCCGACCCCCTACGCCCCGCAGCAGCCCACGGGGCTCGACCGCCGGTGGATCTACGACGAGAAGTCGCTGACGATCGTCGGCAACGGGGAGAGGTCCGCGGGGCAGAAGTACTCGATGGACTACCTCTCGATCGACCCGGCCGTCGAGGACCTCCAGTCCGCGGCCCCGGTGAACGCGAGCGACTTCGAGACCGAACTCGAGGTGCCGGCGAGCCTGCCCTCGAGTGTGCGGCAGACCGCGGAGGACGTCACGGCCGGGGCGAGCAACCAGTGGGAGGCCGCAGTGCTGCTGCAGGCCTACTTCCGCAGCGGCGAGTTCGAATACTCCCTCGATGCCCCCGAGGAGGCCAGCGGCGATGCGATCTCCGACTTCCTCGCCGAGAAGAAGGGCTACTGCGTCCAGTTCTCCTCCGCCATGACGATCATGGCCAGGACCATGGGCATTCCCGCCCGCATCGGCGTGGGCTTCGGCGCCGGCGACAAGTCCGGTGACGGCTTCGAGGTCTCGATGCAGGATTCGCACGCCTGGCCCGAGCTCTACTTCGACGGGGTCGGCTGGGTCCGCTTCGAGCCCACTCCCGGCGGACCGGCCGGAGCCCCGCCCGCGTGGACGCTCGCCGACGGCAGCACCGGGAACTCCGAAGAGGAGACCGAGGAGACGGCTTCGCCGACCGAGGAACCCACGGAGACCGCCGCGGAGTCCGCCCCGGCCGAGACCGAGGAGCCGACGACGGCGGCCACGGACACCGCGGCACAGCCGGCGGCCGCGGACTACTCCACGATCGTCTGGGCCCTCGTCATCGCCGTGGCCATCCTCCTGCTCCTCGCGATCCCCGCGATCTGGAGGGCGATCCTGCGCAGCCGCCGTACCGGTTCGCCCGTCGACGTCGAGGCCGTGTGGACGGAGATCCGGGCACTGGCCACCGACTACGGTCAGAGCCTCGACCCGAGCCGTACCCTGCGCCACGACGAGCTCGTCCTCGCCGGTGGTCCCGCGCTCGCCGATCCGGTGGCACGTTCGGGCGCCAGCGGTGGCGCTGGTGCTGCGGGCGCGGCGTCTGCGGGCGCGGGCGCGGCGTCTGCGGGAGCGGCACCCGCGAGCGGCCGCGACGCCGACGGGCGCGTGCCCGCCGCTGCGGCGGCAACCGGATCCGAGAGTTCGCCGTCGGGAGGCGGCGATGCACCGCGGTCGGCCTCCGCGCTCGGACTCGACGCGCTGCGGCGTCCCGTGCCCTCGGGTCCTGCGGCCGGACGCGGCGCCGATACGGCTCTCGCCGGATTCATCGACGCCCTCGAAGCGAAGCGCTACGGCACGCAGCCGGTCGACCTCTCCCCCGCCGAGGCCCGTGCGGTCGTCGACGAGGTGCAGACGGACCTCTCCGATCATGCGACCCCGGGCAGCCGGATCCGGGCGAAGATCTGGCCGGCGAGCATCTTCAACCCGCCGAAGTGACGATCAGAGCCTCCGGAGTGGGAGTCACATCCTCCGGAGGCTGCGCAGTCCCAGCACCGCTTCGACGGGTTTGATCCACGGGATCTCGCCGAGGCGGTAGTCGGCTCCGCGGACGAGTCGGTCGGCGAGATCGGGGCGCAGGCTGCGCAGATGGAGACGTGCCTTCTGTGCGTGATGGGAGTTCGAGACGATCGCGATCGTCTCCGCGTCCTCGATGAGCGGGATCGCCGCGACGATGTTCTCCCATGTGCTCGTGCTCGTGGTATCGAGTCGGATGGGCCCGGTGAAGCCGAGCTCGTCCCGAGCGAAGCGCCGCAGGAGTTCGGCCTCGGGCACCAGACCTGCGACGGCGCCTCCGCAGAGGACGAGCACGCTCGACGAGGCGGCCGGATCGAGGGTACGGACGCCGGCTCGGGCGCGGAAGCGGTTGACGGCGTTGATGCGCTCGCTCGGGTTGCGGTAGCCGAGGACGACGACGACCTGGCGCCCGGTGCCTCGGCGTCTGCGACCTGAGGGTGCACCGCCGTCTGCGGCACCGAGTGCCCGCCGGCTCGCCACCCATGCCGCAACCTCCCCGAAGGCGACGAATCCGAGGACGAGCACCCCGAGCGCGGCACCGACAGCCCACCTGCGACGCATGCGGATTCCTCCCGACGACAGCGGAATGCTCTTCCCGGGGAAAGCGAAATGCGCCCTCCGCAGAGGACGCATTCTCTCAGTCATCGGCGAGCGCATCGCTCACGACGAAATGGCTGATCATTCGCCGCGCTGGCGCTTCTCCCACCGGTCTTCGATCCGGCTCATGAAGCCGCCCGAGGTTCCCTTGGAGTTCGACTTCTGGGCCGGGCCTCCTGTGGCGCCCTTCGACGCATTGCCCACTCGGGCGGGGCGGCTGAACGCCCAGTACATGCCTGCGACCATGAGGCCGAAGCCGACCACTCCGAGCGCGATCCAGGCGACGGCCTGATTGACCATCGAGATCGCGAAGATCGTTGCGGCGAGACCGAGGAGCGCGACGAGGATGCCCACGACGAAGCGCTTCGCGGAGAACCCGGGACCGCTCACTGCCGCCTGGGTTTCCGAGATGTTGCGTGCGAACCGGGGGTCTTCGCTGCGCAGCTGCTTCTCCAGCTGATCGAGAAGCTGCTGTTCGTGATCGGAGAGTGGCATGTCGAACCCCCGTTTCCTTACTCTGGTCCAGTGCCTCAATCATAGTCTCTGAACACTGAAAAAACATCTCAGGAACGGGGCCGCCCCCGGTATTCCCATCCCGCCCACAGACTCAGTCGCCCGGGGTGCGCGCGGCGCTGCCGAGCCCGCTGCCGCCGGTGCCGCGGCACCGGCTCCTCACCTGGGCTTGGACTGTCTGCGCAGGAGTGAGGCCTGGGAGATCGCCGCGGTGCCGAACCGCCGCCGGACATCGTCGAGGGCGATCTCCGCCTCCCGTCCCGCATGCTCGGGTTCGTCCAAGCGGGCTTGTCTCCCGCTGACGGCGAAGTCCATGAGTCCCGCCGCCCGCACCCCGAGCAGCCGCACGCCCTTCTGCCGCTGTGCGCGCAGACCGCGCAGCGCCGGACCCAGGGCTTCGTACATCTCCCGGGCGAGATCGGTGGGGGCATCGAGGGTGATCGACCGGGACAGAGTCGTGAAGTCGTCGAGGCGGTATTTGAGACCGAGCGTCGTCGCGACCTTCTCCTCCCGTCGGACCCGACGGGCGACCTTGTCGCACAGGCGCAGCAGTTCGTGTTCGAGTTCCGACAGCTCCCACACATCCGCACCGAAGGTGTGCTCGGCGCTGATCGACCGGTCCTTGACCTGCCGGTCGGCACCGCGGGAGTCGAGCCCGTGCGCACTGCGCCACAGATGGTGGCCGTGGACGCCGAAGACCCGTCCGACCCAGTCCTCGTCCATCGCAGCGAGGTCGCCGATGAGACGGATCCCGTACTTCGCGAACCCCTCCCGGGTCTTCTCCCCCACCCCCGGCAGCGCTTCGAGCGGCATCGGGTCGAGGAAGTCCTGCGTCGCCGCGAGCGGGACGAGGAGCTGGCCGTGGGGTTTCGCCCGTGCGGAGGCGAGCTTCGCGACGACCCGGGAGCCGGCGATGCCCACCGAGGCGCTCAGTCCCGTCCGCGCCTCGATCTCCGCCCGCAGCGCCGCGGTGATCGCCACCGGGGAGCCCAGACGGCGCACCGCACCGGAGACGTCGATGTAGGCTTCGTCGACGCTGACCTGGGCGACATCGGGGGTGACCTGGGCGACGAGATCGAAGACCTGGCGCGAATACTCGGAGTAGAGGCCGTGGGAGGGCGTGATCACCTCGGCGATGGGGCACAGGCCGAGCGCCCGGGACATCGGCATCGCGGCATGCACGCCGAACTCGCGGGCCTCGTAGCTCGCGGAGACGACGACGCCGCGACCGGCCCGACCGCCGACGATGACCGGCCGGCCGAGGAGTTCGGGGCGGGTGAGGAGCTCGACGGAGACGAAGAACGAATCCATGTCGAGATGGAGCGTCGTCGCACCGGTGTCGTCCGTGCCCAGATGCTCGAGGTCGCCGCCGGAGCGGGCCAGCTGTTTGCGGCTCATGTCCCACCCATGGGTCGGTCGGAGCCGAATCGGATCGTTCGGCTCCCGCGGGGGTCTGCAGGTAATCTGTCAATCATGGTATCGCGCAGGACTGTCACGACGATGACTCTCGCCCTCGGTCTCGCTCTCGCCGGCTGCACCGGCCAGACCGGTTCGACTCCGGAGGCCTCTTCCACTCCTTCTCCGACCGCCTCGGCGGGGGCATCCGCCGACCCGTCGGCCGACCCCTCGGCCTCCGGCAGCCCGGCACCGACGGAGACCGCGGCCGAGGACGCCGCACTCCCCGACTTCATGGCGCCCTACCCCGACGCCGAGGTGATCTCGAGTTCGCGTGCCCAGGCCGAGTCCGGCACGCTCGACGCCGTCAGCCTCGTGATGAAGGCGAAGGCCGAACCGAAGGACATCATCGCCTTCTACACCGACCGGCTGGAGAAGGCCGGCTTCGAGACCTTCGGCAAGGAGTCGATGACGAAGTCCGCGCAGGTCGTGAACTTCCGCCACAAGGACAACGACGGCATGCTCGTCATCACCGTCAGCGACGACCCCGACGAAACGCAGTCGTCGATCGTCTCCGTCGGCGGGAACATCGCTCCGTGAGCGCCGTCGAGCGCCTCGACGATCCCTCCGACATCGCCGCCGAGGTGGCGGCCGTCCTCGAATCCTTCCTCCGGTCCAAGGCGGCCGAGTTCGAGGCCATCTCGCCGGACACCGCGGAGATCGGGCAGAGCCTCATCGCGTTCACCCGCGGCGGCAAGCGCATCCGCCCGGTCCTCCTGTGGTGGGGGTACCAGCTCGTCGCCGGCCCCGAACCCGCCCCGGGTACGGCTGCGCGGACCGGACTCGCCGAGGCGGCCGCCTCCTTGGAGCTCCTCCACGCCGCCGCGCTCATCCACGACGACGTCATCGACCATTCGGACACCCGCCGCGGATCACCTGCCCTGCACCGGCAGTTCGAGGCCCTCCATGCGGAGCTCGGCTACGAAGGCGATGCGGAGGCGTTCGGGGTGGCCGCAGCGATCGTCATCGGCGACATCTGCCTGGCGCTGAGCGAAGAGCTCTTCGAATCCGCCCAGGACCGGCTCGGCGCCTCGATGCCCGCGCAGCGCCTGCGGGCCCAGATGCGCCGCGATGTCATGGTCGGTCAGTTCCTCGACGTCCGCGCCGAGGTGATCCCGCTGACCGATGAGCGCATCGGAGCCCGGGCGTGGGAGGTGCTCAGCTTCAAGGCCGCGAAGTACTCGGTCGAGCAGCCGCTCCTCCTCGGGGCGGCCCTCGGCGGAGCGGACGAGGCCCAGCTCGCAGGCCTGAGCCGCTTCGGTCTGCCCCTGGGACAGGCGTTCCAGCTGCGCGACGACGTCCTCGGCATCGTCGGGGATCCCGCGGCCACGGGCAAACCCGCCGGCGACGACATCCGGGAGGGCAAGCGCACCGTGCTCATCGCCGAGAGCCTGAAGCGGATGAGCCCGGAGCAGACACGGCTGCTGGCCTCCCGCCTCGGCGATCAGAGCCTGAGTGAGGACACGGTGGCCGAGACGGTCGCGATGCTGCGTGCCGTCGGCGGACTCGACGCGGTCGAGGAGATCATCGCCGCCCGCCACGATGCGGCGCTGACCGAGCTGGACTCATGGACCGACGAGGACGGCCCCGCGGCGGCGTTCCGGCTCGGCGAGGCGGCAGGGTCACGGCTGCGGGACTTCGCGCAGGCGCTCAGCTACCGGCAGCGGTGAGGCTCAGAAGGCGAGTGCCTGGGCGCGACGGCGGACTTCCTTGCGGTTGCCGGCACGCAGCAGGTCGATGGGGCGACCGGGCAGGGAGTCGTCGGGGGTGAAGAGCCACTTGATGGACTCCTCCTCGTCGAAGCCGGCGTCCTTGAGCGTGCTCAGCGTCCCTTTGAGCGGGGTGAGGACCTCGCCGTCGACGAAGAAGGCGCTCGGCACGCGCAGCACCTTGGGGTCGCCGTGCTTGTATCCGCAGATGGCGCCGTCTTCGAGCAGGCGGCGCACCTGGCTGACGCCCAGGCCCGGGCGATGTCAAGGCGTCGAAGCAACATGGGGCTCGCCGGCGAGCAGTCGAGCGAATGCCTCGGTGGGCGTGAGATAGCCCAGTCGGCGGCGGGGTCGATTGTTGATCTCCTCGGCGATGGTGGTGAG
>NZ_BAAAAF010000007.1:0-157322 GCF_037101285.1 Brevibacterium metallidurans
GAACGGTCGCCTCGAGCACCTGCGTGGCCTGGCCCTCGGCTTCCGCAACCTCACCAACTACATCGCCCGCGCACTCCTCGAAGCCGGCGGATTCAGACCACACCTACACCCCGAATTGTGAAGAGCCAGTTTTCTTATGCCAACTTCTCTAACCTCAACTACGACACTTTACTTCTCGCGGCACTCATGGCGGAGAAGGAAGAAAATGAGCTGAGATTCGTTGACCTGTTCGACGGTCGCGAAGAACACAGGCTCACAGTGCCTCTAGGGTTCGAAGATTGCCTTGGTCATCCGCTCCGTGGAGACAAAGATCACTTCTTCGAAAGGACTAAGGTTCGTTTGGCGCACCTGCACGGCTCGGCGACGTACTGGCAGTCGGATAGCACCAGTTGTGTGAAACTATCTCGTGAGGTCATCAAAGATCCGGCTATGTGGAGAAGTCTGAGAATGCACGAGCACGAGTACAGACCTTGCGTTGTTCTAACGAACAGTCGATTGAAACGTGCGGCTATCGAGCAGCAGCCATTCGATCTTGCCTACACCAAGTTTGCGGAAGCTGTGCACCGTTCTTCGCGGTGGCTTGTGATTGGTTACTCGTTCCGAGATGAGCCTGTCAATGACGTACTGAGGTCGGAACTGCATCGACGTCGTAAGGATGATGACCTACCCCAGGTTCTCGTTGTGTCGCATGGTAAAAGGCCGACTCGACCGTCAATCGAGCTGGCGCTTGGCTGGACCGAGACGGATGCGCATAGCGAGAGCAATCGATTTGCTGCCTCATCGGACACGTGGTTGAAAATAGACCGTGACGGTGCATTCGGCCTGCAGAACAGGGAAGTATGGGCTGAGTTCGTTGACTCAGATCCCGAGTGGCCTGAAAGCTCGGAGTGGTAAGAGATCAGTTGACACGTCGAACAGTTGGGTGCGTCCGTTCGTCATACCTCAAGGTGTTCGCCTCGGCCGCCTCGGCGCGGATCGTGCGGCGCAGGATCTTGCCCGAACTCGTCTTCGGCAGCTCATCGATGAACGTCACCCGGTGGGGTGCCTTGAACGAGGCGAGCCGTTCGCGGCAGAAGGCGATGATCTCCTCGGCACTCGCCTCGGCGCCCGGCTGCAGGGTGACGAACGCGGCGACATCCTCCCCGCGATACTCGTCGGGGACACCGACGACGGCTGCCTCCTGCACCGCGGGATGCGTGTAGAGGACGTCCTCGACCTCACGCGGCCACACCTTGTAGCCCGAGGCGTTGATCATGTCCTTCTTCCGATCGACGATGAACAGCCACCCGTCCTCGCGCATGTAGCCGACGTCCCCGGTCCGCAGTTCGCCACCAGGCAGCGATTCGGCCGTCGCCGCTGGATTGTTGATGTACTCCGAGGCGACCTCGGGTCCCGAGATCGCCACCTCACCGATCTCCCCGGGACCCACCGGCTCGCCGAAGTCATCGAGGATGCGGATCATCGTATCCGGCTGCGGCAGCCCACAGGAGAGATTCCCGCTGTCAGGATCGACCGGCGCCTCGAGCCCAGCCGGGACGGCCGCGGCCTGACCGACCGTCTCCGTGAGACCGTACCCCTGCCCGATCGGCACCCCGAACCGTTCCTCGAACTTCGTCACCAGACCTTCGGGCAGAGGCGCCCCACCCGACATGAGCCGTTTGAACGACGAGAAGTGGTCGGGCGTGACCGCCGGATGGGCGAGCATCGCAGTGAACGCGGTTGCCGGTCCTGCCATGTATGTCGGCCGCTCGTTGACAAGCAGATCGAGGAACGAATGCGGATCGAACCGATAGTTGGGGATCAGCCGCGCGCCGCCGGAGACTCCGGCGATGAACAGGCAGATGAACCCGGTGATGTGGAAGATCGGCGCCAAGGTGAGGTAGCCGTCCCCAGGCTCGAACAGCGGATTGCGGACGTTGTAACGGGAATTGCTCGACACCGAGGCATGCGACCCGGACGCGCCCTTCGACCGTCCCGAGGTACCCGAGGTGTAGACGACGATCGCCTCGTCCTCCGGCACGGGATCGAGTGGTGTGAAATCGGTGTCGAGGCGCTCGGTGACGATCGCCTCGAAGTCGGGACCGCCGAGGAAGTCCGGGGATCCCGGATCCGCGTTCACCCCGGGTGCACCGGGCAGTCCATCGAACATCGAGAAGATCGAAGCAGGACCGTTGACCTGGTAGCCGCGGTCATCGGCGAGGATGATCGTGCGAATCGACTCCGCGTACGGTTTCACCCGATCGAGGTAGGCGGCCTTCGACACGACGAGGGCCGCGATCTCAGCGTCGGCGAAGACGTGCTCGAGTTCTCCGCGGTACATCGGGTTGAGGGGAACGACGACTCCGCCGGCCTTCCAGATGCCGTAGACGGCGACCATGAACGCCGGGGTGTTCTGATCATAGATGCCGACGCGGTCGCCCCGGCCGATTCCCTGCTCGAACAGGTACGCGGCGAATGCCGTCGACTGCCGGTCGAAGTCCGACCAGGTCGGTTCGAATCCGTAGTAGCTCACGGCGACCTCGTCACCGCGAGCGGCCACAGTCGCGGCGAGATCCCGCAACGGTGTCGATATCTCCAAAGTGTGGGGTATCGGGGCGATGTCGCCCCACGTCTGCAGCCAGGGGCGGGTGTCGAACCATGAGCTCATCGGGTCACTTCCTCACGTGCCGTCGGCAGGAGCGCGGAGGATCCTCGACACCCCGCGCTCCCATGCGCGGTGATGGCGGATGACGTCAGCGCTGACCTCTCAAGTGAACATTCGTTCAGTGCTTCTCACCCTATTCACTCGCGGCGGGGGAGTCAACGGTTTCTGTGGCGCTGGGCGATGTCGCGGCCGATGAGCTCCTTCATCACCTCGTTGGCACCACCGAAGATCGCCTGGATCCGGTTGTCCTTGAACGCCCGGGCGATCGGGTATTCGAGCATGTAGCCGTAGCCGCCGAAGAGCTGCAGGCAGCGGTTGACGACTTCGATCTCGAGATCGGAGCCCAGATATTTCGCCTTCGCCGCATCGACGGCGGTGAGCTCACCGGCGTTGAGGGCGAGTGCGCACCGATCGATATATGCCTCGAGCGCATCGACGCGGGTCTCGAGTTCGGCGAGTTCGAACCGCGTGTTCTGGAAGTCGCCGATCGTCTGCCCGAAGGCGGGGCGGGAGAAGACGTACTCGCTCGTCCATTCGAGTGCCGCCCGGGCGGAGGCGAGGGTTCCCGAACCGATGAGCAGGCGCTCGGTGGGGAGGTTGACCATGAGATGGATGAACCCCTGATCGAGTTCGCCGAGGAGGGCATCGGCGGGCACCCGGACGTCGGTGAAGGAGAGCTCCGCGGTGTCCTGGGCCTCCATGCCGAGCTTCTTGAGCAGGCGGCCGCGGGCGAAGCCGGGGGTGTCGGTGTCGACGATGAACAGCGACGTGCCGCGTGCGGCTTTGACCTCGGGGTTCGTGCGGGCGACGACGATGACGAAGTCGCTGTGATAGCCGTTGGTGATGAAGGTCTTCGCCCCGTTGATCACCCAGTCCTCGCCGTCGCGCACCGCCTTGGTCGTGATCCCCTGGAGGTCGGAGCCGGCCCCCGGCTCGGTCATCGCGATCGCACCGATCATCGTGCCCGACGCCAGTCCCGTGAGGTACTTCTCCTTCTGTGCCTGCGTGCCGAAGGCCTTGAGGTAGCCGGGGACGATCCCGTCGGACACGCCCCACCCGGCGGTCACTCCGCCGACGCCTCGGCGGGCGATCTCCTCCGAGCGGACCATCTCGAAACGGTAGTCGTCGACTCCACCGCCCCCGAATTCCTCGGGGATGGCCAGCCCGATGACGCCGGCCTCAGCGGCCTTGACCCACATGCTCCGATCGACGAGGTGGTTGTCCTCCCACTCCTCGACGTGCGGGACGACCTCCCGGTCGAGGAACGCGGCGACTGTGCCGCGGAACGCTTCGTGATCGTCGTCGTACAGGTCCCTCTTCATGGCCGCCCTTCATCGGTGCCGGAAAGCGTCCGCCTCCGGCTCCGATGCCGCGACGGACGACGATCACTGATCGTTCGTTCAGTCTGGCACCGGGGCCGGAGGCGGTCAAGCAGGGCCGCGCTGCGAGCTCAGCCGACGAACTCCTGGCGGATTGTGCCGATGCCCTCGATCGTCGAGACGAGCACCTGTCCCGGCTGGATGAGCTTCGGGGGTTCGCGGGTGAAGCCGACGCCAGACGGTGTGCCCGAGTAGATGACGTCACCGGGGGAGAGGGTGAGGATCTCCGAGAGCTTCTCAACAAGCGAGGGTACGTCGAAGAGCATCTGGCTCGTTCGACCGGACTGGACGACCTCGTCATCGAGCGTGCACGTGATCTCGAGATCGTCGCGGTTCGGCAGCTCATCGGGCGTGACGAGCCACGGACCCTGCGGGGAGTAGCCGGGGTAGGACTTTCCGAGGCCGAACTGCGGCGCCGGGCCCTCGAGCTGGATCTTCCGCTCAGAGATGTCCTGACCCACGGTGACACCGGCGACGTAGTCCCAGCCGGTGCCCGCGGCGATGTTGTGGGCGGTGCGCCCGATGACGATGACGAGCTCGGCCTCCCAGTCGTTGTCACCGCCGGGGACGAGGGTGACCGTCGTGTACGGACCCGAGAGCGAGGACTGGAACTTCGGGAACACCGGAGGCAGCTTGTCGGGGGTGTCGAAGCCGCTTTCGGTGACGTGCTCGGCGTAGTTGAGTCCTACGCCCATCGACTGCAGGGGGCGGGGTGAGACGGCGCCGAGCTGCGCGGGGTCGATGGTCACGGTGTCCCCGGAGGCGTTCGGCGCCCAGGTCAGGAAGTCGTCCCATTGGTCGTAGACGTCCTGGATCTCCGGGCCGAAACGGCCCTCACTGGCGGTGGCGACATCGATGCCCTCGGTCTCCGAGGTGAGGATGACGGCGCGGGAGTTGTGGTTGGCAAGCTTCATGGTGTCCCTTTCGGTGGGTGAGGAATGTCAGCAGTGCGGGTGCGTCAGCGGGGCGCGTTGGCGACGCCGTGGTCGAGGATGCCGGGAGGAACCTGGCCGTCCCATTGGTTGATCCAGTAGAGGTCGTCGGGATCCCAGTGCCTGGCCGGACGCTCCTTGTCGCGGATCGTCTCCATGTCGCAGTAGTACTCGATGACCGTCCCGTTGGGTTCGACGTAGTAGACCGCGACGTTGTCCCCGGCCCCGTGGCGCACCGGTCCCCACGCCAGGCGTGCACCGCGACGGGCCAGACGATCGCCGAGGCGGACCAGATCGAAGACGTTCCCGGCCTGCCAGGCATGGTGATGGATGCCGGTCTTGTTCGACCGGAAGATCGCGATCCCGTGATGGTCGTTGTTGCAGCGCATGAAGAAGTTGTCGTTGCCGATCTGATCGGAGACGGCGAAACCGAAGACATCGCGGAGGAAGGCGCTCTGGGCGATCGGGTCGGCGACCTGGATGTTCGTGTGCCCGAGCCGGTCCGGTGCGGCTGAACCGCGCTTGAGCATGCTGTAGTCGAGCTTCTCGGTGTAGATCTGCCACGTGAAGCCCTCGGGGCCGACGAACGCGAACCCCTTCTCGATGTGGTCCTCGATCGGATTCTCCGAGATCACCTGATAGCCGCCGCGATCGACCTTCGCGCGGATCGCCGCCAGCTCCTCGTCGTTCTCCACGACGAGTCCCGTGTGATCGAGGGCGTCCTTGTCCGACTGCGTG
Source organism: Brevibacterium metallidurans (assembly GCF_037101285.1). NCBI lineage: Bacteria > Bacillati > Actinomycetota > Actinomycetes > Micrococcales > Brevibacteriaceae > Brevibacterium > Brevibacterium metallidurans. Next base: position 5,694 of record NZ_BAAAAF010000007.1, read on the forward strand.
TAGACGATCTCATGGTGCTTGTTCTGCGCCGTGAGGAACGCCTTCTTCCCGCTCGACTCGGACTCGACGAGCCCGAAGACGTCGATGGCGTTCGTCATCGAAGCCCCGAGGTCGCGCGTGAGCAACGAGACGTATCCGATCTCCGAGACAGATCCTTGTGCGGTCATGGTCCACTCCCCTTCGAGCTAATCAATCATAATGATTATGCTCAATACGATAGCAGTGAATCTCCGACAATCAAGAGGCCCGGCCGAACTTCCTCCGACGCCCTCGACACCGGGCTCGAGGATCACGGATCCTTACGCGCCCGCATCTGCCTGCGGTGCTTGAGCGGGGTGATCCCGAACCGGGCGGCATAGCTGCGGGAGAGCTTTGCCTGCGAGCGGAACCCGCTCTCGACGGCCACCTCGGCGATCGAAGCACCGGCGCGGTCGGGATCGGCGAGGATCGACCGCGCCGTCTCCAGCCTCGCGGCCGCCACGGCCTGCGGCAGACTGTGCCCCGCCTCGGCGAGGATCCGGGAGAGATGACGTTCGGACACTCCCGTGAGCCGGGCGATCCGGCCGGCGCTGAGATCGGGCTCGCGATGGTGGACGGTGATCGCTGCGAGGACGTCGTCGACGATGTCGACGGATCCGCTGAGCCCGGAGAGCATCGTCCCGAGCAGATCGAGGAGGCGATCGTGAAGACCGGACCCGGCGCGCAGGCCGCGCCCGATGAGTCCATCGGCCACCTCGGCGAAGTCATGCCCCGAGGCCCGGGCCGCCGCACTGCGGTCGAGGTAGAGCACCGTCGGACGCCTCCACGTCGGCGAACCGGTGAGCTCCTCGACGGTGGTGCGCGGCAGGCGCACGACGATCTCGTCGACTCCGCCGATGAGATCGCGGGCGAAGGCCGTGTCCCCGCTGCACACGACACCGCGACCGGGACCGAGATCGAACCCCCCGCTGCGATGGACGAAGGTGCTCAACCCCGCCAAGGGCACGTAGACGAGAGCCCCCGACACGGGGTGGGCGGCGATGTCGGAGGCCTCCCGCCGCACCGAATGCTCGCTGCCCGTCACCCGGGCGATGCGCAAATCGGCAAGGTCGAGCGTCGAGGTCTCGGCCCGGAACCGGGCCCCACCCGCATGCGCGGTGCGCAGACCCACGAGCGTCGAAGCATGGTAGTCCTCCCACCCGGAGACGCGACGATGCGAGGGCACGGAGCCCGTGGCGAACCGTGCGAGCGCACGAGGCTCGCCGGCTGCGGTCGCTGTGTCACCGGGGACGGACATGCCCCCATGCTAGACGCGATGTTGTGACCCGGCTCTCAAGTTTTTGTCGATTTCGGCCACGATCGCCTCGGCGGGGTGACTCAGCACCCTCCGCCTGCCACGCTCGAGCTCAATCGTCATGGTCCACCGCAGCATCACGACAAGGAGAGCCACCATGGTCACCTTCAACGACGGCGTCGCAGAGACGACGACCCCGGACGGGGACACCGTCGACACCGACGTCCTCATCGTCGGCTCGGGCCCGGCGGGCGCCTCGGCGGCGCTCTTCCTCTCCACCCTCGGCGTACCCAACATCATGATCACGAAGTACCGGTGGACGGCGAACACCCCGCGCGCCCACATCACCAACCAGCGGACGATGGAGATCTTCCGCGACGTCGGCATCGAGGATCAGGTCCTCGCCGAGGCGACCCCGCACGAGATGATCGGCGACACCGTCTTCTGCACCTCGATCGCCGGGGAGGAGATCGGACGGATCCTCACGTGGGGCAACCATCCCGCCAGGCACGCCGACTACGAGCTCGCCTCGCCCTCGCTCAACTGCGACATCCCGCAGACCTACCTCGAACCGATCCTCGTGAGGAACGCGACGATGCGCGGAACCCAGACCCGCTTCTCGACCGAATACCTCTCCCACGTCCAGCACCCCGACCATGTCGACGTCACCGTCCTCGACCGGCTCACCGGTCGCACCCAGGTCATCCGCGCGAAGTACCTCATCGGCGCCGACGGGGCGCGGTCGAAGGTCGCTGACGACATCGACCTGCCGATGGTGGGTCAGATGGACATCGCCGGCTCGATGAACATCACGTTCACCACCGACCTCGAGAAGCTCGTCGGACACCGGCCCTCGGTCCTCTACTGGGTCATCCAGCCGGGGTCGAACATCGGCGGGATCGGCGCGGGCCTCGTGCGCATGGTCAGGCCGTGGAACGAATGGCTCATCGTCTGGGGCTTCGACATCGACCAGGGAGTGCCCGAGGTCACCGAGGCGGACGCGCTGCAGATCGTGCGCAACCTCATCGGCGACCCCGACCTCGAGGCGGAGATCACCGGGATCTCCCTGTGGGGCAACAACGAACAGTTCGCCACCCGCCTGCAGTCGGGCCGGGTCTTCTGCGCCGGCGACGCCGTGCACAAGCACCCGCCGTCGAACGGACTCGGCTCGAACACCTCGATCCAGGACTCCTACAACCTCGCGTGGAAGCTCGCCGCCGTCCTCAACGGCACCGCGGGGGAGGAGCTGCTCGAGACCTACACCGCCGAACGTGCCCCCGTCGCCCGGCAGATCGTCACCCGCGCCAACCAGTCCGGCCGCGAGTTCGGCGAACTCTTCGCAGCCCTCGGCCTCGAACCGGGACAGACCGAGGAGGAGATGACCGCAGCGATCGCCGCCCGCAAGGACGCGACCCCCGCCGGAGCCGAACGCCGCCGACGGGTCAAGGCGGCAATGGAGCTGAAGAACTACGAGTTCAACGCCCACGGCGTCGAACTCGGTCAGCGCTACGCCTCCTCGGCGGTCATCGACGACGGCCGGGAGCCGACGCCGAACCCCCGCGATCCCGAGCTCTACTACGAAGCGTGCACCGATCCCGGGGTGCGCCTGCCGCATGCCTGGGTGGGCAACTGGATCGAGAAGTCCTCGACCCACGACCTCGCACCGTATTCGCGCTTCACCCTCATCACCGGCACCACCGGGGCGGCCTGGGAGGACGCCGCGCGGACGGTCAGCGACCGCCTCGGAATCGACGTCGCCACCGTCGTCATCGGCCCCGACCGCGACATCACCGACCTCTACTTCGACTGGGACCGGGTGCGCGGCATCGCCGAGGACGGGGCGATCCTCGTCCGCCCCGACACACACATCGCGTGGCGGGTGGAGTCCCTGCCGAGCGATCCCGCAGGCGACCTCGAAACGGCCCTGAAAGCAGTCCTCTCCCGGGAGAGGCGCGCGCCTGTGCCCGCCGGGGTGCCGGCCGGTGCACAGCCCGGTGATGCTGCCGGCACCCAGGCCGCTGCGGCGACACAGCCGACGTTCGACCCCATCATCGAGAAGCAGGAGGCACCCGCATGACCCTCGACTTCACCCATCAGACGCTTCGCCAGCGCGTCGTCTTCGCCCCCGGCCAAGCGGCCGCCCGCGTCGGCGACGAGGTCCGACGACTCGGCGCCGACCGCGTCATGGTCATCGTCTCCGGATCCGCCGCGGAGAAGGTCACCGACTTCACCGAGCACTTCCCGGTGGCGCTGTGGCATCGGGAGGTCGTCATGCACGTCCCCGCCGAGGTGGCCGACCGTGCCGTAGCCGCAGCGGAGGTCGGCGACATCGACCTCATCGTCAGCGTCGGCGGCGGATCGGCCACGGGACTCGCGAAGGCCGTGGCGCTCGAGACCCGGATCCCCATCATCGCCGTGCCCACGACCTTCGCCGGATCCGAGGCGACGAACGTGTGGGGCCGGACCGAGAACGCCCGCAAACGCACGGGCACCGACGACGCGGTGCTGCCGACGACCGTCGTCTACGATGCGCAGCTGCTCACCGACCTACCCCACGACCTCGCCGTGTCCTCCGGGCTCAACGCGCTCGCCCACTGCATCGACTCGATGTGGGCGCCGCGCGCCGACCCGATCAACGCCGCGCTCGCCCTCGAGGGCATCCGGGCGCTCAACCGCGGCCTGCCGCAGCTGGGACCCGGCGACGACGGACTCAGCGGCCTCGAGGACACGCTCTACGGCGCGTACCTCGCGGCGGTCGCGTTCGCCTCGGCGGGGTCGGGGATGCACCACAAGATCGCCCACGTCCTCGGGGGCACCTTCGGCCTGCCGCACGCCCAGACCCACGCGATCCTGCTGCCCCACATCCTCGCCTTCAACGCCCCCGGAGTGCCGGAGGCGGAGGCGCGCATGGCCGAGGCCTTCGACGCCGAGACGGCCGTCGAGGGCCTGCGCCGCCTGCGGGAGGCCGTCGGTGCGCCGAGCGCGCTCTCCGAGATCGGCTTCTCACCCGGCGACATCCCCGAAGCCGTCGACCTGTCTCTGTCCGCGATCCCCGAATCCAACCCGCAATCGGTGACGAGGGAGAACCTCACCGCCCTGCTCACCGCCGCCACGAATGGAGTGCAGCCATGACGAACACCACCGACACCACCGCCTCGGCGACCGCAGGCAAGGCGACCGGCCTCACCCCCGACGAGGTCGAATCGCAGCTCACCGATACGGTCATCGCCTCCTTTGCCGGCACCTCCGATGCCCGGCTCAAGGAGCTCCTGACCTCGCTTGTCACCCACCTCCACGGCTTCATCAGGGATGTGCGCCTGACCGAGGAGGAATGGAACCAGGCGATCAACTTCCTCACCGCGGTCGGGCACATCACCGATGACCGAAGGCAGGAGTTCATCCTCCTCTCCGACGTCCTCGGCGCCTCGATGCAGACGATCAACGTGAGCAACACTCCGTACAAGGACGCCACCGAGGCGACGGTATTCGGCCCCTTCTTCGTCGACGATGCACCGCAGATCGACAACGGCGGCGACATCGCCGGCGGGGGAGTGGGACAGCCCGCATGGGTCGAAGGAGTCGTCCGCGACACCGACGGCAACCCGGTCCCCGGTGCCCGCATCGAGGTGTGGGAGGCCGACGAGGAGGGTCTCTACGACGTCCAGCACGACGACGACCGCGTCTACGGCCGCGCCTTCCTCTTCTCCGAGGACGACGGCTCGTTCCGGTTCTGGGGACTCACCCCCACCCCGTACCCGATCCCCGACGACGGCCCGGTCGGTGCCCTGCTCGAGGCCACCAGCCGCTCGCCGATGCGTGCGAGCCACCTCCACTTCATGGTCACCGCCCCCGGGCTGCGCACCCTCGTCACGCACATCTTCGTCACCGGTGATGAGCTGCTGGCCACCGACTCCGTGTTCGGGGTCAAGGAGTCCCTGGTCAAGGACTTCGAACAGCAGCCGGCCGGCACTCCGACCCCCGACGGTCGCGACCTCGGCGATGCGACGTGGTCCCGGGCCCGCTTCGACATCGTCCTCGCCCCCGAAGGGGTGTGAGGCGCAGGGCTCACGGGGCGCGGGCGCGCCTCGCGGGCCGCGCCTTGCAGGCCGGGCCCGGCCGGCGCTGGGAGGCTCAGTCGCCGCCCGGGCGTCCGGCCGACTCGTCGATCCAGATCCACCCGGCGGGCAGCGGCGCCCAGGCGGCGACCTCGCGCCCGTCCTTCGAGGAGTCGGCGAGGACGACGACGCGGCGCGCGCGTTCGGCGATGAGCTCCTTCGTCCGCGCCTCCTCGAGCGTGGGTTCGCCGAGCCCGATGTCCGGGTCGACGGCATCGGCACCGAGGAACGCAACGTCGACGTGGATGCGGGACAGGGCGTGATCGCTCAGCGCACCGGTCGTCCCGTGGGACATCGTCGAGACCTCCCCGCCGACCATGACCACGCGCGGCCCCTGCGGGTGGGCGAGGGTGAGGGCGATCTCGAGGCCGCGGGTGATGACCGTGAGATCGCTGCGATCGCGGATGCGCTCGGCCAGACGCACCGTCGTCGACCCGGCGTCGAGGAAGATGGTGCGCACACTCTGATCGATGAGGTGGGCCGCGGCCGCGGCGATCGTGTCCTTGGCCTCCGCGTTGAGCTCCATCCGCTGCCCCAACGGGGGTTCGACGTAGCCGGCCGCGGTCGCCCCGCCGATCGTGCGGATGACCTCACCCGCCTCGGCCATCTCGCGCAGGTCCCGGCGGATCGTCGACTCCGAGGTGCCGAGTTCGGCGGCCAGCCGCGGGATCGTCCACGACCCCGACTTGAGCAGGGACCCGATCGACTCGCGTCTCCTCTGCGTACCGGTGCGGATCGCCATCGGCTGCCCCTCCTCAGTTCCTCGTGCTCCTACCTCGGCAGATACTCCGCCCGGATTCCGTCGACGAAAGGAGCGTAGCCGATGGCCGCGGTGTAGGCCGAGCGCATCGTGCCCGCATCGGCGAGTCCCTTCCCTGCGATGTCGAAGGCCGTGCCGTGATCGACCGAGGTGCGCAGGATCGGCAGACCCACGGTCACGGAGATCGTTCCGTCGAAGTCGAAGGTCTTCGAGGCGATGTGGCCCTGATCGTGGTACTGGGAGAGGATGCCGTCGAAGCGGCCGGTCAGGCCCTGGTGGAACACGGAGTCCGCGGGGATGGGACCGGCGACATCGAAACCGCTGCCAGCATTGACGGCCTCGACAGCAGGGCGGAGGATCTCGATCTCCTCATCCCCGAACGCCCCGTTCTCCCCGCCGTGCGGGTTGAGGGCGGCCACGGCGAGTCTGGGCTCGGCCACCCCGTAGAGCTGGAGGGCGCGGTGGGCGCGTTCGATCGAATCGACCTGGGTCTCGACCGTGAGCGCGTCGATCGCCTTCCTCAGCGACATGTGCCGGGTGGCGAAGAAGATCTGGAGTTTGTGTCCGGGCGTCTTCGTGTTCTCGACGACGAACATCGTGTCCTGCTTCGTCACCCCGGTGAGCTCCCCGAGCATCTCGGTGTGCCCGAGATGGACCGATCCGGACTCCCAGACGGCTTCCTTGTTGATCGGTCCGGTGACGATGCCGGCGATCCGCTGGTCCATCGCCGCCGTGGTCGCGACTTCGATCGCCGTCACCGCAGCCTTCCCCGCTCGGGCGTCGACGGTGCCCCACTCGGGCAGGTTCTCGCCGAGGACGCCGATGTCGAAGACGTCGATGACGCCTTCCCCCGCCGAGGCGGTCGACCAATCGGTCACCGACCGCAGCTCGACGTCGAGGCCGATGACCTCGACGGCGCGCCTCATCACGGCGAGGTCGGCGACGGCGATGCCGTGCTGGTCGTCGCGACCGGCGAACTCGGCGAGCACCTGTGCGGTGATCTCGGGGCCGATGCCGACGGGGTCTCCGACGGTGACGGCGAGGACGGGTGCGCTCATGAGCTTCTCCTTCGTTGCTGGGCTGGGCCGAATCCGGTCAGTCTGGCGGGTGGCAGGTCGAGTGGACGGGGGTGGTCGGCGATCGGGCTCATCCCTGGCCGACCCGGGAGACGGCTCTGAGATAGTCGAGGCACTGCGTCGCGGTGTCGGAATCGCCGATGAGCCCGCCCTTCGTCACGATCGGCAGACCGTTGCAGCGTCCCCCGACGAGGCGGCCGCCGACGGCGAGCGGGATGATCTCCTTGGCGATCTCCATGCCCACCGCCCCGACGCTGCGCATGACGGCGGCGGTGACGTCGCCGCCGGTCGTGTAGAGGCCGGTGACCGCGGGTGAGGAGAGCAGGATGCCGGCGATCGCGGCCAGCCGCCGCGTCGTCTCCTCCGACTGCGCATCGGTGAGCTCGCGCACGTCCGAGCCCTCGACCACCGTGGCGATGATGATCGCCTTCGCCGAGGTGATCCCGTCGACCCGGGCGAGAGTGGCCTCGACGTCGGGCAGGCCGTCCTCGTCGAGGGCGGTGCCGACGAGTGCGACGAGGGGATCCTCGGCCAGCGTCGCCAGCTGCTCTCGGGTCACCTCGGTGGCCGAACCGGAGATCCCGAGGATGACGCCGTCGGGTCGCGTCGGCAGCAGCGGCAGAGCCAGGGCGAGGCTGCCGGGACCCGGATCGATCGTCACCCAGTCGATGAGCTCACCCTGGCGCAGATTCGCGTGCAGCCGGACGTTCTCCCCGGGCGCGTCACCGGGGGTGGCCGCGATCTCGCGGGTCACCGAGGCGACGACGGAGCCGACGAGGTCGATGTGCTCCGTGGTCAGGGCGTCGACGATGAGGACATCGGCGCCCGACGCGATGCCGGTGACCACCTCGGCGCGAATGGCGAGTCGTCCCGCAAGGACCTGGGAGAGGTCGATGCGGTGGGTCTCGAGGTCGGTGCCGTCCGCAAGGATCTCCGCCACCTGAGAGGTGCGCATGGGCGAGCGGACGTCCCGGGCGAGTTCTGTGTGCTCGAGGAGCCTGCCGTCGAGGAGTTGGAGGCCCTGGACGGTGGTGCGCCCGGCCTGGGGGAAGGCCGGGACGCAGAGACCGATGACCCGTTTGGGCGCTCCGCCGGACTCCGCGGCGATGCGGCGTCGGGCGCTCAGGGCCGCCTCGGCGGTGACACCGACGTTGCCGCGCAGGGTCGTGTCGATGCGGCACGCGAGGAGGTCGACGTCCCCGGCGATCCGGACGAGGGCCGCGGTGAGTTCGGCGGCCTTGACCGGGGGCAGATGTCGGGAATCGGCGTTGAGGACGACGGCGTCGTAGTCATCGAGGAGGACGTCGAGGTCGACCGTCTCCTGTGCGCTCGTGCCGGTGACGGTGATGGTGCGCAGGCCCGCCTCGGCGAAGAGGGCACCGCACGCGTTGCCGCCGGTGAGGTCGTCGGCGACGATGAGGATCCGGGAGTGCTCCGGCTCGGCGGAGGCGGTGGACTCGGTGCTCATACGACCAAGTCGAGCACGAAGAGGAGGGGAATGGAACCGAGCCACACGGCGGTGGTGATGCCCGACCAGCCCTTGATCGCCTGGATGCCGTCGAGGCCGGCGAAGCGGGTGACGACCCAGAAGTACGAGTCGTTGAAGTAGGAGAAGACCATCGATCCGGCCGTGCACGCCATGACCGCGACGAGCGGGCTGAGCCCCAGCGGGGCGATGAGCGGGGCGGTGACGGAAGCGGCGGTGATCATCGCGACCGTGCCCGACCCCTGGGCGAGGCGGACGAGGGAGGCGATGATGAACGGCACGAGCAGTGCGGGCAGGCTGATCGAGGCGATCGCCTCGGCCAGTGCGTCGCCGACACCGGATTCGCGCAGGACCATGCCGAAACTGCCGCCGGCCCCGGTGATGAGGAGGATGAGACCCGCCGAGGCGGCGGCGTCGGCGAGCCAGCTCTGGACCTGCGTGCGCGGGGTGAGCCGGGGCAGGAGGGTGTAGACGGCGAGGACGAGGCCGATGATGAGGGCGACGACGGGGTTGCCGATGAACGCGAGCGGGGCGACCCAGCTCGAGGGTTCGTAGTCATCGCCGGAGAGCACGCCCTGAGCGTTGCGGTCGATGGCCGTGGATACGGTGTTCGCGACGATGAGGAGGAGCGGGATGATGAGCGGGAGGAAGCCGAGGAACGCTCCCGGCTGCTTCGTGCCGGCATCCCTCACCGAGGTCGTCGCCTCCACCGTCACGGTCTCCGTGGTGCCGTCGGGTTCGGTGATCGTCTCGACCGCGCTCGTCGAGGAGGTCGGGGCACCGGCGGCGACGGTCGAGTAGACGTCGTGCCGGACCTTGGCATTGAGGAAGGGTTCGAGCTTCGGGCCGATCCAGCGGGCGTAGATGACGACGACGGGCAGGAGGAGGACCGTGAAGACGAGACCGGTGAGGATGACCGAGCCGATGTCGGCGCCGAGGATGCCGGTCGCAGCGAGCGGGCCGGGCGTGGGCGGAACCATGTGGTGGGTCAGCGTCATCCCCGCGCCGAGCGCCAGCGCCAGGGTGATGTAGCCGCCGCGCTTGACGCGGGCGATCGACCGGGCGAGCGGGTTCATGATGACGTACCCGGAGTCGCAGAAGACCGGGATCGACACGAGCGATCCGACCGAACCCATCGCCCACGGTTCCCGGCCCTTGCCGAAGGTGCGGAGGAAGGCCCGGGCCAGGGAGTCGGCGGCGCCGGAGACCTCGAGGATCTTGCCGATGCCGACGCCGAGGCCGATGACGATGCCGATGCTCGCCAGCGTGTTCCCGAAGCCGGTGGTCACGGCGTCGATGAGGGAGAGCAGGTCCTGACCGGCGACGACGCCGGTGACGATCGCGGCGATGAGCAGGGCGATGAAGGCGTCGAGGCGGGTGAAGAGAACGATGACGACGATCGTCGCGATCCCGGCGACGAGAGCCAGGATGAGCTGCAGGTCCATGGTGTCCTCCACGATGAGGCTGACCGGTCGGTCCGGTCAGTGAGGTGCTGTCTTCCGGCTCGGCGTCGATGCCGACCGGAAAGTTGCTCAGTATGAGCAAGTATGTTCCATAACTGCTCAGTAACGCAAAGAAAATTCTCAGAGATCTCACCGATTGGGCCTTGATTGATACCCCTAGGGGGTATAGATTGGCGACATGGACACGGAACGCAGCGACAAGACGACCATGGGCGTCGATGCAGGCGACGGCTCGCACGGCGACCATTCGGAGCACATGAACCACTCGATGCACGGGGATCACTCGATGCATGGCGATCACTCGAGCCACGGGGGCCACGACGGCCATGACGGCCATGACGGTCACGGCGGCCATGCCGCGATCTTCGGTCGCCTCTTCTTCATCAACCTCCTCATCTCAATCCCCGTCGTCGCCTTCAGCCCGATGTTCGGCCACCTCGTCGGCTATATGGTTCCCGACTCCGGGCAGTGGGGGTGGCTGCGGTGGATCGCCCCGATCCTCGGCACGGTCATGTACGTCTGGGGCGGCAAACCGTTCCTCACGGGAGGGCTGAGCGAGATCAGGTCACGCAAGCCCGGCATGATGCTCCTCATCGCGCTCGCGATCACCGTCGCCTTCCTTGCCTCGTGGGGATCGTCGCTGGGTCTCCTCGACCCTGAACTCGACTTCTGGTGGGAGCTCGCCCTCCTCATCGTCATCATGCTCGCCGGGCACTGGCTCGAGATGCGCTCGCTCGCGCAGACCACCTCGGCGCTCGACAGCCTCGCAGCGCTCCTGCCCGACGAGGCCGTCAAGGTCGTCGACGGGCAGACGGTCACCGTCTCACCCGCAGATCTCGTCGTCGGCGACATCGTCGTCGTCCGTCCCGGTTCCGCCGTCCCTGCCGACGGACGGATCATCGACGGCTCCGCGGAGATGGACGAGTCGATGATCACCGGCGAATCGCGACCCGTGCGCCGCGAGGTCGGAGACACCGTCGTCGCCGGCACCGTCGCCACGGACTCCGGACTGCGCATCGAGATCACCGCCACTGGCGACGACACCGCACTCGCCGGCATCCGCAAGCTCGTCGCCGAGGCCCAGAACTCCTCGTCCCGTGCCCAGCGGCTGGCCGACCGAGCGGCCGCGTGGCTGTTCTGGTTCGCCCTCGGCTCCGCCGTCATCACCGCGATCGTCTGGACGCTCGTCGGCATGCCCGACGACGCCGTGGTGCGCACGATCACCGTCCTCGTCATCGCCTGCCCCCATGCACTGGGACTCGCGATCCCGCTCGTCGTCTCGATCGCCACCGAACGCGCCGCCCGGGCCGGGGTCCTCATCAAGGACCGCCTCGCGCTCGAGACGATGCGCACGGTCGACGCCGTTCTCTTCGACAAGACCGGCACCCTGACGAAGGGCGAGCCGACCGTCACCGCCGTCGAGACCACCGGCGACCGTGACGAGGACGAGGTGCTCGCGCTTGCAGCGGCTGCCGAGACCGACAGCGAGCACCCCCTCGCCCGCGCCATCGTCCGGGCCGCCGAGGACCGGGGGCTTCGCGTGCCGAACGCCCAGGACTTCTCCGCGTCACCGGCCGTAGGCGTGCGCGCCGAGGTCGACGGGTCCGTCGTCGAAGTCGGCGGGCCGCATCTGCTCACCGAACGCGGAGCTGCCGAAGCTGCTGTCGCCGAGGTCTGGCGGGCCGAGGGGGCGATCATCCTCCACGTCCTCGTCGACGGGTCCGTCGTCGGCGCCCTGCGCCTGGCCGACGAGATCCGCTCGGAGTCGAAGCAGGCGGTCGAAGCCCTCCACGCGCAGGGCATCGAGGTCGTCATGATCACCGGGGACGCCGAGGCGGTCGCCCGGTCTGTGGCCGAACAGCTCGGCATCGACCGCGTCTTCGCCGGCGTGCGTCCCGCGGACAAAGCCGCGAAGGTCTCCGAGCTTCAGGCCGAGGGCAAGACGGTCGCGATGGTCGGCGACGGCGTCAACGACGCCCCCGCGCTCGCTCAGGCCGATGTCGGCATCGCGATCGGCGCCGGCACCGATGTGGCGATCGGCTCGGCGGGCGTCATCCTCGCCTCCGACGACCCGCGGTCGGTGCTCTCCGTCCTCGAACTCTCCCGCGCCAGCTACCGGAAGATGAAGCAGAACCTGTGGTGGGCGGCCGGCTACAACCTCATCGCCGTGCCCTTGGCCGCCGGCATCCTCGCTCCCATCGGCTTCGTCCTGCCGATGAGCGTCGGCGCGATCCTCATGTCGGCGTCGACGGTGGTCGTTGCGCTCAATGCGCAGCTGCTGCGCCGCCTCGATCTGCGGCCCGAGGCGGTCGTCGCCGCCGCCGAACGCTGAGCGCTGGATGCCGAGGCGGGAAGGACCGGAGTGCGCCTCAGCGCTCGAGGGTCTCCTCGATCGAGCTGGCCCCGACGACGACCGTGACCTGTGTGCCCCACGGATCGTTGAGGCGCACGGTGCGGCCGTCGTCGGCGAAGGTCAGCGACCGGGAGGTCAGGCGGGCGATGAGAGCATCGAGGTCCTCGCGCCCGGGCACGGTGATCGCGAGGTCACCGAGTCCGAGGCTCGCCGCCCGCGGTCCCGCGCCGAGGCTGTTCCACGTATTCATCGCCACGTGGTGGTGGTAGCCGCCGGCGGAGGCGAAGATCGCCCCGCGCATCGCCGTGTGCGTCGTCTCGAAGCCGAGAGCGCCGACGTAGAAATCCCGGGCCCGGTCGAGGTCGCCGACCTGGAGGTGGACATGGCCGACGATGCCGGGCAGCTGTGCGGTGTGATCGAGGGCGCCTGACTCGAGATGCCGGGTGAGGAAGGCGTCGGGGTCGAAGGCGATCGAATCCATTGCGATCTCGCCGTCAGGGGTGCGGCCCCATTGTGACCGGGCACGGTCGACGTAGAGTTCGATGCCGTTGCCTTCGGGATCGGAGAAGTAGAAGGCCTGGCTGACGAGGTGATCCTGGGAGGCTAAGAAGCGGCTGTTCGTGTTCGCCGCGGCGTGGGCGACGGTGGCGGCCAGGGACTCCTCGGTCTCGAAGAGGAACGCGGTGTGGAAGAGACCGGCCTGCCGGCGAGAGCCCGCGGGCAGGTCAAGGGTGGAGACGAACTTGACCATCGGCGTGCCGGCGCGGCCGAGGACCCGGTGGACCTCGCGCCCGCGGGCGGCCTCCTCGAGCGGTTCGAGGGCGAGAGCATCGGCGTAGTAGCCGGTCATGAGTTCGAGGTCACCGACGCGCAGCGTCACGGCATCCATGCCGGCCTGCGCGCTGATCGCGGTTTCGGAGACGGGGGTGGTCATGGGCGGTCCTCAGGTCATGGGTGCGACCGGGGAGACGGTGCACGAGCAGTCGTTGAAACTTCAATTGTACGCTTCGCCGCGGCACGCGATTCAGGGGAGCCTGCGCATGCTTGCCCGCTCGGGCCTGTCAGCCCATGATGTGAAGATGAGTGCGCAGCAGTCCCATCCCCATGAACCCCATGATCGCGGCACCGGTCAGAAGCTCAACTGGCTGCGAGCCGGTGTGCTCGGCGCCAACGACGGCATCGTCTCGACCGCCGGCGTCGTCATCGGCGTGGCCGCGGCGACCCCGAACAACATCGCCGCCATCGCCACGGCCGGCATCGCGGCCCTCGTCGCCGGTGCCTTCTCGATGGCCGGCGGCGAGTACGTGTCGGTGAGCACGCAGCGCGACACGGAGAGGGCCCTCATCGCCAAGGAGAAGTGGGAACTCGATGAGATGCCCGACGCCGAGCTCGCGGAGCTCGCCGGCTTCTACCGTGACAAAGGGCTGTCCGCCGAACTCGCAGAGCAGGTCGCGAAGGAGCTGACGAAGCGCGATGCGCTCGGCGCCCACGCCGAGGTCGAACTCGGCATCGACCCCAGAGAGTTCACGAGCCCGTGGGCGGCGGCCCTCTCATCATTCGTCTCCTTCACCGCCGGCGCCCTCATTCCGCTCGCCCTCATCCTCCTGCCCGTCGGTCCCCACCGGGTGTGGGTGGCGGCCGCGGCCGTCGTCGTCGGGCTCTTCCTCACCGGGTGGATCAGCGCCACCCTCGGCAAATCGCCGAGGCGGCCCGCGATCATCCGCAACGTCGTCATGGGCACCCTGACGATGATCGCGACCTATCTCATCGGCCTGATGTTCGGTGTCGCGACGGGGTAGCGGCATTCCGGCAAGTCATCCAATGTATTGAATGAAATCTCCGGGTCGTTGCGGAAAAACTCCCGAACTGTGCTTGTCATTGACGGCTGAGGCATCTAGTCTGAAGAACAGACATAGGATGTCTTAGGTTTTCAATGAGGAGTAACCGTCAGATGTCAACGCCGCTGCTCGACATCCGGGGCGCCGGGAAGTCATTCCCCGGAGTGCGCGCCCTCACCGACGTCGACCTCGACCTGTATCCCGGCGAAGTCCTCGGTCTCGTCGGGGAGAACGGGGCGGGGAAGTCGACGCTGATGAAGCTGCTCTCGGGTGTCTACACGCCCGACACCGGTGAGTTCCGCATCGACGGCAGACCCGTGCGCATCGGGTCGACAACGGAGGCCGAACGGCTCGGCATCGCGATCATCCACCAGGAGTTCAACCTCGTCGACGATCTCACCGTCGCCCAGAACATCTACCTCGGCCGGGAGCCGCGGGTGGGTCCGTTCATCAACGAACGCCGTCTCAACGCCGATGCCGCCGCCCTGCTCGACCGCCTCGGACTCGCGCTCGATCCCAAGGCCGTCGTCGGGCGCCTCACGGTCGCCGCCCGGCAGATGGTCGAGATCGCGAAAGCGCTCAACCAGGACGCCCGCATCCTCATCATGGACGAACCGACGGCGGCTCTCAACGACGAGGAGGTCGAGATCCTCCACGGCCTCATCCGCCGTTTCGTCACTCCCGCCACCGGCGTCATCTACATCTCCCATCGCATGCCCGAGCTCAAGGCGATCACCCAGCGCATTACCGTCATCCGCGACGGTGAGAAGATCGGCACCGTGCCGACCGCGACGACTGAGATGCCCGAGGTCATCCGGATGATGGTCGGACGCGAACTCGACGCCGTCAGCGAGGCCCCGGCGTACCAGGGCTCCGCCGAGGTGGTCCTCGAAGTCCGGAACCTCACGACGAAGTCGACGCTCAAAGGCATCGGCTTCGGCCTGCGCCGCGGGGAGATCCTCGGCCTCGCCGGTCTCATGGGCGCAGGACGCACCGAGACGGCGCGGGCGATCATCGGCACCGACCCGCTCACCTCGGGCGAGATCCTCCTCGGGGGACGGCGGGTGAGGATCCCCAACCCTGCGGCCGCAGCCAAGCTGGGAATCTGCTACCTCTCCGAAGACCGCAAACAGCTCGGTGTCCTCACCGGCCAGTCCGTGCGCGACAACATCGCCCTGCCGAGCCTGCGCAGGCTCAGCCGCTTCGGCTTCACCGACGAAGGCCGAATCGACGCCGCCGCCCGGGACTCCGTGTCGACCCTGAGGATCAGGACGCCGTCGATCACCCAGATCCTCGAGAAGCTCTCCGGAGGCAACCAGCAGAAGGTGGCGATCGCCAAGTGGCTCGTCAAGGACTGCGACATCTTCATCTTCGACGAACCCACCCGCGGCATCGACGTCGGGGCGAAGGCGGAGATCTACGCGCTGCTGCGGCGGCTGAGCCGCGAGGGCAAGTCGATCATCGTCATCTCCTCCGAACTGCCCGAAGTCCTCCTGCTCTCGCACCGCATCGCCGTCCTCTCCGAGGGCCGGCTCACCGGCATCCTCGACGCCGCCGAGGCAACACAGGACTCGATCATGGAGCTCGCCACCCGATACACCGAATCGATGGGAATCGTCGCCTGAATGAATGCCGAACTCGCCTCCGCCGCCCCGCCGCAGTCGACCGGACCGATGACGACTCAGCGTCCTGCGGGCACGCGCAGCCGCTGGCGCAATTCGCTCCAGCAGCTGCTCGCCGTCGCCAGCCTCGTCATCATCGTCATCGTCTTCGCGATCATCAACCCCGACTCGTTCCTCACCCTGACGAACCTCTCGACGATCCTCACCACGGTGACGACGGTGGGTCTGCTCGCCCTCGGCGTCACCTTCATCATCATCACCGGCGGCATCGACCTCTCCGTGGGCACGGGCATGATCCTCTGCGGTGTCATGGCCGGGGTGTTCATCACGAACATGGGCCTGCCGCTGCCTCTCGGCATCGCCCTGACGATCGGGTTCGGGGGTCTCATCGGGCTGATCAACGGGTTCAACGTCGCCGTCCTCGGGCTGCCGTCGTTCATCGCCACCCTGGGCATGATGATGGTCACCCAGGGACTCTCACTCGTCATCAGCGGCACCAAGCCGATCTACTTCACCGACACCCCGGACTTCGGGGCGATCATGAATGCCTCGCTTCTGCCGGGGATGCGCCTGCCGCTGGGCACGGTGCTCTTCCTCGTCCTCATCGTCGTCTCCGTCGTCATCCTCCAGCGCACGCTCATCGGCCGGACCGCGTTCGCGATCGGCTCGAACGAGAAGGCGACCCGCCTGTCAGGGGTCAACGTCCGCGCGTGGCTGATCTCCGTCTACGTCCTCTGCGGACTCTTCGTCGGCCTCGCCGGCGTGCTCTCGGCCTCACGCCTGAGTTCGGCCCAGCCCACCGGTGGTGCCGGCATCGAACTCCAAGCGATCGCCGCGGTCATCATCGGCGGCACGTCCCTGGCCGGGGGCCGCGGCTCCATGATCGGCACGGTCATCGGCGCCCTCATCATGGCCGTGCTCGACAACGGCCTGCGCATGGCCGGCGTCGCCCAGGAATGGCAGCAGGTCGCCATCGGCGTCGTCGTCCTCCTCGCCGTCTACCTCGACATCGTGCGGAAGAAGAACTCGTCGACCGGCGCCACCGGATAGACCGGCACCCCCAATTCCAACTGGCTCAACGACCACAGCCTCAACCGATTCGAAGGAGAACACCATGAGGTCCACCAAGCTGCTCACCACGCTCGCGGCGGTCTCCGCCGCCGCCCTCATCGCCACCGGCTGCGGCTCCGGCGGGTCCGGGGGCGGGGGAGACGGACAGAAGACGATCGCCATCATCTCCAAGGGCTACCAGCATCAGTTCTGGCAGACCGTGAAGAAGGGCGCCGAGGCGAAGGCGAAGGAACTCGGGGTCACCGTCACCTTCGAAGGTCCCGACAGTGAGACCGACGTCGAACAGCAGGTCACCCAGCTCCAGGGGGCCTTGGACAAGCAGCCCGACGCGGTCGCCATCGCAGCCCTCGACAGCAAGGCCGTCATCCCGCTGCTCCAGCAGGCGCAGTCGAGTGACATCCCCGTCATCGCCTTCGACTCCGGTGTCGACAGCGACATCCCGCTGACCACGGTGGCCACCGACAACAAGGCGGCAGCGGCCGAGGATGCCAAGAAGCTCGCCGAGGCGCTCGGCGGCAAGGGCAAGGTCGGCATCGTCACGCATTCGGAGACCGCGCAGACCGGTGTCGACCGTCGCGACGGCTTCGTCGACTACCTCAAGGCCAATGAGCCCGGCATCGAGATCGTCGCCGAGCAGAACGCCGACGGGGACCAGGCGAAGTCCGCGGACGCGACGAAGGCGATGCTCCAGGCGAACAAGGACCTCGCCGGTCTCTACGGCACGAACGAAGGCGCCGCGATCGGCGTCGTCCAGGGCGTCAAGGAGTTGGGGAACACCGATGTCACCGTCGTCGGCTTCGACTCCGGCAAAGCGCAGACCGATGCGATCCGGGACGGGTCGATGCTCGGCGCGGTCACCCAGAGTCCGCTCGACATCGGCGGGAAGACCGTTCAGGCCGCGGTCGACGCGATCGACGGCAAGGAGCTGGAGAAGCAGATCCCGACGAGCTTCTACTGGTACGACAAGTCCAACATCGACGACCCGAAGATCGCCGAGCTCCTCTACGAGTGAGGCGCTGGGCCGGACAGCACCGGTTGTGTATTAGGTTGGGGCCATGGCACTGACGGACGACGCGCTCGACAAGATCAAGGACCTCATCGTCTCCGGCGAACTCAAGCCCGGAGACCGGCTTCCGCCGGAGGGTGAACTCGCCGAGCGTCTCGGCCTCTCGCGCAACTCCCTGCGCGAGGCCGTCAAGGCCCTCGACTTCATCAACGTCCTCGACGTTCGGCGCGGCTCGGGCACGTATGTCACCTCGCTGTCGGCGGTCGACCTCACCGAGGCGGTGTCCTTCCTCGTCGACGTCCACGCCTCCGGGTCGCTGCGTGAGATCCTCGAGGTGCGGCGGATCTTCGAAGCCGAGACCGCCTATCGGGCGGCCGAACGCATCGACGAGGACGGGCTCGCGCAGTTGCGGCAGACGATCAGCGACACCGACCCGGAGTCGGTCGAATCACTCGTCGCCCATGACTTCGAGTTCCATTCGACGATCGCCGGCTACGCCGGCAACGACTACCTCGCCGCGATGCTCGAGGCGGTGTCGGTGAAGACGACGCGGGCACGGACGTGGCGCGGGATGACCGAAGTGGGTGCGGTCGAGCGCACCCTCGACGAGCATCGGCGCATCATCGACGCCCTCGCCGCCGGGGACGCGCGTCTCGCGCAGTCGATCATGGTCCTCCACGTCTCCGGCGTCCAACGCTGGGTCGACCACGTCGACGTCGCCACCGACGACGACCTCGGCGGGGGCGACCCAACCGACGACCTCGGCGGGAGCGACCCCGCCGAGGCAGGCGACGAGGTCTAGCGCCCCCGCCTCGGCGAGCGGCTCACTGAGGACGCAGCCGCAGACCCTGCATTCCGCCGTCGACGGCCACGGCCGTGCCCGTCGTCGAACCCTGCAGCGGACTGGCGAGGAAGACGATCGTGCGGGCCACCTCGGCGGGTTCGACGAGCCGACCATGCGGCTGCCGTGCATTGAGCTGGCGCAGCTCCTCCTCGGGATCCTCCGCCTTGGCCATGAGCCCCTTCATCACCCACGGGGTGTTCGCGGTGCCCGGGCACACGGCGTTGACGCGGATGCCCTCGCGGACGTGGTCGGCGGCCATGGCCAGGGTCATCGAGTAGATCGCGCCCTTCGTCGCCGAGTAGAGGACCCGGTCGGGCAGTCCTGCAGTGGCCGCCACCGAGGAGGTGTTGACGACGGCGGCGTGCTCGGAACGGCGCAGATGGGGCAGGGCGGCAGCGGTGACCCGGGCGACGGAGACGACGTTGACGTTGAGCACGCGGTCCCATTCGTCGTCGTCGTTGGCATCGACCTGGCCCTGGGCGCCGATGCCGGCGTTGTTGATGACGATGTCGATGCCGCCGTACTCCTGCGCGGCCGCCTCGACGGCCGCATCGACGGAGGCCCGATCGGAGACGTCGCAGCGCAGACCGAGCGCCTGCTCGGGTGCGTCGGTCGGGTTGAGGTCGAGGACGGCGACGTTCGCGCCTCCTTCGAGGAGGAGCTCGGCGACGGCGCGGCCGATGCCCGAGGCTCCTCCCGTGACGATGGCGGTGAGGCCGGAGAACTCTGCATTCATGATGTCGGCTTTCGTGTCGAAGGGATTGGTGGATCGGGCCTGGTCAGCTGAGCAGGAGGTCGGCGCCGGTGCCGGCCGGGGCGTCGACGCGGAAGTAGGTCTGGCGCTGCCGGCCGAGGCCGGTGATCTCGACTTCGGAGACGTCGCCGGGCTGCAGGTAGGGGAACAGACCGGAAAGGGCCACGCCCTGCGGGGTGCCGGTGGAGATGATGTCCCCGGGTTCGAGCTGCATGTACTGGCTCAGCCGCCAGACGAGGTCGTCGACGGGGAAGATCATGTCCGCGGTCGTCGAATCCTGCCGGGGGTCGCCGTTGACCCAGCTGCGCAGTCGCAGATCGCGGGGGTCGATGGCATCGGCCGTGACGAGATAGGGCCCCAGCGGCATCGAATCCTTGACGACCTTGCCCTTCGACCACTGTCCGCCAGAATGCGTCGTCTGGTAGTCGCGTTCGGAGAGGTCGTTGGCGACGAGATAGCCGCCGATGACCGCACGGGCGGCCTCGGGACTCTCCAGGTAGGCCGCCTGAGCGCCGATGACGACGCCGAGTTCGACCTCCCAGTCGAAGGTCGCCGCACGCGGCGGGATGCCGATGTCGTCGAAGGGGCCGGTGATCGTGTTCGGCGTCTTGAGGAAGATGATCGGCTGGGTCGGGGCGGGGGAACCGGATTCCGCGGCGTGGGCAGCGTAGTTCTGTCCGATGCAGATCACCGAGGCGGGTCGGGCGATGGGTGCCCCGATCCGCTGACCTGCGATGTCGATCTCCGGCAGGGTGCCGGCCTTCAGCGCCGTGGTGATCCGGGCAGGGCCGTCGGCCCAGAAGCTCGGGTCGATGTCGTCGACGACGGCGGAGAGGTCGAAGTGGGAGTCTCCGACCTCGAGGATGGGGGTCTCGGCGTCGCGGGCACCGATTCGCATGAGTCTCAAGGGCATCTCCTCGTCAGTATCGGGGTTGTCGGGTGCTGGTGGTGAACCTGCACTGGTGGTTGTCGGGCTGGTCAGGCGGTCAGGGTCTGCGGGTCGACGGCGATGAGTCCCTGCCCCACGGCCGCGGTCCAGAAGGACTCCGGCACGGGCTGCCTGAGGAGTTCGACGTCGCGCCTGACCTGGTCGGCGGTGCGCATCCCCAAGGTGACGTTCGTGATCGCCGGGTCGCGGAGACTGAACTGGAGGGCGGCCGCCGGCAGGGTCGTTCCGTTCGCGTCGGCCAGTGCGGCGAGTCTCTCGGCCTTCTCGAGGACGGCGGGCGGGGCGTCGTCGTAGTTGTACTTCGCCTGCGACCTGGGGTCGGGATTGGCCAGGATCCCGGAGTTGAACACTCCGACGTTGACGACGCCGACACCGCGGGCGGCGCATTCGGGGATGAGTTCCTCGCGTCCGCCCTGTTCGAGCAGCGTGTAGCGGCCGGCCTGCATGACGACGTCGATGTCGGTCTCCCGCACGAAGCGGGTGAGCATCTCCGCCTGGTTCATGCCCGCACCCCACGCGCCGATCACCCCTTCGTCGCGGAGCCGGTTGAGTTCGGGCACGGCCCCCTCGAGGGCCTCCGTCCAGTGGTCGTCGGGGTCGTGGATGTAGACGATGTCGAGCCGGTCCACGCCGAGGCGCTCGAGAGATTCCTCGATCGACCGTCGCACCCCGGCGGGGGAGTAGTCGCGCACGCGCATACGGTCCCCGGGCACGGCGAAGCCCTCGTCGTCCCATTCCTGCGGATCCTCGGCCGGTCGGATGAGCCTGCCGACCTTCGTCGAGAGGAGGAACTCGTCGCGGGGCTTGTCCCGGAGCACCCCGCCGAGGCGGCGCTCACTGAGACCGAGACCGTAGTGGGGTGCGGTGTCGAAGTACCGGATTCCCAGCGTCCACGCCTCCTCGACGGCCGCGTGCGCGGTGTCGTCGTCGATCTGCCGGTAGAGGTTGCCGATCGGGGCGCCTCCGAATCCGAGAGTGCGCATGTCGTGCAGGCGCTTTACGACGGGGTTCTTCAGGGGCATCCGTTCCTCCTCGTGGGATAGAAGTTCGCAGCGGTTCCGCCCATGACGGCCGCGGTGTCGGAGTCGTCGAGGACGGTCCGCACGGCGGTGTCGACCGCGTCGGCCCACGCCTTCGCGGTGAGTCCGTGCCCGGTGGTCGAGACGGGGTGGTCGGAGCCGTACATCGTGCGTCCGGGACCGAACGCGGAGACGACGTCGCCGATGTAGTCGGCGGCGAGCTCATAGGCACGGTGAGCGCTGACCGGGCCGGGGATCTGGCCGGGGAGGCCGGAGAACTTCACGTGCAGGCCGGGGTGTGCGGCGAGCGCGGTCATCGCCTCCACCCAGTCCGAGCGGGAGAAGCTCGGATCGTCGGGCAGGGGTTTGCCGAGGTGGTCGAGGACGAGACCGTCGGCGGTGCCGCGAACGTCGACGAGGGCGCTGACGAACCCGTCGAGTACGTCAAGCTGTGCGGCCCGCACGCAGAGATCGACGGTCAGACCTGCGTCCAGTGCGGCGAGAGCGCCGGCGAGCAGCGCGTCGGCCGTGGACGAGGAACCGACGGCGAGGTCGCCCGCCTCCCGGCCTTCGAAGTTGTCCCGCACCCCGACGACGAGGGGGCGGGCGCGGAGACGGTCGAGCGCCTCGGCGAGGTGGGGGTCGGTGAAGTCAACAGCGGCGACGATGCCGCGGATGAGCGGGGACGCCTCCGCGAGACCGCTCAGCCATTCCACCTCGGCGAGGGCCTGATCCGGGACGGTCCCGGCCTCGATGACGATCGCGCCGGTGGCGGTCGTCGCTTGCTGCTCCGGCAGGCTGACAGACGGCAGGGACGGCAGACGCTGCATCCATGGATAGTCGAAGCGGTTGCGGTCCCACAGGTGCAGGTGGGCGTCGATGATGCCGGTCATGGCACGACGACTCCGACGGTGATGAGGAGGTTCGCGTACTGGCGTTGGTCTCCGGTGGCGATGACGAGGCCGACATCGCGGGTGCGGGCGATGTCGTAGAACGCGAAGCGCTCGTGCCCGGTGAAGGGGACGTCGGGCAGCGTCTCGGCGTAGCCGGTCACGGCGGAGGCGGTGCCGGCCTCGGCGGTGAGCATGAACTCGCAGGACTCGATCGGGACGGTCTCGGCCAGGGGCGTGAGGATCTGGTCGACGGTGAGGAGGCCGGGGGTGACGTTGAGGGCGATGCGGGTGGTGCCGGCGGGCACCCCGGTGAGGTGGGGGTAGTTGCCGTCGGCGAGGAGGATCTTCGTGCCGTGGCCGCACCGGGCGAGGGCCGCGAGGAGTTCGGGATGGGTGATCGGGGTGGTGAGCATGGGCTCTCCTCTGTCCGGGGGCGGGGTCAGTTCTTCTCGGTCGCCGAGGCAGGCGCCGGTGACCGTGATCCCGTCGTCCTCCAGTATGCTTCGATCTCCTCGAGCGACCGTCCGGACGTCTCGGGGATGCGGGTGAGGACGAACCACAGGGCCGCCGCGGAGAGCAGGGCGAAGAGGAGGAAGACGAGGGGGCCGATGGCGTCGAGGGCGACGGGGAAGGCCCATGCGAATGTGGCGTTGAAGAGGTACTGGACGAAGGTGACGACGCCGGTGCCGATCGCGCGTACGGACAGGGGCAGGACTTCGGGGACGAGGAGCCAGAAGACCGGTCCCATGCCGATGCCGAAGGCGAAGGTGTAGGCGAAGACGGCGGCGATGCTGATCCATCCGGCGTCGGGCAGCAGCCAGAGGACGAGCATCGTCACGGTCTGGCCGGCCATCGAGAGCGCGAGCAGGCGGACTCGGCCGAGGCGGTCGATGATGGGCAGGGCGATGGCCGTGGAGATGACGAGCGCGAGGCCCACCCCGTAGTTCGCGTAGCTGCCGGCGCGATCGCCCATGCCCGACTGGGCGAAGATGATCGGCGCGTAGTAGACGACGGCGTTGATGCCGGTGAAGACCTGGAAGAACGTGAGGATGAGGAGGACGATCATCGGGCGGCGGGCCGAGGTCGTCAGTCCGCGCAGACCGTGGTCCTGCTGGGCGAGGCTCGACTTGATGTCGTCGAATTCGAGGCGGGCGATCTCCGTGGTTCCGCGCAGGGAGTCAAGCACTCTCAGGGCGTCGTCGTCGCGGCCGCGGGTGATCAGCCAGCGCGGGCTGGCGGGGGAGAGGAGCATGCCGACGAAGAACACGGCGGCTGGGATCGCGCCGATGCCGAGGATCCACTGCCACAGGCCCGAGGCCTGGAAGGCGTCGCCGACGATGTAGGCGGCGAGGATGCCGAAGTTGACGGCGAGCTGGTAGAGGCCGGTGAGCAGACCGCGGATGCGGGTGGGGGAGAGCTCCGAGAGGTAGATGAGGCCGAACATGTTCGCGATTCCGACGCCGAGGCCGAGGAAGAAGCGGGCGATGCCGAGGACCTCGGGAGTGGGGGCGAAGGCGCACGCGAGCGAGCCGATGAAGAAGATGACGGCGGCGACGATGAGGAGGTGGCGGCGGTCGAATCGGCGGGCGGCGAGTGTGGCCCCGATGATCGAGGGCAGTGCGCCCCACAGGAGGAGGGAGGTGATGAGCCCCTGCTGGGAGGCGTTGAGGCCCATCTGCTCGGTGAGCAGCGGGAGGGCACCGGAGATCGCGCCGGAGTCGTAGCCGTAGAGGAGGCCGGAGAATCCGGCGAGGACGGCGATGAGGATGATCTTGCGCGGGATGGGTTCGGTGTCGTGGTTGCGGCCCTGTGGGGTGTCGGTGGCGGTTCGGTTGGTCACGTCGTCGATCCTGATTCTGACGAGGGTGGTTGGAATGATCATGACTCTTGTGTGGACGCTTCGCAGAAGCGTCCGGCGCACCGGTGCCGGCGCCGCTGGTCGGCGGCACCGGTAGGGGGTGTGGTCAGGCGGTGGCGGCGACGGTCTCCCGCGCTCGCCATTCGGGTCCGTCGGGGAACGCGAAGTCGGTGAGCGTCCCACGGTGGATCTCGGCACCGGCGCCGGGTGCCGTGGGCGGCCAGTAACGGCCGTCGTGGACGTCGACAGGGGTGACGAAGTGCTCGTGGAGGTGGTCGACGAACTCGATGCAGCGTTCGTCCATCGTCGCCGAGACCGCGACGAAGTCGAACATCGACAGGTGCTGGACGAGTTCGCACAATCCCACTCCGCCGGCGTGCGGGCACACGGGCACGCCGGCATGGGCGGCGAGGAGGAGGTTGGCGATGTTCTCGTTGACTCCGGCCACACGCGTGGCGTCGATCTGCATGACGCGTAGGGCGTCGGCTTGGAGCATCTGCTTGAAGACGATGCGGTTCTGGCAGTGTTCGCCGGTGGCGACGGGGATCGGGTCGATACCCCGCTGGATGGCCGCGTGGGCGAGGATGTCGTCGGGTGAGGTGGGTTCCTCGACCCAGCGGAGGTCGAACCGGGCGAGGTCGCCGATCCAGTCGATCGCCTCGGCGGAGTCCCAGTGCTGGTTGGCGTCGATGGCGATGGGGAAGCCGGGTCCGCAGATCTCGCGGGCGATGCTAAGGCGGCGGATGTCGTCGTCGCGGTCGGCTCCGACCTTGAGCTTGATCTGGTCGAAGCCCTCGTCGATGGCCTCTCGGCACAGGCGGGCGAGCTTCTCGTCGGAGTAGCCGAGCCAGCCGGGTGTGGTCGTATACGCCATGTAGCCGGACTCGCGCAGCTGTGCGATGCGTTCGGCCCTGCCCGGTGCGGCGCGTTCGAGGATCGCCAGGGCGTCCTCGCGGGTCATGAAGTCGCTGAGGTAGCGGAAGTCGATGAGGTCGAGGATCTCGGCGCGGCTGAGGGCGGAGAGCAGCTCCCACAGGGGCAGCCCGGCGCGTTTGGCTTTGAGGTCCCACATCGCGTTGACGATCGCGCCGATCGCCATGTGGCTCACTCCCTTCTCGGGGCCGAGCCAGCGCAGCTGGGAGTCGTGGACGAGTTCGCGCCAGAAGCCGCCCATGTCGTCGAGGATCGCTTCGACGTTTCGGCCGATGAGGGTCGTGGCGATGACGCGCACGGCTTCGGTCTCGATGTCGTTGCCGCGGCCGATCGTGAAGACGAACCCGTGGCCTTCGAGGTCGTCGTCGGCGTCGGTGCCGATGATGAGGTAGGCCGCGGAGTAGTCCGGGTCGGGGTTCATCGCGTCGGAGCCGTCGAGGCTCGCCGAGGTGGGGAATCGCAGGTCGACGACGTCGATCTCGGAAATCTCAGACATTGCGCCCTTTCACACAACTGCAGTGTTGTGATCGGATGTCTGAACGGTTCATCCGCGGACAGATCGTCCAGAAACTCGGTCACGTTCGTTGACTCGAGTTTAAACATAGGATGTTTCGGTGGTCAAGGGGTCGTGCGGGAGATCGTTCGACGGAGTAGAGGCGGAAGCCGTCCACGGGAATGGCCGCCAATTCGGTCCGAATGCGTCGGTGTGATCGGATGTCTGAGCATCCCGCCGAGGTGATCCCTGCGACCAGTGCGAGGGGCAGGTCCCGCGGGCCATGTCACCGTTCGACGACGACTCCGTCGGCGTCGGCGAAGACCATCGCACCCGGTCGGATCGTCGCACCGCCGAACTCGACGACGACGTCGCGTTCACCCTCGCCGGTCTTGCCGCTCTTGCGCGGGTTGCTCGCCAGTGCCTTGACTCCGAGGTCGAGGGTCGCAAGCACCTCCCGGTCGCGGACGGCGCCGTTGATGACCACGCCGACCCAGCCGTTGCCCAGGGCGAGTTCGGCGATCATGTCGCCCATGAGCGCCGTGGCGATCGAACCGCCGCCGTCGATGACGAGGACGCAGCCGTCGCCCGGTTCCGAGAGCACGGACCTGACCAAGGCGTTGTCCTCGAAGCAGCGAACCGTTCGGGCCGGACCCGAGAACGCGACCTTGTCGCCGAAATCGGTGAAGTTCAGGGCGATCGAGTAGAGCTCGGGGCCGCGTTCGTCCCAGAGGTCGGCGGTCGAGACGGTCATGGTTCCTCCCGGATTCGGTCGGCAGCAGGGGCGGCAGGCAACGCCGCTGATCTGCACGCTAGCACGGGCACAGTTGTCTCACTCGGACTCGTCGACGGCCTCGGAGAATTGGCTCTGATCGGGTGAGCTTCGGTAGAATTGCCGGGTGCCTTCTTCAGTCTCGACGCTCCGGCAGTCCGTGCGCGACGCCGTGTTCCCGAAGTCGAAGCTGGTGACCACTCTGTCGAACGGCACGAACGGGTGGATGAGTTCCTGGGGAACGAACGCCCATGGTGAGATCGCCGGCTGCCCGCCGCCACGCAGCTGACCGCGCAGATCCACACTTGCGTGGATCGACGCCTCAGCGTCCTCATCTCACCTCTGCGAAAGCGACTCCACCGATGTCTTCGGCCACCCCTGACACTCCTGTCTCCCCTCGTCCTCTCCGCGATCGGATCGCCGCCGTGCTCAAGCACGACGCCGTCGGCGGAATCCTCCTGCTGGCAGCGACCGCCGCTGCTCTCATCCTCGCGAACTCTCCGTGGGCCGACTGGTATGAGAGCCTCCGCTCGTTTCGGTTCGGCCCCGAGGAGCTCAAACTCAACCTGTCCGTGAACAGCTGGGCCTCGGACGGTCTGCTCGCGATCTTCTTCTTCGTCGTCGGACTCGAACTCAAAGAGGAGTTCGTCGCCGGCAAGCTGCGTGACCCGAAGACCGCAGCCGTTCCGGTGGCCGCGGCGATCGGCGGAGTCGCCGTGCCCTCGCTGCTCTACGTGCTCGTCAACCTCGATTCCGGCGGCGGCGCGCTGAACGGCTGGGCGATTCCCGCCGCCACCGACATCGCCTTCGCGGTCGCGATCATCGCCATGGTCGGGAAGTTCCTGCCGGCGTCCCTGCGGACCTTCCTCCTCACCCTCGCCGTCGTCGATGACCTGCTCGCGATCGCGATCATCGCGATCTTCTACACCGACGATCTCGCGTGGCTGCCGCTGGCGCTCGCGCTTCTGCCGCTGCTGGCTTTCGCTTTCGCGGTCCAGCGCGGCATCCACACGTGGTGGATCCTCCTGCCGCTGGCGTTCGCGACGTGGACGCTCGTCCACGCCTCCGGCATCCACGCGACGATCGCCGGAGTCCTCCTCGGCTTCACCGTGCCGGTTGCGGCCAAACACCTCGGCGGAACGAAGACAGCCGACGATCAGCGCGGTTTCCACGGTCACGACGGCATCCACGGCACCGAGGGGCACGGTCCTGCCGCCCAGTTCGCCGACCGCTGGAGCATCCCGTCTGCGGTGATCGCGGTGCCGATCTTCGCGTTCTTCGCCGCCGGAGTCGATGTCCGGGGACTGTCCGGGCTTGCGGAGTCGCTGAGCAGCCCGATCGCGATCGGAATCATGCTCGGCCTCGTCGTCGGCAAACCGCTGGGCATCACGCTGCTGACCTTCCTCATCACCCGGGTCCGGGGCTTCTCCCTCGACCGGACGATGCAGTGGGTCGACCTCATCGGCGTCGCATGCCTGGCCGGAGTCGGCTTCACCGTCTCCCTGCTCATCGGCGAACTCAGCTTCGGTGAGGGCGATGACCGGTCGCAGGTCGTCAAGGTGGGCGTGCTCTGCGGTTCGCTGCTCGCCGCCCTCATCGGCGCCGTGTGGCTGGCCGTGCGCAACCGCCACTACCGCGGTCTCGCTCAGCGCCAGGAACGCGGCATTCACCACGGGTGAGGGGCCCGTTCGCCGGTGAATTCCGATCATCCCGCGGACTGCCGGTATCCAGATCCAGTCTGACCGGGCAAAATGGAGTCACCACACTCATCCGTCACCGATGGAGGCAGCAGACATGTCCGAGACGACCCAACCCGCAGACGAACCCACCGAGACCACCGGCCCTTCGGCCGAAGAGCTCGATGCGCAGGCTGCGGAACGCGAGCACCAGGATGAGCTCGTCGAGGAATGGGGCGACGAATCGTTCCCCGCAAGCGATCCTCCTGAGAACTACTGATCGACCCCTGAGTCGCCGAGGCGGTCGTCGGTCCACCCATTCCAGCGGGTCGGGTCGGTCGCCTCGGCGGCGTCGTTTGGGTACGTGGATGGCAACGCCTTAATCCGGACTGCCGTGGTTGCTCTCAGAGCCGAGCGGTCAAGTGCCGTCTGACCTCGACAACCGGGCGCGTTCGACGAGGACGGCGATGTGCACGCGGTTGTTCGTGTCGAGCTTGACGTTGATGCGGTTGAGGTGGGTCTTCACGGTCGCCTGACTCATGAACATCGCATCGGCGATCTCCTGGTTCGACAGACCCTGCGCGACGCGGATCGCGATCTGCAGCTCACGTTCGGTGAGCTCGGCGAGGAGTTCCTCGGCTTCGCGCTGCTGACGCTGATCCTGACTCGACGTGGTCTTGCTGATCAGACGCTTGAGCGAACGAGGGGAGAGGATCGGCTCGCCGGAGTGGACTCTGCCGATCGCCTCGGCGAGGTCGACCGGACCGATGTCTTTGAGGAGGAATCCAGCGGCTCCTGCCTGCAGTGCACGCAACAGGTAGTCATCGGTGTCGAAGCTGGTGAGGGCGACGACCTTCGGCGGCCGCACACTGTTGACGAGGCGTGCGATCGCTTCGATCCCGCCGATTCCCGGCATCCGGATGTCCATGAGCACGAGGTCGGGGAAGTGCAGGGCCACCTGGTCGAGGGCCTCCTCGCCGCTCGATGCCGAAGCCACCGTCTCGATGTTCGGGTGCGGAGCAAGGATTCCCTTGATGCCGGTGACGACCATCGGATCGTCGTCGACGACGATGACACGGATGGGAGCGGCGGTCTCGGTCATGGTCGATACCCTACCGGAGGGCACAGACTCGACCGGCTCCGACTCCGCGAGGGCGGAGACTGAACCCACGTCCTGCTCGGGGTCAGCCCTTGCGCGTGAACGGGGGCAGCGTCACCTCGACGACGAAGTCGCCGTCGCGCACCCCGATGGTCGCCTCGCCCTCGAGCATGGCAGCCCGTTCGCGGATGCCTTCGAGGCCGGAGCCCGACCCCGTGGCGGCGAGGTTCGCCGAGTCGAGCCTGCCGCGCACGGACGGCCTGTGCTGGGGGCGCGGCGGCAGGCCGTCGCCGGCGACGACCTCGGCGCGGGAACGCTGCGATGGTGCGGGATTGGCAACGACGATGTGGGCACCGCGGTCGGCGGAAACGGTGACACTGAGAGTGACCGGGGCTCCGGGGGCGTGCTTGATGACGTTGGTCAGGGACTCCTGCACGATGCGGTAGACCGCCCGGTCGAAGCTCGTCGATGCGCTCTCGACGTCCTGGATGATGATCGACGGGCGCACGATGGTGCCGGTCGCCTGCACGGAGGCGATGAGTTGGGGGATCGAGGCCATCGACGCGAGGCTCGGGGGAGTGGACTGTTCCTTCTGCGGTCCGCCCGCCAGGGTTCCCTCCCTGACTCCGCCGACGAGTTGGCGCAGATCCTCGAGCGAGGCGTGCGCTTCGTGACGCAGCGCCGAGGCGGCGGAGGCGACCTCGGCATCGCCCTTGCTCCCGACTTCGAGCGCCCCGCTGTGCAGGGAGATCACCGAGAGCCGATGGGAGAGCGTGTCGTGGAGCTCGCGTGCGAGGAGTTCGCGCTCGGACTGACGGGCGAGTTCGGCAGCGAGCGACTCACTGCGCTGTGCTTCGAGATCAGCGCGGGCTTCGACGGTCTTCATCCGCCGGGTGCGGCGCAGCAGGGCGCCGAAGCCGAGGCTGATGCCGAGAGAGAGGACTCCGACGATGATCGTGATGACGTTGACGGCGAGTGCCGTGTCCTCCGGGGGAGCCGGCAGCGTGCCGTTGCCGGGCTGCACACCCGGGGAGATGAAGAACATGCTGAACGGGTTGAGTGACGTCGGCGCCAGGCACAGACGCACGATCGACCCGAGGGTGACCACCGAACCGGCGACCGCGGCGATGATCGCGTGGCGGCGGGATCCACGGATGATGAGGTGGAACATGCCGATGAGCATGAGCAGGCAGTCGCCCCATCCGAGGGCGAGGACGGCGCCGGCGAGGAAGGGGACCCACGGCCAGCGCTGACGGACGAAGACAGTGGCCCAGATCGGCACGAGCAGGAAGATCATAAGCACGCCGAGGATGCTGACCACGCCGTCGGTGAACGCCCACCGATTGGAGACGAGACCCATGATCGAGGTGAGGAATCCAATGACCAGGAGCACGATGCCGACGAGGATGCTCGCCGTCACTGTCAGCCACCGGGGAGCCGAACGCCGCGGAGTGCAAGCGGCAGTCGCCGAGGGTGGGGCCGCCTCGGCGGGATGGGTCGACCGTTGCGGAAGGGGACCGGTCACGGCCGGAGGAGGCACCTGTCCGCGATTCTGCGGGACGGCGCCGTTCTGGGGTCGGAGGCCGTGAGGGGGTGCGGCTGCCCAGTTGACCGGCACAGCGGTGGTGCGCGGGGGCTGCGCGCTGGGCCCGGTGGGCTGCGGACCGCGCGGCAGCGGGTTCGGCCCGGGCGGCGGAAAAGGGTGACCTGACACAGATGAATCGTAACCAGCGGCACAGACACGCGTAGTCCACCCATCGGGTGGATCGGGTTCAACCGATCGGCTCGGGCATTCGATCCGATGGGCGGACGCGCAATCCTGAGAATTCGCCGAGGCTGAGGGAGTCAGAAAATCTTCGCCCCGCCGATCAAGGAGCACCATGTCGAACCCGCAGAACCCTCACCAGCCCGGACATCCCCAGAACCAGCCCGGACATCCCCAGAATCCCGGGCCCCAGCAGGCCCCAGGGCAGCCTCCCAACCACGGAGGTCAGCCGTTCCAGCCGCAGTACGCCTCTCCGTATCCGAACGCGCAGACCGGCTCTGCTCCGGGACCGACCGGGTCGGGCGCCCCGCAGTTCCAGCCGGCCGGCTACCAGGCTGCCGGGTCGGCCCCCGGCTATCCGGGTGGAGGGCAGATGCCGCCCGGCGGCCAAGGCATGCCGTACGGACAGAAGCCGCCGAAGCAGAAGAAGCCGCTGTACAAGCGCTGGTGGTTCTGGCTCATCATCGTCATCGTCGTCATCGGGCTGATCAACGCCATCGGCGGCGGTGGCGGTGACACCGAGGACACCGGGTCGACGAACTCCCAGGGCGGCGAAGCGGGAACCGCCGAGGAGAAGAAGCCCGAGGACAAGGCCGCGGAAGACAAGGACTCCGCGCAGAAGCCCGCGGAGGAGAAGAAGGAGGCTCCCGCCGAATACGGCATGGGCGATGCCGTCAACGCCGACGGGTGGGAGATCACCGTGAACAAAGTCGAGGACGGAGTCTCGACTGTGGGCAACGAGTACCTCAACACGAAGGCCCAAGGCCAGTTCGTCAAGGTCTCGCTGTCGGTGAAGAACACGAAGAACTCGCCGGAGCTCTTCTTCGAGGACAACATCAAGCTCGGCGACGACAAGGGCAACACCTACTCCTCGGATTCGGAAGCGGGCCTCTACGCCGATGAGGACTCGATCCTCTTCCTCGAGGAGATCAACCCCGGCAACACCGCCGAAGGCGTGCTCGTCTTCGACGTCCCGAAGGACGTCAGCCCCGACCGACTCACCTTCGAAGGCGGGATCTTCTCTGATCCCGTGGAGATCTCGCTGAAGTAGGAGGAGCGTCAGTTGCTTGCTCAATGTCCGGTGGGTCCTGGTCCGATTCTCGGACCCCCCCCCGCCGGTCACGCACCCAGTTCCGCAGCCCGGGCCGTGATCTCGCGAGCTGCCGCCAAGGTCTGGCCGAGGAAGCCGTGTCCGAAGAGCTTCACGTGAGCGAGAAGGGCGAAGAAGCTGTGCACTGGGAGGTCGCGACGCCACCCCGACGGCAGCGGATGCGCGGCCTCGTAACCGGCGCAGATGTCTGCGAGGAACGAGGTTCCGAACAGGGCGAGCAGAGCCAGATCCTCGAGCCGGTGACCACCGTGAGCCGCCGGGTCGATGAGCGTGCCGCCGTCCGGCGTCCACATGAGATTGCCCGACCACAGATCCCCATGGACCCGGGATGGGGGCTCGGGGTCGCCGCCGGCGATTCCGTCGAAGACACCCGTCGACACCGCTGTGATCGCCGAGGCGATCGCGGCGTTCTCATCGTCCGTGAGCTCGTCCGCGATGTCGGCTGCCACCGGCCGCAGGCGCTGATTCACCCAGAAATCGGAGAAGGATGCCACCGGCTCTGCCGTGACTGAGAAGGGCGATTCGAGTGGACCGAACCACGACGGTTCGGCCGGGGACCATCCGAATGCCGGGGCTCCGGCATCGTGGAGGCGCGCGAGTCGACGACCGAAGACGAAGGCCGCCTGCGCCTCCGGCACAGCCGACTCGAGTCGCTCGAGGAGCACGAAGTCCTCACCGTGGTCGAGCACCGCGACGACGGGAATGACGCCCGGCGCGGCCAGCCAGTCCAAGCCGGCCGCCTCGGCGGAGAAGAATCCTTCCGGAGCCGTCGAACGCTGCTTGAGGAACTCGCTCATCCCACCAGGCTAACGGCGAGGTCGGGGAAGCCGCATCGCTCCACGGCACAGCCGGATTGCTAGTCTGATGCCATGGTCTTCGGAGGCATCGATCTGGCGGCGGATCCTCGCCGCACCGGAGTCGCGCAGATCAGCAACGGCACGCCGACGGTCGTCGAGATGCTCGTCGTCGGTGCCGAAGACGCCGACATTGCGGCAATCATCATGGGTTCGGACATGAGCGGGATCGATGTTCCGTTGGGGTGGCCGGACGCGTTCGTCGCGCTGTTGGCCGATCACGCTGCGCACGCTCTCGCTCCTCCGCCATCGACCGGCTCCGATTGGCGCCGGACCATGGCAATGCGGACGACCGACGTCATCGTCCATCAGCGCACCGGACGTGTACCGCTGAGCGTGTCGACGGATCGGATCGCTTATCCGGCCCTCCGCTGGGCCGGTATCGAGGCACGCCTGCGTGCCGAGGGGATCGATGTCCCGCGAGACGGCTCGGGCAGGATCTGCGAAGTGTATCCGGCGGCGGCACTGAGCTGTTGGGGGCTGCCGAGCCGCGGATACAAACGCAGAGAGCAGAGTGGCCAGCGCGTTGAGATCATCGACCGGCTCTCATACCTGTTCCCGGATCTCGATTGGAACGGGCACCGGAACCTGTGCATCGACGACGACAATACCCTCGACGCGGTAGTTTCGGCGCTCATGGCTCGACTGGTGGCAGACCGTCAGGCAGACCCACCCCCGGAGGCGATGCGCGACGTCGTCTCCCGTGAGGGGTGGATCTGGCTTCCGCAGCAGAACAACGGCTGCTCGGACGAGCGCTGAGCGCCCTCAGCCCCTGTGCGGCTCGAGCTGCTCCTTCGCCGCAGCGACATGACCTTCATCGCCCGTCTCCAGCGCGTAGAGTCCCAGCTCGACTGCGGCCGTCGAGAACAGGTGGGCGCAGTGCTCGGCGAGCATCGACCAGACCCTCCCGCCGCGGTCGACGTACTGCCTCACGGTCGCGTCGAAGGTCTCCGGCGACACGCTGGCCTGGTGGAAGGCGAAGTCGCGGGCCGGATCACCCACCGAGGCGGTGGTCCAGTCGAGGAGTCCGAGGATCACCGGTCCGTCCATGAGCTGATGAGCCGGGTAGATCTCCCCATGGGTCACCGTCGTCCATGATGGCCAGTAACGGTCGTCGCCGAGCCACACGCTCCACCGGTCGAGCAGGTCGGGCGCCACGTCGAACTCTGCGGCGACGAGGCCGATCTCCTCCCGCTTGCGGGCCCTCACCTCGTCAGGGGACTCCATGGGAATGCCCGTATCGGCGACGATGGTCGGGTCGAGCCCATGGAGTTCGGCGAGCACATCGCCGAGCGACCGCGCATACACGGCTGACTCGACGTCGAAGTGCCACTCCGGCTGCCCGTCGTCATCGATCGTCAGACCAGGCGAACCCGGCAGGAGAGGATAGGCGACGAGCGCGTCGGTCTGGATCTGCCAGTCGGGCACGGAGACGCTGAGATGCGGGGCGATGCGCGAGAGCAGACGCCCTTCGACGACGGCGCGTTCGGTGACATCGGGGCGACGCGGAATGCGCATCACCCAGGACCGACCGTCTTCGGCGTCGGCGATCGCGACGCGGAAGTCGAGGCCGAGCTCGGTGACGACGATCGTCGTCGGATCGATATCGAGGCCGTGGGTGGCGGCCAGTTCGCTGATGGGGATGGTGTCGGTGGGGTGCATCCCACCACTGTCCCCGACCTGCACCGTGAAGTACAGCAGACAGGCGGGATGCCGCACCCCTGTGACGAACCTGTGACGAAATCGTGTCATCCGGCAAGACGCATTCTCAAATGCCCTTGCCGGTATACGTCTGTCGTGCAACGATGAGACAACGCTGTTGAAGTGGTCGAATCGATCAAAGCGGATCGACCAGGCTGAAAGGAAGCGGACCCATGAATGGATCCACGATCCTCTGGATCGTCGTCGCAGTCGTCCTTGTCATCATCGCGATCATCGTCATCGCCGTCGTGGCCAAGAAGGCCGCCGCGAAGAAGCGCGAAGCCCAGCGGCAGCAGGCCGCCGAGATCCGCGAGGAGGTCGCCGCATCCGGGCCGCGGACCGAAGCCTACGAGGCCGAAGCCGGCACCGCCCGTTCGCGCGCCGACCAGGCCTACGCGGAGGCCGAGGCCAAGGCCGCCGAGGCGCGCCAGCGGGAAGCCGAAGCCCAGGAGGCCGCCGCGCGCGCTGAGCAGTTCGATGCCTCGGCCAGTCATCTCGAGCAGTCGGCGCAGAAAGCCCGCACGGAGCAGGAGAACAACCTCCGCCGAGCCGATGAACTCGATCCCGATGTCGATGAGAACGGGAACCGGCGCGAGAGAAGCGACGACAGTCGCGAGAACCGAGACGGCAGCTGGGATCGCGACAACCGAGGTGTCGGTGCCGGCGCTGCATCCGCTGTCGACCGCGACAGTGCCGACAGGTACGACCGCGACGACGCCAGTACGTACGACCGCACGGCAGACGGCGCCGGCACCGACGGTCGCGACCGGTTCGACCGTGACGCCGGTGGTGCGGCGCAGTACGACCGTGACGCAGATGTCCGTGACGACAGCCTCGGCGGGCGCAACCCCTACGACCCCACCGGGGACCGCTCCGATCGCTTCGTCAACGACGTCGACGGGCGTGACCCGCGGGTCCGCGAGAGCGACGACGGCTTCGTCAACGACGTCGACGGCTACGACCCCCGCGAGGCACGCACCGACCGCGAGGTCGGCGGCAACGATTCGCGAGTGACTGAAACCGGACGGTTCGACCGGGCTCCGGGCGATCCCCAGGGTGCCGGTCCCGGTCCCTACGACCCGAACCAACCCGATCCAACGTGGCCAGACCCGAACCGGCCAGACCCGAACCAGCCTGACCCCAACCAGCCCGACCCTGACCGACGCAACCCGAACGCGCCGCGGCACTAGCCCCCGCGAACACATCAACGAAAGGACACCGTCATGCTCGCCACAATCCTCTGGATCATCGCCGCGATCCTCGTCATCTCAGGAATCTTCGCCCTCTTCCGCAAGCAGATCCTGTGGGGCGTCATCCTCATCGTCGTCGGCCTCCTCGTCGGCCCCGGCGGCGTGAGCATCTTCGCCTAGCCTGCCGGACCACCCCTCACGGCGCCCCGATTCCCCTCGGATCGGGGCGTCGTGCTGTCGGCGCCGAGCCCCTCGAGCGCGCCGCACCCTTCAGGAGCGCGGCGCCCGTGACCACATCCCACGCGATGACCGCGTAGAAGCCGATCCTCTCCCACACGCCGTCGGGCAGGATCGTCCCGGGCACCGCGCGCACGTCGATCTCAAGCATGACGATGCCGAGGAACCCGATCACGCCGAGGACGATGCCCACCACGCCGAGGCGGATCGACCTGTGCCCGGGCAACTGAGCCCCACCGCGTGCCGGGGCCCGCCCCTGCCCGCGCAGCAGGGCGATGCCGGCGACGACGGCTGCTCCCTGTCCGCCGAAGAGCGCCAATCCCGCGCCGAGGAGGTGGACCCACCCCAGTCCCGCCGCGATGCTCGCCTGCCCGCCGGGCACGAACGCGATGAGTCCCATCCCGCACGCATGGATGACGGCAAGGGCGACGAACGTCCGGCGCAGCGGCCACCGTGCGCTGAGACCGAGGATGATCGCCCCGAGCGCGAAGAGCACACCGTGGAGGACGAACCCCGCCGTCATCACCCCGTGGAGCGGGGAGTCGATCGGTCGCCCGGCGAGGACCTCGACATCGGGAATCCCGAGGTCGCTGATGTAGTTCAGCGCGTACGAATACCCGGGGAACGCCGAGGCTGTCACCGCCTCGGCGAGGAGGTAGGCCACGCCCGCGGCAAGCCAGCACACCCCGGCCGTGACCGAGGCCGCCGAGGCTGCCCGTACAGAGGCCCGCACCGTGGCCGCCGACGCTGCCCGCACCGAGGCCCGCTTCGACGGGTCCGACCCTACGGTTGGCACAAGGAACCTTCCCTCATGCCGACCATGGTAGTCCTCAGGCTTCGGCTGCTGCGACCGGTTCGCTGCGCCTCGCTGATTCGGCGCCCCGCCCGGTCGCTGTCGCCAGCGCCTCCCGCAGGGCTGCGGTCGGATCGGCGGGGCGCACCGGGCAGTTCCACGCGATGATCCGGTCGGGCCGGACGAGGAGGGCACCGGAGTCCGCGACATCGCTGATCTCCGCCCACCGATGGAGGACGTCGTTGTAGTCCCCGCCCATGCTCACCTGCGCCGTGCGCAAGGGCAGTCCCAGTTCCGCCGAGACCGCCTCGGCGGCCTCGACCCAACCGGAGTCGTCATGGCCGGTGATGAGCGTCCATCCGCCCGTGCCGACGAGGTCGAGCGTCGACAGCCGCCGCCGATCGTGATCGACCCACGCATGCGGGAGTGGGACACCCGGCCGGGTCGAGGGCACGAAGTCGAGATCGACGTCGATGTCTCCCGCCGAGGCGGCCGTCGGATCCGCGTGAACCGCGGAGTCTGCGTCGTCTGCCGCAGTGTCAGCCGGGACAGCAGAGTCGGCCGGGACGATGCCGTCGGAGGCGTACTGCTGACCGAGCTCCATGCCGTGGGCGTTGAACTGGTAGTTCTGCAGCTCGACCGCGGCGATGAGCTTACGGCGCCTGGCCGGGTCGTCGAAGAGCCCGTTGAGGCTCGCCCACCCCTCCTCGGCGCTCTGCCCGGGAGCGAAACCGAGCGCCTGGGAGATCGGGCCCATGTCGACCACGCTCTTCATCGCCCGATCGACGACCCGCTTGCCGACGGGCTGCCGCTCCTGACTGTAGGTCTCGAGCAGAGCCTCGTCCGCGTCTCCGCGGAGCACCGCCGAGAGCTTCCACCCGAGGTTGTAGGCATCCTGGATCGAGGTGTTCGTGCCCAGCCCGTTGGCCGGCGGGTGTCGGTGGGCGGCGTCGCCGGCGAGGAACGCCCGGCCCTTACGGTACTCGTCGGCGATGACGTGGTTGATCTGCCACTTCGAGACCTGTTTGATGGTCACCTCGACCGAGGGGTCGCCGATCGTCGACTGCGCGAGCGCGATGAGCGCCTCCTCGCTCGTGTCGGGTTCGCCCTCGGCCGGGTCGTACATGCACAGCAGCACCCAGTCGGTGAACGGCTTGACGCTGATCCACGTGCCCGAGCCCACCCAGTAGTCGTTGCCCGGCTGCGCCATCCAGTAGAGCGTGCCCGGCCGGTAGTCGCAATACTTCGTGAGGTCGGCATCGAGCCAGATGTTCAGTGCCGCCCCGAGACCGGACTCCCCGGTGA
Source organism: Brevibacterium metallidurans (assembly GCF_037101285.1). Classification (NCBI taxonomy): domain Bacteria; kingdom Bacillati; phylum Actinomycetota; class Actinomycetes; order Micrococcales; family Brevibacteriaceae; genus Brevibacterium; species Brevibacterium metallidurans. The sequence continues at coordinate 44,003 of NZ_BAAAAF010000007.1, forward strand.
AGGTGAAGCCGAACTCCTCGGCGACCGTGGACCGACCGCCGTCGGCGCCGACGATGTAGCGGGCGAGGATGGTCGACTCCTCGCCGGTCTCCCGGTTGCGGACGGTCGCCTCGACCCCGTCAGAGGTCTCGTGGGCCGAGACGAGCTCCGTCGAGAAGCGCAGGTCGGCACCGAAGCCGAGGGCCGCCTCGGCGATGACGGGTTCGAGGATGTGCTGGGAGATGTTGCACATCGCACTCGGGCTGGCGACCTCGTAGTCACCGGACCGGGCGGTGCCGGTGCCCCAGGTCTCGAGCCGGGCGATCTCCTGACCGGCGAAGCTCGTCGCCCAGACGTTGTTGCGCATGTACTCGTTGGGTGTGGCCGCGGCGATGACGGCGTCCTCGCAGCCGAGGTCCCGGAAGACCTCCATCGTGCGCTGGTTGGTGATGTGGGCCCGCGGCGAATGCGCTGTCGTGGGGTATCGGGTGATGGTGATCGCGTCGATGCCGTCGCGGGCGAGGATCGCTGAGAGCGTCAGCCCGGTCGGGCCGGCGCCGACGATGAGGACATCGGTGCGGATCGGGGAGGGAGTCATTGCTCGTTCTCCTTCGGACGAGAATGCGGATGAGGCGACCGCCTCGGCGGATGCGGGAGATCGTGCGGGACACGCGTCCGCCAATTCGGTATAATTGATCATATTCAATTAACGGCTTCAAGAGTGCATGGTGGAGCAGCGTGATGTCAAGCACGTCGGGTAACCTCGTGGCAGACGCTGCCGAAGGGAGGGGAGTGAGGACATGACGACGGAGACCAAGACCCTGTCGGCCTCGCCGGTGGACCGGGCTGTGGCCCTCGTGTCCGAGCGGGCGAGCAGCCTCGAGCCGGGGCAGCGGCTGGGCACGAAAGGGGCGCTGCAGGTCGAATGCGGCGTCTCGAAGGGCACCTTCAACGAGGCCCTGCGACTGCTCCAGCACCGCGGGGTCATCACGCTGCGGCCGGGCCCGGGCGGGGGACTCTTCGCCGCCGAACCCACACCCATGGCCAGGCTGGGCAACTCGCTGCTCGCCCTCGACGCGGATTCGACGACGGTCGAGGACGCGATGCGGGTGCGCGATTCGCTCGAACCGCTGCTCGCCTCCGACGCCGTCGACCACGGTTCGCTCAACGACGTCCGCGACATGTGGGCGTGCGTCGACGAGATGCGCACCGCGGTCGAGGTCAACGATGCCAAGCGCTTCCTCGAGGCGAACTGGGCGCTGCACCGCCGCATCGCCGAGATCACCCCGAACCAGCTGCTGCGCTCGATCTACCTCAATCTCATGGCGATCATCGACGACCACACCCTCAACGTCCTGCCCGTCGAGGAGACGCCGCTCGACGAGTTCATCGCCGAACGCCTGCAGCTGCACGTCGACATCGTCGAAGCCATCGAATCCCACGACCACGAGCGCACCGACGCCCTCATGCGCGCACACGCGGGGAACTGAGACCACTGAAACGAGGACACCGCCCATGACAGAACCGTCGGCCCCGAGGATCACCACGGAGACGATACCTGCGGACCTCAGGGCACGGCTGGTTGCCTGGCGTCGTGACTTCCACCGGCATGCGGAGACAGCCTGGACGGAGTTCCGGACCACCGCGGCGATCGTCACGGAACTCAAGCGGCTCGGCTGGTCGACGGTCATGGGACCCGAACTCCACGACGCCGGCGCCCGCCTCGGCGTGCCGGCTGTCGAGGTTCTCTCTCATGCGCGGGCCCGCGCGATCGAGCAGGGCGCCGATCCCGGACTCGTCGAGGCGATGGGGGAGGGCTTCACCGGTGTGCTCGGCATCCTCGAGACCGGACGCCCCGGTCCCGTCGTGTGCTTCCGCTTCGACATCGACGCCAACGACCTCGTCGAACTCCGGGATGCGAGCCACCGGCCGTTCGCCGAGGGGTTCGCCTCGGTCAACGACGGGGCGATGCACGGGTGCGGACACGACGGGCATGCCGCGATGGGGCTCGGCCTGGCGACCGTGCTCGCGGACCTGCGGGACTCGCTCACGGGCACGGTGAAGATCATCTTCCAACCCGCCGAGGAGGGGGTGCGGGGCGCGCATTCGATCGTCGCGGCCGGGTGGTTCGACGACGTCGACGTCTTCGTCGCGACCCACCTGAAGTCCGATGACGACCGGGGCAGCATCCTCACCGGCGCCGACGGCTACCTCGCGTCGACGAAGTTCGACGTCGCCTTCTCCGGAGTCGGCGCCCACGCGGGCGGGGACCCCGAGAAGGGACGCAATGCCCTGCTCGCGGCCGCCTCGGCGAGCCTGGCACTCCACGCGATTCCCCGGCATTCCGAGGGCGCGAGCCGGGTCAACGTCGGAGTGCTCAGCGCCGGGGAGGGCCGCAACGTCGTCCCCCGTGCGGCCGTGATCAAGGTCGAGACCCGCGGGGAGACGAGCGCGATCGATGAGTACATGGTCGCCCGAGCGATGGACGCCGTCGCCGGCGCCGCCCGCATGTACGGCGTCGACCACGAGGTCACCGTCGTCGGTCGCGCCGACCAGGCCACACCGTCACCGCAGCTCCAGCCCTTCATCGGGGAGTGCTTCGCCGGTGTCGAGGGCGTCACCGAGATCGGGGTCTCGGGCGGCCTCGGCGGCTCCGAGGATGCGACGGCGATGATGAACCGCGTCATCGAGCGCGGGGGACTGGCCACGTACGTCCAGATCGGCATGGACACCTCGTGGGGCCACCACACCGAACGCTTCGACGTCGACGAGGACATGCTCGCCCTCGGGGCCGCCGCCGAGACCCGGATCGCCCTCGGGGCCGCAGAGTTCCTCGCGGGCCTCGAGAGACGATGACGGTCCCCTGTGAGGTGGCCCTGAGCGGGAGCGGGGCCGGGCCCGGTCGATAGACTCGGAGCATGTCGAGGATCTCCTGCCCCACCCTCATCCCCAGGGTCACCACCGCCGCCGAGGCGGCCGCCCACATCTCCGCCGGCGACCGGGTCGCCATGAGCGGGTTCACCGGCTCCGGCTACCCCAAGGCCGTGCCCGGTGCGCTCGCCGCCCGTGCCGAGACCGAGCACGCGGCCGGTCGCGACTTCGCGATCGAGCTGTGGACGGGAGCCTCGACGGCACCCGAGCTCGATGGGATCCTCGCCGAGGCGGGGGCGGTGAGCAAGCGGCTGCCGTTCCAGTCCGATCCGCGGATGCGCAGGTCGATCAACGACGGATCGACGGAGTACATCGACACCCACCTCAGCCATTCCGCCCAGCAGGCGTGGTTCGGCTTCTACGGCAGCCTCGACGTCGCCGTCGTCGAGGTCGCCGCGATCCTGCCCAACGGTCTCCTCGTGCCCGGCAGCTCGGTCGGGAACTCGAAGACGTGGCTCGACCTCGCCGACAAGGTCATCCTCGAGGTCAACGCGTGGCATCCGCGCGCCTACGAAGGCTTCCACGACGTCTACTACGGCACCCGGCGCCCGCCCGAGCGGCTGCCGATCCAGCTGCTCGAGCCGATGCAGCGCATCGGCGACCCGTACCTGCGCGTCGACCCGGAGAAGGTCGTCGCCGTCGTCGAGACCGACCAGCCGGATCGGAACCTGCCGTTCAAACCCGTCGATGAGGACTCGAAGGCGATCGCCGCGCACCTCGTCGACTTCCTCCGCCATGAGATCCGCGCCGACCGGCTGCCGGCGAACCTCCTGCCGCTGCAGTCGGGGGTCGGCAATGTCGCCAACGCCGTCATGGCTGACCTCGCGGGCAGCGAGTTCGAAGGCATGCGTGCCTACACCGAGGTGATCCAGGACGGCATGCTCGACCTCATCGACTCGGGCAAGCTCGCCTCCGTCTCGGCGACGGCGTTCTCGCTCTCGGCGGAGAGGGCGGCGGACTTCAACGCGAACATCGAGTCGTACAAGGGCCGGATCCTGCTGCGCACGCAGGAGATGTCGAACCATCCCGAGGCGGTGCGCCGCCTCGGCGTCGTCGCGATCAACGGGATGGTCGAGGCCGACATCTACGGCAACGTCAACTCCACCCATGTCATGGGTTCGTCGATCATCAACGGCATCGGCGGGTCGGGGGACTTCGCCCGCAACGCCTATCTCAACTTCTTCGTCTCGAACTCCCTGGCCAAGGGCGGGGCGATCTCCTCGATCGTGCCCTTCGCCAGCCACATCGACCACACCGAGCACGACACGCAGGTCATCGTCACCGAACAGGGTCTCGCGGACCTGCGCGGACTCTCCCCGGTGGCGAGGGCGCGGGCGATCATCGACAACTGTGCTCACCCCGACTACCGGGAGCGGCTGACCGACTACCTCGAGCGGGCGATCGCTGCGAACCCGCATGGACGGCACACTCCGCACCTGCTCAGCGAAGCGCTGTCGTGGCACGAGAGGTTCCAGGCGACCGGGCACATGTGAGTGCGGCGGTGGGGTCGGTTCGCCGAACGTGGGCACGGCCGGCTTCCGAACCGCGCACCCGCGCGAACGGCGGACCCGGCCGGGGGAATCCGCCGCATTCGGCGGTTCCGGGAGCCGCCTCGGCGGGGAGACGATGGAGACGCAACTCCCCACCGCGAACTCCCCAAGGAGGAGACATGACCATCACCCGGCAACCCCACGACCCCGAGCTCGGCGCGGCCCTCGAGGTGCTGCTCGAGAGCATGCCCTCGGCGACGATCGACATGGGCACCGTCACAGCGCTGCGGGAGGAGACCGCGAGTCCGCTGCCGGCGATCGAACCGGAGACGCTCGAGTCCATGGGCATCGTGCGCACGGATCTCACCATTCCCGTCTATGACGGCGCCGAGGCGAAGGCGACGGTCTTCCGGCGCGCCGACCACACCGGGGCGGGCCCGGGGATCTACCACGTCCACGGCGGTGGGATGATCACCGGCCACCGGCTCCTCGGCGTCGACATGTGCCTGCCGTGGATCGTCGAGTACGACGCCGTCGTCCTCACCGTCGACTACCGTCTCGCCCCCGAGTTCCCCGATCCGTATCCCGTCGAAGACTCCTATGCGGGGCTTGCGTGGATGGCCGAGCACGCCGAGGAGCTCGGCGTCGATCCCGGGTCGATCCTCATCGCCGGAGCGAGCGCCGGCGGCGGAGTCTCCGCCGGCACCGCGCTGGTGGCCCGGGACCGGAAGGGGCCGAACCTCATCGGACAGCTCCTCGTGTGCCCGATGATCGATGACCGTGATTCGACGGTGTCCTCGACCCAGTTCACGGACAACACGACGTGGTCGCGGGACAGCAACCGCTTCGGCTGGTCGAGCCTGCTCGGCGATCGGGTGGGCACCGAGGACGTTTCGATCTATGCGGCGCCCGCCCGGGCCACGGAGCTGTCGGGCCTGCCGCCGACCTACATCGACTGCGGCAACGCCGAGGTCTTCCGCGACGAGGACGTCGCGTATGCGACGAAGCTGTGGGAGGCAGGCGTCGACGCGGAGCTGCATGTGTGGGCAGGCGGCTTCCACGGCTTCGACATGATGGCCCCGCACGCCGCCGTGAGCCGAGCCTCGATCGCCGCCCGCAACTCGTGGGTCGCCAGGATCATCGGGGACCGCTGAGGTCGTCGGGCCGTTGGGTGCGCGGGTGAGCGCTGGGCCGTTGAGTTCGCCGCACCCGCGCCCTAACATGGGGTAACCGACAAGGGAAGCGACCATGCGAGATCTCCTCGGAAAGCTCACCGCACTCGACCCGGAAGCGCGGGAATCGCTCAAGGTCGTCGGGTACTTCGACGCCCTGACCGCCCGTGGCGTGGGGCTCGGCGGGCTGCTGCGCGCGGCTGCCGCCCTCTCCGGCACGGTAGCGGCGGCGACGATCCGGGGGACGACGACGGCCTACGATCCCGATGGTCGTCGTCTCGCCGAGGTGGACGATGCGTCCCGGGGATCCGTCGTCGAATTCCGGCTCGGCGAGGTCTGGCTCGACCGTGCGGGTGCGCCGCATTCGAGCGATGCCATGATCACCGAGAGACTGGCGCTGGCCATCGAGGCGTTCGAGTCCCGGCAGGGCTCGACCCGTGAGGTCGAGGTGATCGTCGACGCGCAGCGCACCGTCCCCGAGCGGATGACAGCGCTCGTGCGCATCGGCATCGATCCCACCGACTCCGTCCGGGTCATCGTCAGCGACGAGGACCCCGGACCCGGATGGACGTGGACGGCGCCGACGCCGACACCCTCGGGGATCCTCCACACGAGCCTCGAGGTCCGGCGGAAGGGTGCCGGTGGCGGCGGTGGGGGCGCGGGCGGTGCGCTCAACCGGGATCAGTCGGACTCAGGAGAACTCTCGACCTCGGGCTCACGCTCCCGGACCGGCATCGGCACATGGGTGCGGGCGGACTGCGCCCCGGAATCGTGGGAGGCGGCCCTCGTCGCCCACCGCCTCCTCGGCGACGGTCCCGAGACGATCCTCGACGCCACGGACCTCGGCGGGATGCTCATCCTCGCCCGCGCCTATGACCCGGCGGTGCCCCACCCCGATGTCGCGGCGCTGAGCGAACTCGACGACCTGACCGCGGAGATCCTGCGGACGCTCGTCGACTCGGAGAGCATCCGCTCGGCGGCCGCGAAGCTCGCGATGCACCATTCGACCCTGCAGGCACGGCACGAGACCCTGACGGCGCGGCTCGGCTACGATCCGCGCACGACGATCGGGCGGATGCGGTACACGGCCGCGGAGTTCCTCCGCCGCCTCGGCGACTGAGCGCCGGCCCACCTCAGAACCACCACCCTAAGAACCACTACCTCACGAACCACCGCCTCGGCGGCAATCGCCGCATGGGGGCACAACCGATGAAGAGAGAACGGAGTCAGTCATGCCCGAAATCCAAGCACAGTCCGAATCACCGGCACACACCGGTCAGGGAGCGAATGCACCCGAATGGCCGCGCGGAGAGGTCGCCTTCGTCACGGGCGCCGCCTCGGGGATCGGCCTGGGGATCTCCCGAGCACTGGTCAGGGCGGGTGCGCGCGTCGCCCTCGCCGATATCGACCAGTCTCGTCTGGACGCAGCCGCCGAGGCCCTGCGTGACGAGGGAGGGGTCGTCGCGACGGTCCGGTTCGACGTCAGCGACCCCGGGGCGTGGGAGGCGGCCGCCGATGCGGCCGAAGCAGAACTCGGGCCGGTGACGATCCTGTGCAGCAACGCCGGGGTCAACGGTGGCGGTTCTGCGGAGAAGACGACATACGAAGTGTGGAAGTGGGTGCATGCCATCAACATCGATGCGCAGTTCCTCGGCGTCGCCACTTTCCTTCCCCGGTTTCGGGAGCACGGTGGACGAGCGCACATCCTCAACACGGCGTCGATGGCCGGCCTCGTTCCCATCCCCGACGTCGCCGCCTATGCGTCGTCCAAGTTCGCAAGCGTCGGATTCTCCCGGGCTCTGCGTGCAGATCTGGCGGGAAGTGCCATCGGTGTCTCGGTGCTGTGTCCGGGTACCGTGGCAACGCGGATCGTCGAGTCCGCTGCTGTGGTGCAGGAGGAGATGCTCGGCATCGAAGCCGACCGCGCCGCCGTCGAGGGAAACATGCGAATGCTGTCTCAGGGAGCCGATCCGGACGCTGTGGGCCAGCAGGTCGTCGAAGCGATGGCCGCGGGTCAGTTCCTCATCGTCACGCACAAGGACTTTCTGCCGATCGTGCGCGGCGTGAACGCTGAGATCGAATCGGCGTTCGTGGACTTCGACGGTCGTCACGGGTCCGATCCGACCGCCGCGTTGCTGGTCCAGGGAGAGAAGCCGGTGTCGACCTGAAGGCGCAGGTCCGTGCGTGGCTCATCCGATGCTCATCCGCCCATCCAGGTGGGTACGGCGGCGATGAGCCACGCAAGGCCTGGGCCGATGAGGCACATGAGGCCCGCGTACGCGATCATCTGCCGGTAGTAGCGGTCGCGGATCGCGGGGTCGACGTTGGCGAGCAGCATCGCCCCGTTCGTCGAGAACGGACTGATGTCGACGATCGTCGAGGCGATCGCCAAGGCTGCGACGAATCCGCCGACGGCGATGTCGCCGGATTCGAGCAGCGGCACCGCGAGCGCGATGACGACGCCGATGATCGCCAGCGAGGACGCGAGTGCGGAGACGAGCCCGGCGAGGTAGAAGAGCAGGAGGGCTGCCAGCAGCGGGATCCCGATCGCGGAGATGCCGGCTGAGACCCACTCGACCGTGCCGGCGGACTGGAGCACTCCGATGTAGGTGAGCACGCCGCAGATGAGGATGACGACCGGCCACGCCACCTTCGTCATCGCCGCCTTGCCGGCGGTGGGATTGATCGCGGTGAGCACGATGGAGATCGTGATCGTCACCAGCCCGACGTCCCAGCCGAAGATGAGGACCGAGAGTGCCATCGCGATGAGCCCGAGGAGCGTGGGCACCTGACGCGGGGCGAGCCGCACGGGCGGATGCTTCGCCGTGTGCTCTGTGCTCGCCGAGGCGGTCGCCGGGCCGACGTGTACGGCTGCCTCGGGATCAGCTCCTGTCTCGCCCGACGCGAACCCCGACCCAGCCTCGGGGGAGGCATCCGGGGAATCCGGGCGAGGGGCGACGAGGTGGTCGTCCGCCTCGGCGCGCAGACCCGGTCGCTTGTGGAGGACGGCGTAGACGACGAGGGCGAAGACGAAGTTGAAGACGAAGGGGGCGACGAAGAGCGTGAGCGGGGCAGGAGTGAGACCGTTCTTCGTCAGGTAGTCGTTGATGAAGATGCCGTAGACACTGATCGGGGAGAACGCACCGGCGAGTGCGCCGTGGACGACGAGGAGGCCGACCATGAACTGGTTGATCCGCTCGCGCCGGGCGAAACTCAGCGCCAGGGGAGCGACGATCGCTACAGCGAAGAGCGCCCCGAGGGCGATGAGGATCGCGGTGAGGAGGAAGAAGATCCACGGCATGAGCGCCGTCCGGCCGCCCACGAGGCGCACGCACCAGTGGACGATGACTTCGATGACGCCGTTGTTCTGTGCGAAGCCGAACAGGTAGGTGAGGCCGACGAGAGTGAGGAAGAGGTCGACGGGGAAGCCGGCGAGGAACTCCTCGGGCGCCTGGCCGAGGACGAGCCCGCCGACGCCGGCTGCGGCGACGAAGCCGAGCAGGCCCATGTTGATGTCGCGCCACGTGCCGATGACGAACATCAGTCCGAGGACGATCACGCAGATGAGTTCGATACTCATTGTCACTCCTCCATCACTCCCAGTGCCGGGGTCGTTTCGTACGCCCGGGTCGCCCGGCGGGCCGGGGTCGCGCGGCATTCAGCATGCCGGGGCCGCGCTCAGTGGGCCAGGCTGCGTGCAGCGGGCCAGGCGGCGCTCAGCGGGCCGGGGCCGCGCGACATGCAGGGGCGCAGACGGTCCCGCCGATCACGGTCGGCACTCTTCGAACGTTAGCCGACCATCTCACGCCTCGAAGTCGGAATCTTGCATTGTGGCTGAGGTGTCGGGACGCGAAAGCGTCAGCGGCCCCGTCCACGACGGCACATTCCTGCTTAAACCTGTCCAACATGGATAGTGCGCTCGGGCTCGCCGTCACTAGAGTGTCTGAGCATGCCGGGCCGACGACGGGCCGGAAAGCAGAAGGGTGCCCACCATGACAGAGACGTCGAGCCAGCCCTACGCTGAGACTCCGGCGGCTGTGCAGCTGATCGCCGCGACTCCGACGGCCGAGTCCGTCACCGCGGCGGCGGCCGCAATCGTCGCAGCCTTCGCTGCCACGGACACGGATGCCTACTTCGCCGGATTCGCCGAGGAAGCCTCCTTCATCTTCCACCCCGAGGACCACCGTCTGAACTCTCGTGCCGAGTATGAAGAGACATGGCGAGGATGGCTCGCCGACGGATGGTCGGTCGTCGACTGCGTGTCCTCGGACCCTCTCGTTCAGACCTTCCCCGGCGGCGCAGTCTTCTCACACACCGTCGACACGACGGTCGAGACCGGGGACGGCCGGGAGTCGTATCGGGAACGGGAGAGCATCGTCTTCCGCCACCTCGGCGACGGTCGACTCATCGCGATCCACGAGCACCTGTCCACGGTCCCGGACGTCGGCTCGACCTCCGCCGGGTCGGTCGCCCCCGACGATTCGGTCACCTCCGATGGCTCGGGCACGGCAGCCTCGGCGAGGACAGGGGACGAACCCCGCACTCAGGCGGTCGACCGATGAACTGGTACCGCAGGCTCGAGGAGCGGGTGGGGTCGGACTCGAACAGCTCGCAGGTCGTGCACGGGCGGCTGGGCACAGGGCGGATGTTCATGATCTGGCTCGCCGCGAACCTCGTCGTCACGACGATGCTCACCGGCACGCTCTTCGTCCCCGGCATCGACTACATGACCGCAGTCGTCGTCATCGTCGCCGGAACGGTAGCCGGCACGATCGTCCTCGTCCTCGTCGGGAACATCGGCACCCGCACGGGACTGGCGACGATGGCGATCACCCGGGGCGCGTTCGGCGCGAAGGGCAGCTATCTGCCGGTGGCCGCGAACGTCGTCATCCTCATGGGGTGGTCATGGCTGCAGGCGATGCTCGCAGGCATCAGCGTCAACTACGTCGTCGAGCAGACGACGGGATTCTCCAACCCCATCCTCTTCTCCGTGCTCTGTCAGGCGCTCGTCGTCGAGCTCGCCATCCTCGGCCACGAAGGCATCGAGAAGGCCGAACCGTGGTTCGCCCTCCTCATCCTCCTGGTCATGGCCTATGTCTTCGTCACGGCGTTCACCGGCCACGCGCCGATCCAATACATGAGCATCCCCGCTGATGAGAGACTCGGATTCACTCCGGTGCTCGCACTCGACATCGTCATCGCCACGGCGATCTCGTGGACGGTGCTCTCGGGTGACCTCAACCGGCTGGCCGGCAGTCAGCGGGCGGGGATCGTCGGTTCGGGGCTGGGATACATCACCTCGACGGTGCTGGCGATGCTGCTCGGTCTCACGGCCTTCAGCTTCATCCTCCTCGACGGGGGCACCGCCGAGCCCTTCGATCCCACCGCGCTCGCCGACCGCTTCGGCTGGCCGCTCGCGATCGTTATCTTCCTCTCCGTCATGGCCACGAACACGATGGTCGTGTACGGAATGGTCAACTCAGTGCTCGGAGCCAGGAGCCGCTCACGGCTGCGCTTCCTGCCCGTCGCCCTGATCCTCGGCGCGATCTCGATCATCGGCTCGACCTGGCTGGCTCTGCTCGATTAGTACACGGACTTCCTCACGATGATCGGCGCGTTCTTCGTCCCCGTCTTCGCGATCCTCATCGTCGACCACTACATCATCAAACGCGGCGTCTACACCCGCGACATCCTCCGCGACGAGGGCGGCATCTACGCCTACGTCCGAGGCGTCAACTGGTCCGCGGTCATCGTGTGGATCGTCGGCGCGCTCGCCTCCTACCTCCTCACCTACGTGTGGCCGAGTCCACTGGGAGCGACGATCCCGTCGTTCGTCATCTCGTTCCTCCTCTACCTCGCCCTGTCCTGGCCGACGCGAAGCCGGTTCGCCGAGGTGGGGGACCAGGGGTCCGACATCGACGCGACCGCGTCGGGGTCCTGATGCGGACGCGGGGGCTGACGCCACCTATGGGTCCTGAGGCTGGCGCAGGGACTGACGCTGCCGAATGGTCACGGCTCCTCGCTTGCGCTGTCATCCTCCGCCGACCTCCGGTGTCTCCGAACGATTGCTCGTCGGATTCCCATGTCAGTGCCGAATGCAACAATGGGAATCACAGAGCAGAGGAGGATATCAGAGAGGATGAAAATTCATAGAAGAATTTTCAGATTATGTATTCACGGAATACGTTCGAATAGAATACCATTGATGTACTAGGGAATCGCATTCCCAGAAGCACTTCCCCGACACTGACGTCGAAGGCAGGTGAGACACCGTGAAGGACGCACCGAACGTGAACGAGCAGCGCACCGCTCGTCCCCTGCCGGGTGTCGCTGGCCGGAATGCTGTCGGAGGCGCTCGCCATACAGTGCGCATCGGATCGAGTGTCGCCGAGCTCTCCGAGATCGCCGCAGAATCCGACCAGGTGCAGCTCAGAGTGCTCGAAGTGACGGCCGGAATCGTCCTCGAACGGGCCGTTCGCTTCTTCGGTGCGCCTCTGCCTGCAGGGGACACTCCCTATCGAGTGGAATCCATCGTCGCCGCCGTCGCGCGGTGCACCGAGAGTGCCGAGGCCGACTCTGCTTCTGCCGCCTCCGGCACCTCGAAAGCTTCCACCCGCGCCGAGTCAGCAGCCGCGTCGACCACAACGTCGCATTGTCCTCAATCCTCCGCGGCGCAGTTCGGTCCTCACACGGGTGCGTCGACCGATCTCGTCCATGTGCCGCGAACCTCGACCGTGCTCGCCGTCTACGACGCTGACTTCTGCGCTCGGATGACACACGACCACACGTGTCTTTATGCCGTCGAAGGAGAAACGGTCTCGGACGCAGAAGACCTGGAGACCGAAACGCAGGAACCTCCGGTCGAGTTCCCCGAATTCCGTCTGGGCACCGACATGTCGGCTTGGATCAGCGACAACGTCCCCGCCGAGGACATTGCAGAGACGGCGACGATCCTCGGGATGTCGATAGCCAAGGCCTACCGTCACCTCGGCGTCGCCCTCACGATCATCCACGGTCTTCCCCGCTTCGCCGATCGAGTCCGCACCGGGGATTTCACCATGGCCCATGTCGCCGTCGTCGCCGACCTCTGCCGCTCCGTAGCCTTCAGGTACCTTCCGAGGATCGACGAGCACCTCGCCGCACGGCGTGCAGATGTCACCAGCGACAAGCTGCGCATCTCACTGCGGAAGTTCATCAACGTCCTCGAGCCGCCGGAGGACCGATCGAAGATCGCTGCCGAACGACGTCGCGTCGACCTTCACACGTTCAAGAACGGCGGAGCGGTCATGACGCTCAACGGTCCGGCAGACGAACTTCACGCGTGCTTCCGCCGGGTCGAGGCGATGGCTCGTGCGGTGCGATCGCGTCGCGGAGCCGGATTCGACCTGCCGCCCGGAGTCGAGATCGTCGACGACCGCGCAATGGACAACCTCATGTACGACATCATCACGCGGCCGCAGCCCAAACTGGCTCTCAAGGTCCGATCGATCAACCCGGTGACCGGTCTCCAGACCACCCGCGAAGAACCGCTTCTCGACGCCGACGGCAACCTGCTCTTCGACATCGACGCCGAAGGCTCGATTGTGATGGATTCCGGTGAGGTCATCAAACGCGCAGCAGGCGACGGCAGGGCCGGACTCTCCGGGTCGGCCGCAGGTGCCGGCGTGAACGCGCACCGTCCGCCGGCCTCGGGGAGTGCCTTCTCCGCCTTCGGTCTCAACGAACCGGTGATCATCGACAGCATGGTCGTCATCGCGATGCCCACCCACCAATGGTGGCTGGCGATGCAGGCAGGCGTCGTCGTCACCGTACCGTTCCTCTCGCTCTTCGGTGACTCGAAGCTTCCGGGAGTCCTCCCCGACGGATCCCCGATTCCGGCAGAGACCGCCCGACGAATCGCCGGCCGATGCTCGACGGTGACGAGGATCCTCACCGAACCGGCCACCGGCACACCGATCGACGCCAAAGCGACCACCTATCGGATACCGAACAATGTGCGCAAGACCCTCATCGCACAATGGGCGATGTGCACAGTCCCCGGATGTCCACGCAAGGCTGTGACCTCGGAGATCGATCACGTCGATCCGTTCTTCCATCTCAAACCGCTCGCAGGCGGACTCACCAGATTCGGCAACCTCCACCCTCTGTGCAAACGGCATCATGCGCTCAAAACCGCGGGGCGCCTCCGTGCTCGAATGCGCGAATCAGGCGTCGTCGAGTACGAGTTCAAACACGGGGTGACCACCAAGTCCCGTGCTCCGGATCAGCCGATCGATGTTGCCCACGCATTCGAGTTCGCGGAACTGTGCGGTCTCAGTCCGGGCGAGGTGCCGATACCCGATCACCTCATCCCGCCACCGAAAGACGATGTCGAATTCCCTCCCGATGAAGAGGAGATCCGGCGTCGGGAGGAAGAGGAGACGCGAGCGGCCGCCGAGGCGGAACGCATCCGACGCATCGACGTGGAATACCAGCGCAGTCAGGAGGCTCGACGCCGGAAGCGGCTCGCGGATCTGCTCAACTGGAAGAACGTCGCCCAGCAGCCGTGTCTGCCCGTCGGTTCCGACCCTGTGACGATGAAACGGCTGATGCCGGCGAGGCAGGCGGATCCATGGGAGTCGGCGCGACGACGTGAGGAAGCCGGCGACACCTGGACCGAGCCGCTCGATGACGTCTGGAGCAAACCGGTCCAGTGGTACCACGACTACTCCGACGATCCTCCGCCGTTCTGAGCACTGACCGCCGGTTGGCTTCCCGATCGCTGATCTCCGCCCGAAGTTGAGTTGGGCACGGACATGGGCTCCCGCATTGCCCACCGGTCCCAGTGCCGAGCGATGGTCAGGCACTCATTCGTCAGTCGGTCAGGTGAGGTCGTCGAACTCTCCCGAGACCCAGCGGGCGTAACGGTCAGCGGAACTCTGCACCGCCTCGGCGGCTCCCGAATCGATCATCCTGCCGAAATTGCCGTACATTCGATCGAAGTCGAGGTCGGCCACTGAGGCGGCGATCCTTCTGACGACGGGACCGGACAACGGCAGATAGTTGGGGAAGCTGCGCATGAACGTCACCCATCCCGACCGGGCGACCGGACCGATCGAATCGCCGCTGAACATGACTCCGCGTCCGTCTTGGCCCGGCCACGTCGCGACCGCGCTGCCGCGGAAGTGACCGCCGACCCGGCGCAGGACGGTGCCCGGCAGAGGGACGACCTCCTCGTCGTAGAACTTGATGGCCGGTCCAGCTCTCTGCACCCAGTCGGCGTCTGCCGCGCAGACGAAGACCGGAGCATTGTCGAACGCGGCACTCCACTCCAACTGCATGCCGAACATGTGCGGATGGCTCGGAGTGATCGCGGCGATCCCACCGAGAGCCCGAATCGCCGCAACGGCTTCGGTATCGATGTACTGCGGAACGTCGAAGAGCAGATTGCCGGCCTCCGTCTGCGCGAGATAGCACGTCTGCCCAATGCCCACGTGCGGTTCGACGTGCAGACCGAAGAGACCCGGTTCGCGTTCGTCGACGACGATCCGATGACCTTCGGTCTCGAGCTCGGAGCGCTTCACCCAGTCCTGCCCGGTCTTCGGCATCCACTGCCGCTCGTCCGTGCAGATCGGGCAGACCAGCGGGGGAGAGGCACCCGTCTCCACACCGCAGTTACGGCAGATCGTGACATCTCCGAGGCGGTCCCGGGTGTCGGTCGATACTCGTTCGTTGGGTGATTGCGTCATCGTTGAGCCTCCTCGTTCGAGCCTATGGCCTCTGCGTGCGATGACGATGTTTCCGCAGTGAGTTTCTTGATGGGATTCGACCACCGTCGGCAAAGAGACTCGCCTCGTCAATTGCCGAGGGGTGGGCGCAGTCCGGTCTTGTCGGAGGGGTGACAGCCGTCCGGCTGCAACTGCGCTACGGTCACGAGAGACGGACGACCGCAGTCCGGCTGGATCAGGCCGGCGACCGCGCTCCGGTCACGAAAAGCGAGCGAACGCCGTCCGGTCACGAGAGACGGGCGACCGCAGCCCTCATCCACTCCGGCAGAGCATCGAGGATCGCAACATGCCCTGATCCTTTGAGGAAGCGGGCCTCGGCGCCGGGAAGCAACCGCTTCAATCGGACGGCGTGGTGAGACGGGATGATGCGATCATCCTCCGCCTGGAACAGGGAGACCCGGGCCGTGATCCGGTCGAGGTCGAATCCCCACGGCGCGACAAAGGCGAGGTCGTCGTCGATCTCTCCCATATCGCTTCCGAGCGCGAAAGCAGCTTGCGCGTCTTCGCCGATGCCCGCCCAGCGACCGTCGAGAGCGGCCAGGTCGGCCGCAGTGAAGCTCTCCGGATCGAATTCCGCGCTCGATTGGTGCGCTTCACGCGACACCCGCCCCTCTGCAGCAGGGCGAAGGCCGCCTCCGTTGCCTGCCATGCCCGCGAACCACTCCACCGATCCGTCATACGGGGCCGGACAACCGAAGACCCCTACCTCGCGAACACGGTCGGGCAACAGAGAAGCGAATGCCAGGGCATGCGGTCCGCCGCCCGAATACCCGACGGTGACCACTTCGCGCGGCGCTGCTTCGCCTCGAAGTTCCAATCCCTCGAGAACTTCGACCACCTCGGCCGCGGCATCGGCGACCGAACGACCAAGGTGACGGTCGGTGCCCGCGAATCCGGGGCGAGTGACCGCGATGAGGCGGACTCCGAGCTCTTCTGCCAACTGGGCGATCACCGCCGGATGTCGGCCCGTGTGCGGCGTGCCGTAGTGCATGACGGCTACGGGGGCCGTCTCTGCCGCCGCCCCTGCAGTGTGGACGATCGCCGACCGTCCGCTGCGCATGCGGACTCGGCCATCGTCCGTTCGGTGAATGTCGTCGTCCATCATCGGAGACTCCTCAGCGGTAGAGCTGGATCAGATCGGCGGCGCGTGTGCGGCGAACTCCCTCGAGGCTACGCCACTCCCGCACGTCACCGTGAGCACAACGAGTCGGAATCTTGGCAGTCGTGCCTGCGCCGTCGGTGCTCGCAGCGTGTGCCCCGTCCACGTCCGCAACGCGTGCCCCGTCCGTCCGCATTGCCCGTACACGAAACGCGTGCTCCATCCACGTCCGCAACGCGTGCCACACCCGCGCCCGCAGCTCGTGTCCCGTCCGCGCCCGCGGCGCCTGTACACGAAACGCGTGCCTCTTCCGCGCCTGCAGCGCGTGCCCCGCCTTCACCCGCAACGCGTGGCCTATCCACGCCCGCGCCCCAGCAGAGGCTGGTGTAGTGAAGGCGCGCTGATCGCCGTGGTTCGGTGGTGACTGGACCGCTGCCGGCGCCGGGCACCCGGCTCTCAGTGCCGACCGGCCGGGACCTTCCGCTTCTTCGCTAACGCGATGAGATGACCGAGGAGGATGAGCGCGATCCCGACGACGAACCACCCGATGAGCACCCACCACGACGTCGCCATCGGCGCATCGGGGAAGTACGACAGGTCGCGCAGGAGCGTTCCCGCGGCACCCGGCACGAAGAACTGGCCGATCTCGCCCCACGCGCCGGCAAGGAACTCCTTGGGCTGAGTGAGCGACGAGATCGGATTGCCGATGAACATCGTGAGCACCGCACCCACCGCGATCCCGTCCGGCCCGATGAGCGAGACGAACCCGTTGATGATCGCCGACGTCGACGCGACGGCCAGCCCCGCAGCCAGAGCGTTGAGCCAGAAGTCACCCTGGAGGATGCCGAACCACGCCTGCAGGATGAGCGCGAGAGCCACGCCGCCGATGACGCCGTAGGCGATCACGGCGACCGCCCGCATCCGCCGAGACCTCACGAGCATGCTCGTGAGCACACCGCCGACGATCCCGCCGATCGTCAACGGCAAACCCGCGATCGCCAATCCGGCGCCAGTCGAATCGTCCTCCGAGAGCGGAACGACATCGGTGACCGTGACCTTGGGAACCTCCATCGCCGAGGCGTCCGGAACCTCTGCCGCCCCAGAACCGTTCGCGCCCGGCTGGCCATTCTGCCCCGGCTGACCGCCGGCTCCCGCAGCTCGCGCCCCGGGATTCTCCGCCGCTTCGGCCGCAGCTTCGAGGGCTGCCTGCATCTGATTCATCCCCTCCTGCATTCCGGAGATCGCCTGGCCGTCGATCGCCTCCTGCATCTGCGTGCCGATGCCGCGCAGCTGCTGGGCGACAGCCGGTGAAGCCGCCGAGGACACGAGGATCTCCGGATCCTCCCCGGTGAGGACGAAGGCACCGTAGACCTCTCGCTCCCGGATCATCTGCTCGGCCTCGGCCCGGGAGTCCGCCTCCTTGAGGTCGATCATCCCGTCGGGAGCGTTCGCGGTGATCCGACTGGCGTCCCCGACCGCCGCGATCGGCAGATCCCGCGGATCCGAGGTCACCGTCGGCCAACTGAACGCCAACAGGATGACGCTGACGATGGCCGCCGCGAACACCGCGGCAAGCAGTGCCCGCCCGACGCTGTGCTTGGGCAGCGGTTCATCCGTCGGTGCACCGGCTTCGATCCCGTGCGACCCGGCCCCGTGCGACCCGACCCTTGAAGACCCAGCCCCGTGCGATCCTGACTCTGACGACCCTGCCCCGTGGCGTGCGGAGGCTGCGACCGCACCGGTGCCGTCCGCCGCGGTCCGTTTCGTCGCCGAGGCACTGTCCTGCCCCGAGGGTCCTGGCTGGTCGCCGGCGTCTGCGCCTGCCGAGTCCGCGCCGGTCGCACCTGCGGTCCCGCCTCCTGTCCCGCCCGCGGATTCGCCGCCCCGCCGAGCAGGGGAGCTGCCGAGAAGTCGTGTCGCCATGTCCGTCCAATCATCGAAAACGAATACTCGTTCATTTTTAAACCCTGCGTTAGAATAAATCAAGAATGAATATTCGTTTTTGGAGGAGCCGTGCCGAAGGTCACCGATGAGCACAAGGCCGCAATGCGCGCCCGGATCCAGGATGCCGCGCTCGCGTGCTTCGCCCGGAAGGGCTTCGCCGCGGCGTCGATGGCCGACATCGTCAAAGAAGCCGACCTCTCCGCAGGCGCCGTCTACGTCTACTACTCGTCGAAGTCCGAGCTGATGTTCGACGCTGGGCGGCAGATCATGGAGCAGCGGCTGAGTGTCTTCGACGACCTTGCGACCGCCGCCGACGTCCCGCCTCCGCAGGTTGTCTTCCCGCGCCTGCTCAATGCGATGCTCGACGACAACCCGTTCGCCCCGCTCGTCATCCAGGTCTGGGCCGAAGCGGTGCACACCCCCGAATTCGCGGACCTGGCCTCGACGATCTTCGCCGAGGTGAGAGCCCGTTTCGAGGCCTACCTCAGCGCGTACTTCCGGAAGTCGCTCGGCGAGACCGAGGCAGACGCGGCAGACCGCGCCCGCCGCTGCGCTCCTGCCGTGCTTGCGATGATCCAAGGCGGCATCGTCCAGACGGCCGTGTTCGGCACCGAGGCGCGAACGATGATCACGGAGTCGATGACGGCCCTGCTCGCCGAACTCGAGCGCTGACCGGCAGAGGCCTCGCAATCCCGCCGTCTCGAAACGAAACGTTGTGTTGCGTAATCCAGTGCGGACGTGAGAGGCTCCGATCATGACGCAGGACACACCGAAGGGTCGGCCGCTCGATGCCGAGCTGACCGCGCGTGTGCTCGCCGCCGTCCGTGCCGACCTCGACGAGTTCGGCTTCATGAACCTGCGGATCGAGAAGATCGCCGCCGACCTCGGATGCGGCAAGACCGCGATCTACCGGCGCTGGCCGACCAAACCCGCTCTCGCCGCGGCCGCCATCCTCGACGGCTTCGCCCTCGGCGAGATGCCGGATACGGGAGACCTCGTCGACGACCTCGTCGCCCACGCGTGGCAGAACGTCGACAACGTCCGCGGTTCGCGCACGCACGGCAACGGCCTGCTGCTCGCGATGTTCGACATGGACGTCATGCCGCTGATCTCCGAGGCCTTCATGCAGAAGCGCCACGCCATGGGACGGGCGATCCTCGCCCGCGGCGTCGACCGCGGAGAGCTGCGCAGCGACCTCGACCACGACGTCATCCTCGACACCCTCGCCGGTTTCACCCTCTTCACCCTGACCCAACGGGCCGATGACCCGCCCCGCTCGGACGCCGAGATGCTCCGGACCTACCGCTCACTCGTGCGCGCCCTCGTCGGCCGCTCCACATGAAGGCCCCGCAGACCACCGCCCCGCAGACCACCGCCCCGTGAGCCCACCGACCGACACCACCGAGAGGACACCGATGCCCACAGCCCATCTTCCGACGACACCGCCGTCGCCGGAGCCCCTGATCCTCCTCGGCGCCGTCCTCATCGACGGCACCGGCACAGCCCCGGTGAAGGACTCCGAGATCGAGATCTCCGACGGTCGCATCGTCTACGCCGGCCCGCGCCGAGGCGGCACCCCGACCCGCTCGAATGTCCGCACCGTCGACCTCACCGGATCAACGATCCTGCCCGGGTTCATCGACGCCCACGTCCACCTCGGGCTCTCGATCGAAGACCAGCAGGCCGACGCCGCCCGATTCGACTCCGAACGCACCCTGCGCGCCGCCCTCAACGCCCGCCGCACCCTCCTGGCGGGAGTGACGACGGCCCGCGACCTCGGCGGCATCGACCGCGGCATCCGCGACGCGATCGCAGCCGGCCTCATCCACGGACCCCGGCTCCACCTCGCCGTCTCCGCCCTCTCACCCACCGGCGGCCACACCGACTTCACTCTGCCCAACGGCCGAGCGGTCCCCGTGCCGATGCCTGTCCACCCGATCATCGATACCGACGACGACGTCCGCCGCACCGTGCGCCTGCTGATCCGCGGGGGAGCCGACGTCATCAAGATCTGCACCACCGGCGGAGTCTCGAGCCCCTCGGACACCCCCGACGACCTCGGCGTCCCCGAAGAGCACGTCCGCCTCATCGTCTCAGAGACCGCGAAACGCGCAGGCCAGCCCGTCGCCGCACATGCGCAGGGTGCAGAGGGCATCAAGGCAGCGATCCGCGGGGGAGTGCGCTCGGTCGAACACGGCTACGGGATCGACGACGAGGGCATCGACCTCATGCTCGAGAACGGCACCTTCCTCGTCCCGACCCTCTCGAGCGCACTGCGCGTCCCGGACCCCGACCGGGTGCCGGGCTACCTCTACGAGAAGAAGGTCACGTGGTCGGCCATCGCCCGCGAACGCATCACCGCCGCCTTCGCCGCCGGCGTGCGCGTGGCACTCGGCACCGACGCCGGCGTCTGTCCGCACGGGGAGAACCTCCGCGAACCCGTCCATGCCGTCGAACTCGGCCTCAGCCCCATGCAGGCGATCGTCGCCGGCACGAAGAACGCCGCCGAACTGCTGCGCCTCGACGACGACCTCGGCACCCTCGAGGTCGGCAAACTCGCCGACCTCATCGTGCTCGACTTCGACCCGCTCACCGACATCACCCCGCTCGCTCGACCCGACAACGTCCGTGCCGTCATCCAGGGCGGCACCGTCGTCAAGGACACGGCAGCGAGATTCGGTCCCGAACCGCACCGCCCCCGCCTCGCCGAATGATCCGCGGACCGCTGCCGTCCACCACCTAGACCCATCCACCCCGTCCACAGAGAGCAGAGACATGACCATCGATTTCACCGCAGAAGCCACCGCCCTGAGCACCGAACTCATCGACCTGCGCCGCGACCTCCACCGCAACCCGGAACTCGGCCTCGACCTGCCCCGGACCCAACAGCGCATCCTGGATTCCCTCGACGGACTGCCGCTCGAGATCACCACGGGCCGCGGACTCAGCTCCGTTCTCGCCGTCCTCCGCGGCGGGCGACCCGGACCGACGATCCTGCTCCGCGGCGACATGGACGCACTGCCCGTCGTCGAGGCCACCGGCCTCGACTTCGCCTCGACGAACGGGAACATGCACGCATGCGGTCACGACCTCCACGTCTCCGGCCTCGTCGGCGCCGCGAAGTTGCTCTCCGCCCACCGGGACGACCTAGCCGGCACCGTGGCCTTCATGTTCCAGCCCGGCGAAGAGGGCATGGGCGGGGCGAAGGACATGCTCGACGAAGGCATGTTCGCAGCGATCGGCACGAAACCCGACGCCGCCTACGCGATCCACGTCGCCCCCGGCGCACCGGGCACCTTCGTCACCCGCCCCGGCACGATCATGGCCGGTGCCAACACGTTCCACCTCACGATGCACGGCAAAGGCGGGCACAGCTCCCGCCCTCAGGACGCCGTCGACCCCATCCGCCCGCTCCTCGAATTCGGCCAGGCTGTCTACTCGATGGTCACCGGGTCCTTCAGCGTCTTCGACCCCATCGTCGCCGAGGTGACGCAGCTCGATGCCGGCACCGCCGTCAACGTCATCCCCGGGACCGCTTCGCTCGCGATGTCCGTGCGCACCCTCTCCGCCGAGACGACCGCCCGGTTCCCCGAACTCGCGACCCGTCTGGCGGAGTCGATCGCGGCAGCCCACGGCTGCACCGCCGAGGTGGTGTGGAACGAGCAGTATCCCGTGACGATCAACGATGACGCCGAGGCGGCCTTCACCCTCGAGACCCTCGCCCAGGCCTTCGGCCCCGACCGCGTGGTCAGCGCCCCCGATCCGGTCATGGGCTCCGAGGACTTCTCCTACGTCCTCGAGGAGGTCCCCGGCGCCTTCGTCTTCCTCTTCGTCACCCCGGAGGGGATCGATCCCGAGACCGCCGCCGTCAACCATTCGCCCGAAGTCCTCTTCGACGACGCGCACCTGCCCGATCAGGCCGCAGCGCTCGCCACCCTCGCGTGGCAGCGCAGCCTGCGCGGCTGAGGCTGAAACCGAACCTCAGGCGCCGGCAGGCTCAGACCGAGTCCCCGTCCTCGTCGACGGAATGGACTCGGTCCTCGCGGATGCTCACCTTGTCGACTCCTTTGAGCTCCATGATCATGGGGATGAGCATGTGCAGGGGCCGTTTGCCGTCGAACTTCACATCGATGCGCACCATCGTCACGCCGTCCTCGGTCTCGAACCGCTGCGAGTCGAGGATCGTGCTCTTGAACCCCATCGTGCTCGCCACGGAGAGGATCTCGCGGAGGATCCCGCCGCCGTCGCGGTAGACGATGCGCAGCAGTTTGCCGTGATCGCTGTCGGGGATCCGGCGGATGAGTGGCGCCATGACGAAGAGCGTGATGAGATGCAGGGCGGTGAGCATCGTCGCGAGCGCGAGCATGCCCGCCCCGCAGGCCATGCCGACGGCCGCACACACCCAGATCGTCGCGGCGGTCGTGAGACCGCGGACGACGTTGCGGCCCTTGAAGATCACACCGGCGCCGAGGAAGCCGATCCCTGAGACGATCTGTGCGGCGATCCGGGAGGGATCGAGCTGGACATCACTGTCGAGCACGCCCGCGAAGCCGTACGCGGAGACGAGCGTGAACGCGCACGTGCCGATGCCGACGAGCACATGCGTGCGATAGCCTGCGCTCTTCTGCCGGAACTGCCTCTCGAAGCCGATGAGGGAGCACAGGACGAAGCTTGCGAGCAGCAGCACCACCTCGGTGCGCACCGTCGATCCGAAGAAGTCGCTGAAAGGGTCCATAGTCCCCTCACCATAGACCCGAAGCACCCGTGAATGCGCCGATCTCCGCACACCCACCTCGGCGGTGGATGTGCGGAGATCTGCGCGGGTGCTCTGTCGGGATCAGCGGTGCTGTCGCGGACTCAACCCCGAATGATTCTTCCTCAGCTCTGGACGGCTTGGCCTCAGCTCTGGGGGACGAGGCTGCGGTCGAGGGCCCGTGCCGCGGTGCGCAGCTCCTCGGTATAAGGGGCGACGACCGCCTGTGCGTCGACGAGCCGCCAGTCGGGTCCGTACGAGTCGCGCGGCAGCGTGATCTCGACGTTGTCGCCGACGAGGTCGAGGCCGATGAAGTCGAGGACCGACCGCAGCTGGGCCCCGGACATTCCGCCGCCGTGGCCGCCGTAGCTGATGATGAGCGCAGGCTTGTCCTTCCACTCGGCGAAGAGGTAGTCGATCGCGTTCTTCAGCGACGCCGGGTAGCCAGCGTTGTACTGCGGGGTGACGAAGACGATGCCGTCGGACCCGGAGACGATGTCCGCCCACTCCTTCGTGTGGGCGTTCTGATAGTCGCCGAGGGCGGGCATGCGCGGTTCGTCGAGCAGCGGCAGGTTGAGATCGGCCAGGTCGATGATCTCGGTGCGGGCGTCGGCGGCGTCGGCGATGATCTCGGCCACGGCGGCTGCGATCTGGTCGCCGACGCGCACGGGGCGAACGCTGCCGACGATGATGCGGATGAGTGGTGTCGTCGTGTCTGTCATGGGCTTGGGTCCTCGTCAGATTGGGATTGTCAGGTCGGGTTTCGGTTCAGAGCTCAGTGTTGCGGATTCGGATGGTCGTCTGCGACGACGGCGGTCGTCGCCGAGGTGGTCTCACGCACAGCCGTCAGGACCGCATACGGCGCCCTCGGGATAGCCGGTCGAGGCAGCCGTCGGATCGGCGAGCACGGTGACCTTCTGCGATTCGGCCCATGCGGTCTCGAGGGCTTGGGAGAACGCTGCGGCCGGCTGGGCACCGGAGATCCCGTACTTGCGGTCGATGACGAAGAAGGGAACGCCGTTCGCGCCGAGCATCCTTGCCTGCGCGACATCGGCCTCGACGGCGTCGGTGTACTCCTCGGATTCGAGGACACGACGGGTCTCGTCGGGGTCGATGTCCAACTGCGCTCCCACCTCGGCGAGGTAATCGATGCTGCCGATGTCACGACCGGACTCGAAGTGCCCGGACATGAGGGCCTCCTCGGCCTCGGCCATGACGCCGCGAGACTTGGCTAGGTGGAGGAACCGATGGGCGGTGAAGCTGTTGGCGACCTTGACGCTGTCGAAGTCGTAGTTGAGCCCCTCGGCGGCAGCCTGGGCTCCGACCTGGGCGAACATCTGCCTCACCTGGTCTGCGGGAATGCCCTTCGAGCGGCTGAGGTAGTCGGCTTCGGACTCCTCGACGTGGTCGGGAAGGGTGGGATCGAGCTGGAAGCTGCGCCACTCGACCTCCACGTCGTCCTTGTTCTCGAACCCGTCGAGTGCGGATTCGAAGCGACGTTTGCCGATGTAGCACCACGGACATGCGATGTCCGACCAGATCTCAATTTTCATGACACTTTCAACTACCTGGTCGTGGAGGTTATTCCCCTCAGCGCCCGGACGCGACGACGGTCACAGTGGTGGCGTCGCCGAGGCGGTCAGAACAGAGCGCCCTGCGGGCTGGCGAGCTCGCCGGCGCCTTCCGTCCGCTTCCACTTCGTCGCGCGGTAGTCGTCATCGGCCGATCCGCGCAGACCGTAGGCGTCGATGAGCGGATCCATGCGCGCCTTGAGCCACGACCGATACTCCTTCGAAGCGTAGGCCGAGCGGGAGTACATGCGCCGGTAGCGGGGGAGGAGCTCGGGGCGTTCGCGTTCGAGCCACGCGAAGAACCACTCCCTGGCGCCCGGGCGCAGGTGGAGGGCGCCGTAGGCGACGCGACTCGCCCCGGCGTCCCTGATCGCGCGCAGCGCGGAGTCGAGGTGCTCGCGGGAATCGGTGAGCTTGGGCATGACGGGCATGATGAAGACCGAGACACGGAAGCCGAGGTCGGCCGCGGCGCGCACCGTGGCCAGACGGGCAGCCGTCGTCGGGGTGCCCGGTTCGAGCGACTGCTGGAGTTCGTCGTCGTGGACGGCGATCGACATGCTCAGCTCGACGTGGACGTCCTCCTTGGCCCGGGCGAGCAGCGGAAGGTCCCGGCGCAGCAGGGTGCCCTTCGTGAGGATCGAGAACGGGGTGGCATGCTCGGCCAGGGCGGTGATGATCCCGGGCATGAGACTGTAGCGTCCCTCTGCCCGCTGGTACGGGTCGGTGTTGGTGCCCAGTGCGACGAGCCCATGCGACCAGGTTCGCTTGGCCACCTCGGCGGCGAGGACTTCGGGAGTGTTGACCTTGACGATGACCTGCTGATCGAAGTCGGCTCCCGTGTCGAGGTCGAGGTAGCGGTGCGTGCTCCTCGCGAAGCAGTACACGCACGCGTGTGAGCAGCCGCGGTAGGGATTGATCGTCCAGTCGAAGGGCATCGCGGAGTTCTTCGGAATCCGGTTGAGGGCCGACTTCGCGAGCACCTCGTGGAACGTCATCCCGGCGAACTCGGGGGTGCGGACGCTGCGGACGAGGCCCCTGACCCCGAAGAGTCCGGCCACCTGCTCCGCCTGCTCCTGCGCTTCCCATCTCACTCCTTCATTCGAACACGTGTTCGAGTCCGCGTCAAGGGGTGCAGGGGTGGAATCGGCGGCCCGAGTTCACATAGTGAGCAAATGGTATGCCAAATAATCGATACCGCTGAGAGTGGTGCTGGCGGAATCCTTCCAGGTCGGCATGGTCGGCCCACTCACTATGAACGCAGTATCGGCGTGCAATCGCTCCCCCGGAAAGCGTTTTCCCTATTGTGGAACCAATGTGAGCCAGGTTACGCTGGCGCCGTCAGCAGTCAGCCCCACGCCGCAACGAATTGAGCATTTGGTATTCCAGCGGTGTGCTTCTCGGATATGAGAGTTCCCATGGCGAACACCGTGACCTCCGACCAGCCCGTGCCCGAGCCGCAGCCGGTGCCCGGCACCCCGGCGACAGGCACTCCGTCGCCCGATACCCCGTCGGCAGGCACCGCTCCCGCGCGCCTCGGGCCGGGCCCTGAACAGCTCGCCGCCCACCGGATCAGTCCGCGCTTCTACAACGCCGACCTTGCCCCGAGCCGGAAGGAAGGCCGCAGCTGGACCGCCTACAGCGTGTTCTCGCTGTGGGCCAACGACGTGCACTCGCTGGGCAACTACGGGTTCGCCCTCGGTCTCTTCGCGCTCGGGCTCGGCGCCTGGCAGATCCTTCTCGCCCTCCTCGTCGGGGCCGGGCTGCTCTTCGTCCTCCTCACCCTCTCCGGATTCATGGGCCACAAGACCGGCGTGCCCTACCCGGTGATGTGCCGGATCGCCTTCGGCATCCACGGCGCGCAGCTGGCGGCCTCGGTGCGCGGCATCGTCGCGATCGCCTGGTTCGGCATCCAGACGTATCTGGCCGCGAACGTCCTCAACGTCCTCCTTCTCACCCTCGTCCCCGGCCTGCAGTCGTGGGCCGAGGTCGAGTTCCTCGGCCTCAGCGGCCTCGGCTGGTTCTCCTTCACCGTGCTGTGGATCGTCCAGGTGATCATCGTCAGCTACGGCATGGAGATGATCCGGAAGTACGAGGCGATCGCCGGACCGATCATCCTCGCCACCTTCCTCGCCCTGGCGATCTGGATGCTCGTGCGCGTCGACTTCCGCATCTCCTTCTCGATCGACGACCCGCTCACCGGGTGGGAGATGTGGACGAACATCCTCGGCGGGGGCGCCCTGTGGGTCGCGATCTACGGCACCTTCGTCCTCAACTTCTCCGACTTCACCCGATCGGCGAAGAAACGGGGGTCGATCGTCGTCGGAAACTTCTGGGGCATCCCCATCAACATGCTCGTCTTCGGGCTCGTCGTCATCTCGCTCGCCGGTGCCCAGTACACGATCGACGGCACCGTGATCAGCTCCCCGGCCGACATCGTGCAGGAGATCGGCAGCCCGATCCTGCTCGCCCTAGCCTCGCTGTCCCTTCTCGTGCTCACGATCGCCGTCAACCTCATGGCGAACTTCGTCGCCCCCACGTATGCGCTGACGAACCTCTTCCCGCGTCACCTGAACTTCCGCAAGGCCGCGATCATCTCCGCGATCATCGGCTTCGCCATCCTGCCGTGGAACCTCTACGACTCACCCGTGGTCATCGTCTACTTCCTCGGCGGACTCGGTGCCCTTCTCGGACCGCTCTTCGGCGTCATCATGGTCGACTACTGGGTGGTGCGGAAGACGAAGGTCAACGTCCCGCAGCTCTACACCGAAGCCGGCGACGGCGAGTACTTCTACCACCACGGAGTCAACTGGCGGGCGATCGGCGCGTTCGTCCCCGCCGCCCTCCTCTCGCTCATCCTCGCCCTCGTCCCCGCGTTCGCCTCGGTCTCCCAGTTCTCGTGGTTCCTCGGGGCGGGGATCGCCGCCATCATCTACTTCGTCATCGCCCGCCGCGACTTCACCTTCCGCGAGGTCGACGGCGAGGAGATCGCCGTGCCCACCGCCCACTGAGCCTGCGGAGTCCGCAGCCGTCCCAGCACCAGACCGGAGTCACACCATGCGCATCCTCGTCGTCAACGTCAACACCACCCCGGCCATGACCGAGGGCATCGCCCGTGCGGCAAGGCAGGCCGCCTCGGCGGGCACCTCGATCATCGGACTGACCCCGACCTTCGGCGCGGAATCGTGCGAGGGCAACGTCGAGAGCTACCTCGCCGCCCTCGGCGTCATGGACGCCGTGCTCAACTACGACGGCGAGTTCGATGCGGTCATCCAGGCCGGATACGGGGAGCACGGTCGCGAAGGCCTCCAGGAGCTCCTCGACGTCCCCGTCATCGACATCACCGAGGCGGGGGCCGGGATGGCGATGTTCCTCGGCCACCGGTTCTCCGTCGTCACCACGCTCGACCGCACCGTCCCCCTCATCGAGGACCGCCTGCTGCTGTCCGGGTTCGACCGGCACTGCGTCTCGGTGCGGGCCTCCGGGATGGCCGTCCTCGACCTCGAAGCGCACCCTGAACGTGCGGTCGAGGCGATTGCGGACCAGGCCGCCGAGGCGGTCGACTCCGACCGTGCCGAAGTCATCGTGCTCGGGTGCGGGGGAATGGCCGACCTCACGGAGACGATCGTGCAGCGCTGCGCGGTCCCCGTCGTCGACGGAGTCGCCGCCGCCGTGCGGCTCGCCGAATCCCTCGTCGGGCTCGGGCTCACGACGTCGAAGGTGCGCACCTATGCTCCGGCGAGGCCGAAGCGCCTGAGCGGGTGGCCGTTCGGCGGGGGCGGTGGTTCAGCGGCAGTCCAGGGGTCCGGAGGGGACTTCGCCGAGGCGGCTGCTGGCTCCGGAGGGGGATTCGCCGAGGCGGGCGGTGGGTCCGGAGGGGGCTTCGCCGAGGCGGCCCCTGGGTCCGGAGGGGGCTTCGCCGAGGCGGTCGGTGGGTCCGGGGCCGTCGCCGACGCCCGTCGTTCCGGGGCCGCCGGCGCGGGCTGAGAGGGTGTCGGCCGAGCCGAGGTGGGTCAGATGATCGGAGGCTGAGCCGAGCGGTCGTCGCCCGCTGCAGTGTCAACTGTCCTGACGTCCTCAGCCGTGTCAGCTGCCCTGACGCCCTCTGCCGTGCCGCCGCCAGCGGCTTTGTCGTCGTGGGCGTGGGTCTCATGCGCGAGTCGCTCGCGGTGCTTGTCATGCTGCTGCCTGCTCGTGCCGAGGTGGTGGGCGGCGAGTTCGCGCACCCGGTCGACGTCGCGGTGGGCGATCGCGTCGAAGAGCTCGGCATGTTCGGTGGCGACGACATCGAGTTCGTCGTGCTGGCTCAGCTGCCAGCGCATCCGCGAATCGAGGAGCTCGCCGACCTCGACGAGGAGACGATTGCCTGAGAGCTCGGTGACCTGCGCATGGAAGTCTGCGGCACTGCGATGCGCGCCGACGGCGTCGCCGGCCTCCGCCTGCCGCCGGCCCGCCTCCAGTGTCGCCTCGAGCGCGGCCAGACCCTCCCGCGTGTGGCGCTGGGCGGCGAGTTCGAAGGCGAGGAGGTCGAAGGCCTGGCGCACTTCGCCCAGGTCGGCGACATCGCTGGGGGAGAACTCCCGCACCGTCGCCCACGTGTTCGGCCGGTGCGTGACGAGTCCTTCGGAGGCGAGCTGCTTGAGGGCCTCCCGGACCGGCACCCGGCTCACACCGAGCTCGGAGGCGAGATTGCGTTCGACGAGACGACTGCCCGGGGCACGCTGCCCGTCGATGATCTCATCGCGCAGGGCCTCCGTGACCCGCACGGTCTCCGACCGCGGACTCTCGTTGTTCTTCACTCCGCCATTCTCTCACTCCGCGCCGCCCGACTGCGCCCTTCGAAGCGGACAGCCGTGCCCGCCGAAGCGCCCCGCTGCGCCCGCCGAAGCGCCCCGCTGCGCCCACCGAAGCGGACGACCGGCCCCGCCGAGGCAGACCGCCGGCCCTGTGGCGCCGCCCCGCCAGGCCCGCCGAGGCAACCCACCGCACTGCTGATCGCACGGCGGACCACCTCGGCGAATCCCGGGCTCAGCGCTTGATCGCACGCCCCAAGGTGTCGAGGCCGACCGACCCGATCCCCAGCGCCTTCGTGTGGAAGGCCTTGAGGTCGAAGTCGTCACCGGCTTCGGCCTTCGCCTCGTCGCGGAACTGCTCCCACAGCCGCTGGCCGATCTTGTAGCTCGGCGCCTGGCCGGGCCAGCCGAGGTACCGGTCGAGTTCGAAGGCGAGGAAGCTGCGGTCCATCGCGACGTTGTCGGTGAGGAACTGCCACGCCTTCTCTCGGTCCCAGATGCCGCCGCCCAGGCTCTCAGGGGCCTCGAGGCCCAGGTGGAAGCCGATGTCGAGGACGACTCGGGCCGCACGCAGACGCTGCGAGTCGAGCATGCCGAGGTAGTCGGCGGGGTCGTCCATGTAGCCGAGTTCGGCCATGAGCTTCTCCGCATACAGCGCCCACCCCTCACCGTGGCCGGAGACCCAGCACATCAGCCGGCGCCACCGGTTGAGGGTGTCGGAGACATACGTGGCCTGGCCGACCTGGAGGTGATGGCCGGGAACGCCCTCATGGTAGACGGTCGTCTTCTCCTGCCACGTCGCGAACTCGGTGACTCCCTCGGGCACCGACCACCACATGCGGCCGGGGCGGGAGAAGTCGTCGGTGGGCGGGGTGTAGTAGATGCCGCCGGTCGCCGACGGGGCGATCATGCATTCGATCGTGCGCACGGGTTCGGGGATGTCGAAGTGGGACTTCCCGAGTTCGGCGATCGCCTCGTCGGCGACGCCCTGCATCCACTCGCGCAGCGCGTCCTTGCCCTTGAGCGTGAGCTTCGGGTCCTCATCGAGGGCCTTCATCACCGTGAAGAGGTCGACGCCGGGCATGATCTCCTCGGCGACCCGCCGCTGTTCGGCATCGATGCGGGCGAGCTCCTCGAGCCCCCACCGGTACGTCTCGTCGAAGTCGATCTCCGCGCCGAGGAAGTTCCGCGAATGGAGCGCGTACGCCTCCCGTCCGCACGCTTCGTTCTCCGGGGCTTCGGGGAGGAGTTCGGCGCCGAGGAAGTCGGCGAGTCCCGCGAACGCCGTGCGGACCGCCTCGGCGTGGGTGGAGAGATCCGCACGCAGCTGCGGGCTCACCTCGGCGACCTCATCGGCACCGGCGATGAGCCTGAGGAACGTCGAATCCTCCCCGGCGAGATCGCGGGCCTGCTCGATGACCTTCTCGATCTGGATCCGGGCAGCGACCTGACCGCGGTCCTTGGCCAGGCGCAGCGACTCCTGGTAGCCGGCGATCGAGGCGGGCACGGCGGCGAGGGTCACATAGATGGACTCCCAGTCGGCCGCGGTGGCGGTGGGCAGCAGGTCGAAGGTGTCGCGGATGTTCTGCAGCGGGGATTCGATGACGTTGAGGTTCGCATGGTCGAACCCGGCCTCGTAGTAGTCCCGGTCCACGCCGAGGCGGTCGCGCATCGCGTCGAGCGTGACCCGGTCGACGTCGTCGAGGTCGGCATCCGCTTCGACCTCGTCGAGTCTGCGCAGGGTCTCCATGGTCAGCTCATGGCGTTTCGCGAGCCCGGCAGGGGAGTAGTCGTCGAAGCCCTTCGCGCCCTCGAGCCCGAGGAACAGGGCGAGGGACGGGGAGAGGGCGAGGGAGGCATCAACGTACTCTTCGGCGACGGCATCGACGGCCGACGGGGTTCTCTTCTCAGTCATGACCATCAGCCTATATGAGCTGAGACACACCCCGTGACCAGGGCGACAGCCTATGAGGAGAGGCACACGGCTGAGCGACGGACACCCCTGCCTGAGAATTCCCTGAAGCTATACCCTGGTAAGGCTCGCCGCTCGGCGGGCCGCTCTGAGCAGAGGGAAGAGGACGCGTGGCACGAGCACAGCTGTGGACGAAGGACTTCATCGTCGGGATCTGCCTCAACCTCGCGATGTCCATGGTCTTCTACCTGCTCATGACCTCGATGGCCGGCTACGCGATCGCCCGCTTCTCCGCCGGTCAGGCCGCCGCGGGCTTCGCGTCCTCGAGCTTCATCGTCGGCGCCGTCGTCGCCCGCGTGCTCACCGGCAAGTACCTCGACTTCATCGGCCGCCGGAAGCTGCTCGTCATCTCCATGGCGGTCTTCGTCCTCGCCTCGCTCGCCTACATCGCCGCGGACACGCTCGCCCTCCTCATCGTCATCCGCCTCATCCACGGCGTCGCCTTCGGGGCGGGGAACACGGCGATCATGACGGCGATCCAGTCGGTCATCCCGTCCTCTCGCCGAGGTGAGGGCACCGGTTACTTCGGGACCGCGACGACGCTGTCCACGGCGCTCGGCCCCTACCTCGGCGTGCTCCTACCGCACGAGTTCGACTACACGGTGCTCTTCATGGCCTCGGCGTTCATGTCGGCGGTCTCCCTCATCCTCTGCTTCTTCCTCGACCTGCCGAAGCAGGAGCTCAGCGAGGCCCAGCGCGCCGCGAAATGGCACCTCCACCCCCGCACCCTCGTCGACCGCGACGGGCTGCGCATCGGGCTGATCATGCTCATCGCCGGCGTCGCGTTCGCCGCGGCACTCGTCTTCCTCGCCGGCTATGCCGCGGAGAACGGCGTGCCCGGTGCGGCCTCACTGTTCTTCATCGCCTTCGCGGCCGCCTCGCTCGTGGCCAGGCTCTTCGTCGGCCGGATCCAGGACGCCTACGGCGACAACATCGTCATCTACCCCTCGCTCGCCCTCAACGCCGCAGGCAATGTGCTCCTGGCCATGTGGCCGACGACAGCCGGAATCGTGGCAGCCGGCGTGCTCATCGGCTTCGGCTTCGGCTCGCTCATGCCCAGCGCCCAGACGATCACGGTGAAGTCCGTGCCGATGTCGCGGGTGCCGGTGGCCACCGCGTCGTTCTTCCTCCTCCTCGACGCCGGCTCCGGGATCGGGCCGATCGTCCTCGGCGCGCTCATGCCGCTGACCGGCGGCAGCGGTATGTTCCTCCTGTGTGCGGGCCTCGTTCTCGTCTCGATGCTCGTCTACACCGCCGTCCACGGCCGCGGTCGCGGGGGTCGGCCGGGACGCGAATTCATCAGCTGAGGACGACGGCAGCATGAGCCGAGGTCGGCTGGGTTGTCGCTGCCGTCACAGGCCGGACCCCGGGTGACCTCCGGCGCGGTTCCGAGTAGCCTGAGACCGACGCCGAGCACGGAGGATGACATGCGACTCGCTCTCGCCCAGATCAACACGACGACGGATGTGGCCGCCAACCTCGCCAAGGTCCGGGACTACACGCACCGGGCGGCAGAGGCCGACGCCGAGGTCGTCGTCTTCCCCGAAGCGACGATGTCGGCGTTCGGCCGCGGCCTGGCCGAGATCGCCGAACGGGAGGCGACCGGGTGGCGTGAAGCGCTGACCGCACTCGCCGCGGACGCCGACACGAGCATCGTCGTCGGCGAGTTCGCGGTCGCAGACGGCAAGCTCGTCAATCTCCTCGCCGTCTACGCCCCCGACGGCACCCGGTCCGAATACGCGAAGATCCACCTCTACGACGCGTTCGGGTTCAAGGAGTCCGACACCGTCACAGCCGGACAGGATCCCGCTGTCGTCTCGCTTGCCGGCGACGAGGTGGGCATCGCGATCTGCTACGACATCCGTTTCCCCAAGCTCTTCGCCGAACTCAGCCGCCGAGGCGCACGGCTGGCGATCGTCTCCGCCTCGTGGGGTGCGGGGCCGGGCAAGGTCGAGCAGTGGGAGCTGCTCGCCCGGGCTCGGGCGCTGGACTCGAACATGTTCGTCCTCGCCCTCGGTCAGGCCGACCCCGAGGTCACCGGGGTCGACGTGCCGCCGAAGGGACCGACGGGCGTCGGCCACAGTCTCGTCGCCGACCCGTTCGGCGCCGTCGTCGTCGAACTCGGCGGGGAGGAGATGCTCGAGGTCGTCGACCTCGACCTCGGTCTCGCCGATGAGGCCGCCGAGGCGCTGCCCGTGCTCGTCAACGCGAAGCTGGGGTACTGAACCGGCTTCGGCGGGAGTGGGTCGGAAGTGAGCGTGCAGCCCGTGAGCACGGTCACGGCATTTGAGAGGCGATCGCACCGAGCGCGATAATGGCGGCATGGCAGCAGCAGAGGAGACCGTGCCGGAAGAGGGACTGCGGGAGCGGAAGAAGCGCGAACGAGAACAGGCCCTGCGTCGGGCCGCCCTCGACCTCACCGCCGAGAACGGCTTCGCCAACGTCACCATCGAGGCGATCTGCGACCGCGCAGGAGTCTCCCGTCGGACCTTCTTCAACTACTTCGGCAACAAGGAGGAAGCGCTCCTCGGGCGCTCCGACACCGTCTTCGACGACGAGGACCGTCCGGCGATCGCCGAATTCGAAGCCGGCGGCCCGTCAGGGCGTCTGCTCACCGACCTCGAAGGCCTGCTCACCGTCGTCATCCGCAGCCGGCTGCGACGCCGTGAGGAGATGCACCGGTTTCACCAGATCCTCAAGCAGGAGCCTGCGCTCATGCAGCTGCAGATGTCGCGCATGGGCAGCAACGAGCGCCTCTTCCGCGAGATGATCCACCGTCGACTCGAGGGCGGGCCACCAGTCGACGGCTCAGCACCCGTCGACGGCGTCGCACCGGACGACGGCGCCACACCGGCTGGGCACGCAAGGGAGACGGATACGACTGACGACGCGACCGCCTCGGCGGGGGAGGTCGGGAACTGTCTTGGTGACGAGGGGCCACCCGTGTCCCCACGGGCCGAAGCGGTGGCCGCCTTGGCGATGATGGCGATCAGGACGACCTTCATGCGCCTGCGCCGCGACGAGGGCGACCCGGATCCCGTCATCCGCGAGATCTTCGCCGAACTCCGCGCGGTCTTCGCCGAGGATGAGCGCAGCGCGGACTGACCAGCTGCCCGGCACTCGGGTCAGCTGCCCGGCGGCCGAGTCACCGGCCCGCCGTCTGAGTCACCGCCTCGGCGACTGAGTCAGCGTCCCAGCGGCTGCGTCCAGGTCTGGGGCAGACGCCGGCGGACGTTGCGGCGCGGGGCGTTGAAGCCGGCACGGTCGTGCTTCTTCGTCTCCACCTCGGCGAGGGCTTCGGCCTGGTGGGCGGCATAGGCGAGCGCCACCTGTCGGATCGCGACGACGGCGGCCACGGCTGCGGCGCTGGCCATCTCGTCGCTGACCGGCTGACCGTCGTCGGCGCGCACCCGAGTGCGGTCTTCGACCGACGCAGACGTCTCCGGCGTCGACGCGGACCGTGCACTCGATGCGGTCTCGGTGAGTTCCTCGCTCATAGGGGGATGTTACCGTGCTTGCGCGCCGGCGCGTCGACGTGCTTGTTCTTCAGCGCCCGCAGGGATCGCACGATGCGCGCCCGGGTCTCGCTCGGCTTGATGACGGCGTCGATGTAGCCCTCCTCGGCCGCGAGGTACGGGTTGAGCAGAGCGTCCTCGTAGTCCTGGATGAGTTCGTCGCGCAGGGCGTCGACGTCCTCACCGGCCTCCTCTGCGGCCTTGAGCTTGCGGCGGTAGACGATGTTCGCGGCCCCCTGGGCACCCATGACGGCGATCTGCGCCGAGGGCCACGCGAGGTTGATGTCGGCGCCGAGCTGCTTCGAACCCATGACGCAGTACGCGCCGCCGTAGGCCTTGCGGGTGATGAGCGTGATGAGCGGGACGGTGGCTTCACCGTAGGCGTAGATGAGCTTCGCACCGCGGCGGATGATCCCGCCGAGCTCCTGATCGGTGCCGGGCAGGAAGCCGGGGACGTCGACGAAGGTGAGGATCGGCAGGTTGAAGGCGTCGCAGAGGCGGACGAAGCGGGCCGCCTTCTCCGAGGCGTCGATGTCGAGGGTGCCGGCCAGCTGCATCGGCTGGTTGGCGATGACGCCGACGCTCACGCCTTCGACGC
The DNA here is from genome assembly GCF_037101285.1 of Brevibacterium metallidurans. Taxonomy (NCBI): domain Bacteria; kingdom Bacillati; phylum Actinomycetota; class Actinomycetes; order Micrococcales; family Brevibacteriaceae; genus Brevibacterium; species Brevibacterium metallidurans. Next base: position 79,584 of record NZ_BAAAAF010000007.1, read on the forward strand.
GGCCGAAGCCGGTGACGACGTTGGGGGCGAAGAGCTCGGAGACCTGGAGGAACTCCCCGTCGTCGAGGACCGTGGTGACGACGTCGAGGATGTCGTAGGGCTGCGAGGGCGAATCCGGCATGAGGGTGTCGAGCGCTTCGTCCTCGGTGGTGAGCTCGAGGTCGGATTCGAAGACGTCGGCGTCGGCCGGGTCGAGGTTGTTCTGGGGGAGGAACGAGAGGAGGTCGCGGACGTAGTTGAGGGCGTCCTCCTCGTCGCTGGCGAGGTAGTGGGCGTTGCCGGAGACCGTGTTGTGGGTGCGTCCGCCGCCGAGCTCCTCGTGGCCGACCTCCTCACCGGTGACCGTGCGGATGACGTCGGGGCCGGTGATGTACATGTGGCTGGTCTTGTCGACCATGATCGTGACGTCGGTGAGCGCCGGGGAGTACACGGCACCGCCGGCCGAGGGGCCCATGATGAGCGAGATCTGGGGGATGACGCCGGAGGAGGCGACGTTGAGGCGGAAGATCTCGGCGAAGAGCGCGATCGAGCCGACGCCCTCCTGGATGCGGGCGCCGCCGGAGTCGTTGATGCCGATGATCGGGCAGCCGAGCTTGAGCGCGAGCTTCTGGACCTTGACGATCTTCCGGCCGTTCGCCTCGGCGAGAGAGCCGCCGAGGACGGTGAAGTCGTGGGCGAAGACGGCCACGGTCTTGCCGTCGATCGTGCCCAGGCCGCAGACCACGCCGTCACCGTCGGGACGGTTCGCGGCCATCCCGAACTGGGTGTTGTGGTGGCGCGCGAACTCGTCGATCTCCTGGAACGATCCGTCGTCGAGGAGCTGGTCGATGCGTTCGCGGGCGGTCTGCTTGCCGCGCTTGTGCTGGTTCTCCACCGACTTCTCGTTGCCGGTGTGGGCCGCGTCGCGGCGGGCTTCGAAGGCGTCGATGCGCTCGGCGGTGGTGCGTGGAGTTTCCGTCATGCCCCCACCTTATCGAGGGCGCACGAGTTCATTGTGCACTCCCACCAAAAGAATCTAGAGTGGACTGGTGACCAGCCAACACGCGCCCTTCCTCGTCGATGTCCGCTCGCTGCGCGCCCGCGCCGAGGCCGCCGGAATCGACCTTCCGCTCATCATCTGGGACGAGACGAGTCCGTCGACGAACGATGAGCTCGCGGCCCTGGTCCGCAGTCCTCAGACGCTGTCCGCCGAGGCGGGGGGGGGCGCCCCCGCCGACGAGGTGAATGGTTCCTCCGCCGAGGCGGTCGTCCGCGAGATCGCCGGGGACGTCGACCTCCCCGACGGCCTGCCCGAGCTGACGATCCTCGGCACCGACTACCAGAACGCCGGTCACGGCAGGCTCGGACGCACGTGGACGGTTCCGCCGCGCAGGTCGCTGACCTTCTCGATCCTGCTGCGCCCGAGCGTCGGGGTCGAATCCTGGGGGTGGATCCCGCTCATCACCGGTGAGGCGGTGCGTTCTGCCGTCGCCGAGGTGGGAGTCCCCGCCGTGCTCAAGTGGCCCAACGATGTGCTCACCGCCGAGGGGAAGAAGCTGTGCGGGATCCTCGCCCGCATCGAGATGCTCGACTCGGGTCCGCACATCGTGCTCGGCATGGGGATCAACACGCGACTCGAACCCGAAGATCTGCCACGGGAGGACGCGAGCTCCCTGGCGATCGAACTCGGAGATGCGGGTACGGGTCCTGGCGGTGAGCCGGGTTCAGAGATCGATCATGAAGCGTTGCTAGTGTCGATCCTCAGCACACTCATTCCTGCCCTGAGGGAGATCGACGAGTATGGTGACGAGGACTTCAGCCGCAGCCGGACCGCCGAGCAGGTGCGTGCAGGCATGGTGACATTGGGAACCAGGGTCAAGGTCGAACGCCCCGACGGAGGGCACCTCATCGGCCGCGCCACCGGACTCGACCCCTCCGGCGACCTCGTCATCGATGACGAGATCACCGTGAGCGCCGGCGACGTCCACCATCTGCGCCCGGCCCCTGAGACCCTGTCCGACGAGACCGCCTCCGGGACGACCCCATCCGGGGCGACAGAGAGATGATGAGTGAGGACACCCAGCACGGGTTTGCGTCTGCCGCCGGCGACGACACGCAGCGTCGCGATGATTCCCCGCACACCGTGACAGAGAGGCAGTCCCATCACCACCCGGCCGATGAGCGGCAGGATGGCGTCGAGGCCGGACGGGCAGGTGCCAGGCGGGATGATGCCGGGCAGAATCACGTCGATCGGCAGGCTGCCGCGCAGGTTGACGTCGAGCGGCAAGCTGCCGAGCGGGAGGATGCGGGGCAGGCTTACCTGGAAGGCTCGGATGCCGATGAGCTGGATCCCCAGCCGTCGGATGTTCGGCCGTCGGCTGCCCAGTCCTCGGATGCTCGGCCGACCGGTGAGCGACGCCCCGCTGACCGCGGAGCTGCACACGACGCGGCGGTCGCAGGGGCCTCGGCAGCGACCGGTCCTGCGGCGGCCGGCGCTGCAGCGTCCCGCCCCGGTTCTGCCGGAGTCCGCGGTCGCTTGCGGGTCGATGACAGCGAACTGCCTGCCACCTCGGCGATGCCGATCATCCGTGAGGACATGATTCCCGGTCGCGCATCCGGTGAGAGCACCGGTGGGGGAGCGACCGACCCCGCGGAATCCGGGACCTCGACGTGGGACGACTTCTCCGAGGGACTGCACGAGGATCCGCGCACCTCGGCGATCGACATCGTCGACGAGGACGACGATCCGATCTACGAGACCCGATCCGCGGCCGAGCGTCTCGAGGAGATCCTCCTCGACGGCAAACGCGTGCTCGATCGGCGGGAGGCGGCGAAGCTCGGCGGGATCTCGACGGTCTCGGCGAGGAAGATGTGGCGGGCGCTGGGGATGTCCCAGACCGACGCGCACGACAAGGCGTACACGGTCAGCGATGCCCATGCCCTGCGGATGTGGGCGAAGCCGGTGGCCGACGGGCTCATCGACCAGGAGACGGCGCTGTCCCTGGCGCGCGCGATCGGGCAGACGACGGACCGCCTCGTCGTGTGGCAGATGGAGACGCTCGTCGAATACCTCACCGAGGAGAAGGGGATGAGCGAACCCGAGGCCCGGCGGGAGGCCCTCGAGGTCATCGAGGATCTCATCGACCCGATGCAGAAGATGCTCGTGTACTCGTGGCGGCGCAACCTCGCCGAGGTGATGGGCAGGCTCAACGTCAACGTCTCCGACGGGCTCGCGATGGACAACCGGCAGGGCTGGTACGACTCGTCGATGCCGCTGGCCCGGGCCGTCGGGTTCATCGACCTCGTCTCCTACACCCGGCTGTCGCAGAAGCTCGAACCGCGTCAGCTGGCGAACATGGTCCAGGAGTTCCAGGGCATCTGCTACAACATCGTCGCCACCGGCGGCGGGCGGATCATCAAGACCGTCGGCGACGAGGTGTTCTTCGCGGCCGAGACGCCGATGGCCGGCGCGGAGATCGCGATGACGCTCATGGAACGCGTCACCGCGGCCTCGGATCTGCCGCAGGCGCGCGTCGGATTCGTCTGGGGCCGGGTGCTCTCCCGCCTCGGCGACATCTTCGGCTCGAGCGTCAACCTCGCGGCCAGGCTCACGGCCGTGGCCGAACCCGGCACGATCTTCACCGACGAGGAGACCGCGCGGGTGCTCTCGACCTCCGACGCCTACGTGTTCGAACCCCGCGGATCGCTCACCCTGCAGGGGCTGGGGGAGACGGGGATCTGCCGGATGGAGCGGGGCACGGCCGCACGGATGAAGCTCGACCTCGACGACGAATCCTGAGCCGCCTCGGTCACCGCAGCGGCATCGGTCGCCGCGTCACGTCGTCGGCGTCAGGTTCCGCCGCACGTACCAACAGTCACCCTCAGCGCTACGTCCTACCCTTCCTGGTGTAGGAGAAGAAGCTGCGGGTGCCGTTCGGTGAGCGGAGTGGAGGACGTAGAGCCGAACGTGCGATTGAGTGCTGGATGTAGGACGTGGCGCTGCGGGTTCCGGTTGATGCGGCACCCGCAGTGCTTCGACTCGAAGTGCACGTCAGGAGGACACGCTTCGGCGAGCTCGTGCGTGCGGAACACGCGTCAGAAGAGCGCTGAGTCGTCGTCCTCGGCATCCTCGTCGTGGGAGACGATGACGCCGTTGTCGGTGTCGATGCGGGCGCGGGAGATCGCCTCGCGCGCGTCGTCGAGATCGAGGTCGAGACCCTCGAAGCTCGTCGCCAATCCGCCCGAAGCGGCCGCCTGCGGCTCACCGCCGCCGCCCGAACCGTCAGAGCCCGACGCCTCAGAGCCCACTCCGTCGCCGCCGCCGTCACCCAAGTCCCCATCGACCGTGCCACCGGTGACGTCCTCACCGGGGGCGCCGAGGCGAGGCAGCGTGCCGATGACATCGATCTTCGCCTCGAGCGGGGAGCCGGTGCCGTCGCGGCGAGACATCTCGCCCGGCAGGGCCCTCGCCCCACCGGCCTGCGCGGCCGCCTGCGGCGAATCGCCGACCCAGGCGAGCGAGAGCTCGGTCTCGCCCTTGAGGAACTTGTGGGCGCGCACGCCCGAGGTGGCGCGTCCCTTCGTCGGGAACTCCGCGAACTCGCTGACCTTGATCGACGAGGACGGTGCCCCGTAGAAGTTCTCGCCGCTGGCGATCGTCACCACCGACAGGCTCATCTCCTCGTCGGCCTCATGGGGGACCGCACCGAAGAAGATCGCCTTGGCCTCGGCGCCGAGCTTGATGCCGGCCACACCCGAGGCGTTCCAGCCCTGCGCGCGCAGACCCGAGGCGTCGAAGGCGAGCAGCTGGGCCCCGGAGGTGACGAAGACCGCGAGCGATGCGTCGATGTCACGCGGTTGGGCGAGACCGATGACGGAGTCCTTGCCCTTGAGTGCGATCGCATCCCATTCGGTCTTGTTCGGCCGACCCGCGACGGACACGCGCTTGACGACACCGTCGGCGGTGCCGAGGAGGAACTCGCGTTCGAGGTCGATCAGCCCGATGACCTTCTCGTTCTTCTCCAGCGCCGCGTACTCGGCGATTTTGACGCCTCCTGCGACGTTCGGCCGCGAGGCTCCCGGCGGGAGCGCCGGCAGGTCGACGACGTCGATCATGTGCAGGGTCCCGGACGAGGTGACCGCCCCGATCTTCCCCTGGGTCGTCGCGACGACCTCGGAGACGAGCGCGTCATGGCTGGCACGTTTGCCCGACCGGGAGAGCACCGCGGCATCCGAGGTCCGCGCGATCCGGCCCGACGTCGAGAGCAGCACCCGGGTCGGGGCGTCGGCGATCCTCAGGTTGTCCGGGGCCTTCTTCCCCTTCGCCGTGAGCTCCTTCATCGACCCTTCGATGAGGACCGTGCGACGGGGCGTGCCGATGATCTCGGCGGTGGCCTCGAGTTCCGTGGCGACGAGCTCGCGCAGCTTCGACTCGTCGGCGAGCAGACCTTCGAGGTACTCGATGCGGTTCTTCAGCTCGTCCCGCTCGGCCTCGAGTTCGAGACGCGAGAACTTCGTCAGCCGCCGCAGCTGGAGGTCGAGGATGTAGGTGGCCTGCAGCTCCGAGAGGTCGAAGACGTCCATGAGCCTCGTCCGCGCGGTGCCGGCATCGTCCGAGGAGCGGATGAGCTGGATGACCTCGTCGATGTCGAGGATCGCGATGAGCAGGCCCTCGACGAGGTGGAGGCGGTCCTTGGCCTTGCGCAGCTGGAAGACCGTGCGCCGACGGACGACGTCGATGCGGTGGGAGAGGTAGACGGTGAGGAGCTCGCGCAGCCCGAGGGTGCGCGGCTGGCCCTCGACGAGGCAGACGTTGTTGATGCCGAAGGACTCCTCGAGCGGAGTCTGCCGGTAGAGCTCGGCGAGGACCGCCTCGGGGTTGAAGCCGTTCTTGACCCCGATGACCAGGCGCATGCCGTTCTTGCGGTCGGAGTAGTCGTCGATCGAGGCGATGCCGGTGAGCTTCTTCGCCCCCACGGCGTCCTTGACCTTCGCCACGACCTTCTCCGGGCCGACGAGGTAGGGCAGCTCGGTGACGACGATGCCCTTGCGGCGGGCGTTGATGTTCTCGATCGAGACCGTCGCCCGGGTGCGGAACGTCCCGCGCCCCGTCTCATAGGCCTCCCGCACCCCGTCGAGGCCGATGATCCGCCCACCCGTGGGCAGGTCGGGGCCCGGGATGAAGCGCATGAGCTCGGCGAGATCGGCCTCGGGGTTGCGGATGAGGTGGCAGCACGCGGCGATGACCTCACCGGGATTGTGCGGAGCCATGTTCGTCGCCATGCCCACCGCGATCCCCGAGGCTCCGTTGATGAGGAGGTTGGGGAAGGCGCTGGGCAGGACGTCGGGCTGGGTGAGGGTGTTGTCGTAGTTGGGGACGAAGTCGACGACCTCTTCGTCGAGGCCGGCGATCATCTGCATCGACGCCGTCGTCAGCCGGGCCTCGGTGTACCTCGGAGCGGCCGGACCGTCGTCGAGGGAGCCGAAGTTGCCGTGGCCGTCGACGAGCGGGACCCGCATGATGAAGTCCTGGCTCAGCCGCACCAGCGCGTCGTAGATCGCCGAATCCCCGTGCGGGTGGAGCTTGCCCATGACATCGCCGACGATGCGGGAGGACTTGACGTGGCCGCGGTCGGGCCGCAGACCCATATCGCCCATCTGGTAGACGATGCGCCTCTGCACCGGTTTGAGGCCGTCACGGGCGTCCGGCAGAGCCCTCGAGTAGATGACAGAGTACGCGTACTCGAGGTACGAACTCTCCATCTCCGCCGAGACGTCGACATCGATGACTCTGCCTTCGGTCATGGAACTCCTGTCTCACACGCCGGTCCGCTGTCCCTCAGCGGCGGCACCCGTCGATTCTAACGTTCGAATCGTGTTCCCCGGCTCACCCGGTCGGGCTCGTGTCGTCAGGCGTTCACTGCGCAGGCGCGTAGTCGTTCATCCAGGCGGCGAGTTCGTTGATGTAGGACTCGACATGCTCGCGCTTGGGGGCACCCGACATCAGCTCGCTGATCATCATCCCCAGCACCGAGCTCGTGATGCGGCGGGCCAGGTCGGCGTCGATGCCGCTGAGCTGCATGACGAAGGAGTCCACCGTGGCCATGTTCGCCTTCTTCGCCGCGAGCGCCTCGGCGGGCAGGGCCGGGTCGAGGCTGAGCATGACGGAGGTGTAGAAGCGGTTGCGGTCGGTGGTGAGCAGGTCGAAGCACAGTCCGATGGCAGCGTCGACGAGCGGGGTCCCACCCGTCGTCGTGTTCTCGACGAGGCGATCGAACTGGCGGGAGTTGAGCTCGCCGATGCGCTCGAGGATTCCGGTGACGAGGGCGTCACGCGTGCGGTAGACGTTGGATGTCGAGCCGACGGGGAGTTCGGCCATGGCGTCGACCGCACGATGGGTGAGTCCGCGGACCCCCTGCTCGGCGACGACGGCGATGGCGGAATCCGTGACGACATCTTTGCGCGAAATCAATGCTCTCTGCCTCGCTCTCGTGGACACCCCTGAAGCACAAGGGTGCCTGCTGACGGTAATGACCCACTTCGGTCACAGACTGCGGCCGGGGACCGGCCGTGCTATTTAGGGCACAAATGCATAACTATTCATGCTCGAACGGATACAGACACTACATGTTCGGTCGATGGATTGGTATATGACTCGCCAAAAAGTCAGTCGGTTCCCACCAATCGGGTCGGCTGCGTCCAGGACCGCCGCGAAATCGGCAGACATCCGATCTCTGCTCAGCTGAGCAGCCGCCTGGTCGTGTCGATCCGTGTCGCATCGGCGAGCAGCGAGATGCGCACGTCGAGGATGTGGCTCTTCGTCTCGGTCGCGACGATCGGGTGCATCTCGACGTCGAGGATCTGCGGATGGCGTTCGACGAGGACGGAGAGGCGTTCGAGGACGTCGATGAGCGGATCGATGTCGACCGGGGGCAGCCCCCGGTAGCCGAACAGCCTCGGCGAGGACTTGATCGACCGGATCATGTCCCCGGCGTCCTTGTCCGTCAGCGGCGCGACCCGATGCTCGACATCGCCGAGGAGTTCCGTGGTGTCCCCGGCCAGGGAGAACGAGAGCATCGGTCCGAGCAGGCGGTCCTCGCCGGCGCGGATGACGCAGGGCACCCCGGGCGGCGCCATCGCCTGGACGTCGACGAGCAGCTCCTCGTCCCCGGGCAGGGAGGAGATGAGGCTCTGGATGGCGGTGAAGTCCTCCGTGAGCTCCTCGGGCGTGTCGATGTTGAGGCGGACCCCGCCGAGCTCCATGCGGTGGCGCAGCGACTTCGTCACGGCCTTGAGCGCGACCGGGTAGCCGATCGTCTCCGCGGCTTTGAGTCCTTCGGCCACCGAGGCGGCCGTGATGTAGGGGACCGTCTCGATCCCGTAGCAGCTGAGCAGGTCCCGGGCGCGCTCGCGGGAGAGGACGACGGGGCAGCCGGGGCCGGCGCCCTCGAGTGCGGCATCGACGATCTCGCGCACCCCTTTGTCGTCGAGGTCCTCGATCTCGAGGAAGCGTCCGTGGTCGGCCGCACGCCACCGGGAGTAGTCGGTGGCCCGGGCGAGCGCCCACACGGCGTCCTCGGGTCCGAGGTAGCTGGGCACCGTGTGCGTCACCCGTTTGCCCTCGTCATCGGTGAGGAAGCTCGTGAGCTCGTCCTGGACGCCGTGGATGCCGAGGAAGCATGCGACCGTCGTCTTCTCCGACCGGGCCGCGGCCTCGGCGAGGCGGGCGGCGATCTCGTTCTCCTCGGCCCCGGCCGACGGGGTGAAGGTGACGATGACGGAGTCGATGTCGGAGCGGGCGTACATCGCCTCGAGCTCGCTGCCGAAGGTCTCGGCCTCGACCTCGGGGTGGAGGGAGACGACCGCGGATTCGACGGTCAGCCCTTCGGCGCGGGCGCGCTGGACGATGAGCGTCGACAGGGCCGCGGAGTTGCCGATCACCCCGACCCGGCGCCCGGCCGGCAGCGGCTGGGTGGAGAAGACCTGCGCCAAGTCGAAGAGCTGGTGGACGGTGTCGGCGCGGACCACTCCGGCCTGGCCGAGCACCTGGTCGAGGGCGTGCGGGGCGAGCGAGGAGGTGCGCACGACGTGTCCGGGCGGCAGTTCGCGGCCCGTGACATCGGATTTGACGACGATGACGGGTTTGACGCGGGAGACCCGGCGGGCGATGCGGGAGAACTTCCGCGGATTGCCGATCGATTCGAGGTAGAGGCCCACCGTGTGCGTGGCCGGGTCCTCCTCCCAGTACTGGAGGAGGTCGTTGCCGGAGAGGTCGGCGCGGTTGCCGGCGGAGACGAACGTCGAGATCCCCAGGCCGCGGTTCTTCGCCGTGGCGAGCAGGGCCGTGCCGAGCGCCCCCGACTGGCTGAACAGGCCGAGGGTGCCGGGTTCGGGCAGGAACGGGGCGAGCGAGGCGTTGAGTCTGACATCGGGGGCCTCGTTGACGATGCCGAACGAGTTCGGTCCGATGAGCCGCATCCCGTAGGCCCGGGAGGTGGCGACGACCTGACGTTGGAGTTCGGCGCCGGCCCGGCCGGTCTCGGCGAAGCCGGAGGAGATGACGAGGACGGCCTTGGCCCCGTGGGCGGCGCACTCCTGGACCACCTCGGTGACGGAGTCGGCGGGCACCGCGATGACGGCGAGATCCGCAGTGCCCGGCAGGGCGTCGAGGCTCTCATACGCGGGCACGCCGGCGACCTGGTCGGCTTCGGGGTGGACGACCCAGAGGTCCCCGGTGAAGTGGGCTGAGACGATGTTGCGGATGAGGAGGTTGCCCGTCGAGTTCCGCTTCCGGCTGGCGCCGATGACGACGACGGAGGACGGGTGGAGGACGGTGCGCACGCTCTTGGCCTCCGCGCGGTGCTCGCGCGTGGCCTGGACCTCGATCGAACGGGCCGTGGGGTCGATGTCGAAGGTCACGGCCACGACCCCGTCGTCGAAGCCGCGGCTGACCTCGTAGCCGGCGGCCTGGAAGACCTGGAGCATCGAGCGGTTCTGGGGGAGCACCTCGGCGGTGAATTTCCTCAGCCCCGACTCCCGGGCGGCAGCGGCGAGGTGCTCGAGGAGGATCGAGCCGATGCCGCGCCCCTGATGGGCGTCGGCGATGTTGAAGGCGACCTCCGCCGAGGTGGGGGAGATCCGGTCGTAGCGACCGACCCCGATGATGTCGTCGCCGATCGTCATCACCAGCGCTACCCGGTCGTTGTGGTCGACGTTGACGAACCGGTCGAGGTCGCGTTGGGGCAGCTTGGGCAGGGGAGCGAAGAAGCGCAGGTAGATCGACTCGGGCGACTGGGCCTCGTGCATGCGGGCCAGCGCCTCGGCGTCGGAGGGCACGATCGGGCGCAGATGGGCGGTGCCGCCGTCGCGGAGGACGACATCGGCTTCCCACCCGGCAGGATAGTCTTCCATGGCTCAAGCATAAATGCGGGGCGCGGGGACGAGTACGGCACAATGGAGTCCATGGCATTACCCGAAGTCCTCGTCCGCGACCTCCAATCGGCCGGATACTATCCGCAGCTCACCCAGGGCATCCTCACCGATTCCCTGTTCGGCGAACCGGTGCTCAGCCACTTCGTCCACATCGACACGCACGTCGACATCGAGTCCATCCACCGTCACGTCACCGCGTTCGTCCTCACCGAGACCCGCCTGCTGCTCGCCCACGTCGACGACGACCCGGCCGTGGCCCCCGGTGGGAAGGCGCGGGCCGTGACGAGCAGCGAGGACATCGAACTCGAACGCCTCGGCACCGTCATGGTCGGGCGCACCTTCGCCGACCCCGCCTCGTATACGCCGGGCGAGGCCCCCGTCGAGGTCTCGCTGACCCTCTCCTGGGGTGCCGCCCGCCGGATCGAGGCGTTCCCCGAGACCTGCGGTGACCCCGACTGCATGGGCGACCACGGCTACGGCGGATCGACCTTCGCCGAGGATGTCGTCCTCCGCGTCTCCGCCGAAGCCGAGGGGCAGGCCGCCGTCGACCGCATCGCCGCCTTCGCCGACCGCCTGCGCCAGGCCGTCTTCCACGCCCGCCTCCGGTCGCGGCGCTGATGGTGGGATCCCCGACCGAGAGCCTCGAGACCCTGCTCGGACCTCCCGACTACGCGGGACCGATGCTCTCCGACGTCGTGCCCGCCGCGGCGCTCGCCCTCGGTGCCGGCCACATCCTCGACGGCACGGCGCTGAGCCGGGCCGAGGCGCTGGGCGCCGACCGTGAGGTGCGCACCGCGATCGTCGTCCTCATCGACGGACTCGGAGAGCGGCTGCTGAGCCGCGACAGCGGGTACACACCCTTCTTCCGCTCACTGGCCTCCGCCCGCCGCCCGATCTCGGCGGGCTTCCCGTCGACGACGGCGAACTCCCTGTCCTCCCTGGCCACCGGCCGTCTGCCCGGGGCCCACGGCGTCGTCGGCTATCGCCTCCTCGACCCGGCCAAGGACGCCGTCTTCAACCAGCTCACCTGGGACCTCGACGTCGACCCTGTCGCCTGGGTGCCCGATGCGACTCTTTTCGAACGCCTCGAATCGGCCGAGGTCGACGTCGTCAGCCTCGGCGAGGCGAAGTTCGCCGGTCGGGGACTCAACCGGGCCTCGCTGCGCGGCGGCCGGTTCCGGGCCTCGAAGACGCTCGAGGAGCGCAGCGCGCAGGCGCTTGCCGAGGTGCGCGCACCGGGCACCCGGCTCGTCTACCTCTACTGGGGCAACCTCGACAAGACCGGCCATGTGCACGGTTCGAACTCGGCGGCCTGGACCGAGGAGCTCGAGCGCATCGACCTCGTCCTCTCCCGGCTCGCCCAGGACCTGCCGCACGATTCGGCTCTCTTCGTCACCGCCGACCACGGGATGGTCGACATCGACCACGACACTCGCCTCGACCTCGTCGACGCCCCCGAGCTCAAGTCGGGGCTGCGCCACCTCGGCGGGGAGCCGCGTGCCCTCCATCTCTACGCCGAACCTGGCGCCGAGGCGGACGTGGCGGCCGCGTGGACGGAGACCCTGGCCGGGCGCGCCCTCGTCCTGCCCCGCGCCGAGGCCATCGCCCGCGGGTACTTCGGACCCGTCGACCCGCGGGTGCTCGGGCGCATCGGCGACGTCATCGCGATCTGCGCCGACGGCTTCGCCGTCGTCGATTCGGACACGGAGTCCGCCTCGGCGCTCGCCCTCATCGGCCATCACGGCGCGACTACCGAACGCGAACTCCAGGTCCCTCTGCTGCTCGTGTGAGACCGGCGTCGGCGACGGCATCGTCCGTGACTGCGGGGTCGGTGTCGGCGACGACGACCTCCCGCCTCGGCGAGGCTGTCGTCGAGGCGCTGCCGGGCACGCGGTAGAGCACGCGGGAGTACATGAGGTAGCGGAATATGTTGCCGAGCAGGACACCGACGACGTTGCCGGAGATGTTGTCGGCGAGCGGCGAGGTCAGGCCCATGACGTAGTGGCTGATGACGAGGCAGAGGCCGGCGATGCCGAGGCCGATCGCATTGACGGCGAAGAAGCCTGCCGCCTCCCGCCACGGACGATGGGTGCGACCGTCGCGGAACGTCCAGTGCCGGGACCCGAGCCAGCTGACCGTGGTCGCCGCGGCCACCGAGACGACCTTGGGGATGAGCGGGCCGATGTCGGTGGTGAAGAGGATGAGGTTGAAGACGGCGAGGTCGACGAGGAAGGCGACGGCGCCGACGGCGGTGAACTTCGCCAGGCGGGAGAACTCGGTGCGCGTGCGGCCCACGGTCCCCTCCTCACCTCGTGGCACTCGACGAGGTCCATCGTACGACAGTGAGGATGTCGGTCAGCTGGGAGCCGCGAGCGTCCTGGGCCGGGCCGCCGTTAGGATGGGAGGCGTGACTTTTCCTACCATCGGCGTCATCGGCGGAGGCCAGCTGGCCCGCATGCTCGCCCCCGCAGCTGAGGCACTGGGAGTCCGGTTCGCCGTCCTCGCCGAGACCGCCGACGCCCCGGCCGCCCAGGTCATCCACGACGTCGTCGTCGGCGACTACACCGACTTCGCGACGCTCAAGGCCTTCGCCGAGACCGTCGACGTCATCACCTTCGACCACGAGCACGTCCCGCCCGAGCACCTCGAGGCGCTCGTCGCCGCCGGGCACGCGGTCCGTCCCGGCCCGCAGGCGCTCATCTTCGCCCAGGACAAGATCCTCATGCGCCGCCGGATGGACGAACTCGGCCTGCCCAACCCCCGATGGGCGGAGATCACGAGCGTCTCCGATGCCGAGGCCTTCGCCGCCGAGGTGGGCCTGCCGTTCATCCTCAAGACCCCGCGCGGGGGCTACGACGGCAAGGGCGTGCGCGTCATCTCCTCCCTCGACGAGGTCGGTGAGTGGCTGCGCGAGGTCCCCGTCCTCCTCGCCGAAGAGAAGGTCGACTTCACCCGTGAGCTCGCCGTCATGGTCGGCCGGTCCCCGATGGGGCAGACCGCCGTGTGGCCCGTCGTCGAGACCTGGCAGCAGGACGGGGTGTGCAAGGAGGCCATCGCCCCTGCCCCCGGCCTCTCGGGCGACAAGGCGAAGGAGATCACCGAGGCGGTCCTCACCGTCGCAGGCGCCCTCGACGTCACCGGGGTGATGGCGATGGAGATGTTCGAGACCCCGGACGGCTTCCTCATCAACGAGTTCGCGATGCGCCCCCACAACACCGGCCACTGGACCCAGGACGGGTCGGTGACCAGCCAGTTCGAACAGCATCTGCGTGCCGTCCTCGACCTGCCGCTCGGCAGCCCCGAGGCCAGGGAGGACGTGTCGGTGATGGTCAACATCCTCGGCGCCGAACACGAGGACCTCTACCAGCCCTACCTCCACGTCATGGCCCACGACCCCGCGGTCAAGGTCCACCTCTACGGCAAGGGGGTGCGGCCGGGACGCAAGGTCGGCCACGTCAACGCCTACGGCGATGACCGGGAGCTCGTCCTCGCCCGTGCCCGGCATGCCGCGGACTTCATCGCCGGCGTCGACACCGACCCGCATCCCCGGATGCCCGAGGCCACCGCCTCGGCGGCCGCGACACCGACGAACCTCACCGCACCGAACAACCCCGGGGAAGGGGCCTGACATGAGCACTCCAGCAGACACACCCGCACCGGCGGTCCCCGTCGGCATCGTCATGGGCTCGGACTCGGACTGGCCGACGATGGCCGCCGCCGCCGAGGCGCTCACGGAGATCGGCATCGCCTCGAGCGCCGAGGTGGTCTCCGCCCATCGGATGCCCGAGGACATGGTCGAGTGGGCGAAGACCGCGGCCGACCGCGGTCTGCGCGTCATCATCGCCGGAGCAGGCGGAGCCGCGCACCTGCCGGGCATGATCGCCTCGATGACCTCGCTGCCGGTCATCGGCGTGCCCGTGCCGCTGAAACACCTCGACGGCATGGACTCGCTGCTCTCGATCGTCCAGATGCCCGGCGGGGTCCCCGTGGCCACGGTTTCGATCGGCGGGGCGAGGAACGCGGGTCTGCTCGCCGCCCGCATCCTCGGTGCCGGAACGGACGCCGAATCACTGCGGATCCGGGCAAGTCTCGACGAGTATCGGGCGCGCCTGCGCCAGGTCGCCCTCGACAAAGGGGCGGCGCTCGGGCAATAATTGCTGACTGAACGATCGATCAGTCAAAGGAGCATGATGTTCGACCTCTACCAGCCCAGTGAAGAGCACGAAGAGATCCGCGCGGCGGTGCGCGACGTCGTCGAGAAGCGGATCACCCCCTTCGCCGCCGAGGTCGACGCCGAATCCCGGTACCCGCAGGAAGCCCACGACGCGCTCGTCGAGACCGACTTCTTCGCCGCCCACGTCCCCGAGCAGTACGGGGGAGTGGGCGCCGACGCGCTCGCGGTGGCGATCATCATCGAAGAGGTCGCCCGCGGCTGTGCCTCCTCCTCCCTCATCCCCGCCGTCAACAAGCTCGGCAGCATGCCCGTCCAGCTCGGCGGCGATGAGGCGATCAAAGCGAAGTACCTCGCCCCGCTCGCCCGCGGCGAGGCCGGATTCTCCTACGGTCTCTCCGAACGCGAAGCCGGTTCGGACACCGCCTCGATGAAGACCCGTGCCACCCGAGACGGCGATGACTGGATCCTCAACGGCGTGAAGACGTGGATCACCAACGCCGGGGTCTCCGAGTACTACACGGTCATGGCCGTCACCGACCCCGACGGGGCGCGCGGACGCAACATCTCCGCGTTCGTCGTCGAGAAGTCCGATGAGGGCTTCACCTTCGGGGAGAAGGAGCGCAAGCTCGGCATCAAGGGCTCACCGACGCGGGAACTGCTCTTCGACAACGTCCGGCTGCCCGGTGACCGCATCGTCGGTGCCCCCGGTGAGGGGCTGAAGATCGCCCTGCGCACCCTCGACCACACGCGGGTGACGATCGCCGCACAGGCCGTGGGCATCGCCCAGGGCGCGCTCGACTATGCGCTGGCCTACGTCAAGGAGCGCCAGCAGTTCGGCAAGCGCATTGCCGACTTCCAGGCGATCCAGTTCATGCTCGCCGACATGGGCATGAAGCTCGAAGCCGCCCGTCAGCTTACCTACACCGCAGCGGCCAAGAGCGAGCGCGGGGATGAGGACCTCACGTACTTCGGGGCCGCAGCGAAGGCCTTCGCCTCCGATGCGGCGATGGAGATCACCACCGACGCCGTCCAACTCCTCGGTGGGGCCGGCTATGTCGTCGACCATCCCGTCGAGCGGATGATGCGGGACGCGAAGATCACGCAGATCTACGAAGGCACCAACCAGATCCAGCGTCTCGTCATGGGCCGCCAGCTGCTCGGCTGAGCGCAGCTCGCAGTCCCCGCGGCGACCGACCGCCCTCGCACCCGTGCGAGGGCGGTCGGTTGCGTGAGTGTGGGGCAGAACACGTGCGCAGGCACGACATGCGAGGACCGGATGTGCGGGATTCGGCCGCGCCCACGGGACACAATGGATGGACACAGAGGACTCGGACGTTGGTTTGGCAGGATTGATGCCTGTGCAGGGACGGTGGGTCGGCACGCGAGCAGAAGAAGGTGAGGCAGTGGCCGAGACGAGATACATCGACCCCATCCGCTTCCCGTCCTACGCTTCGCAGCCGACGCGGGACGTGCGGGCGTGGTTGCTCCTCCTCGTCTCAGCCCTGCTGCCCGGCGGCGTTCAGCTGCTCTTCCGCTCCCGGCGCTGGGCGAAGATCTCCCTGTCGATCACCGCGATCAGCTGGATCCTCCTCATCGCCTCGGTCATCGCGATCCTCATCAACCGCACCTTCGCGTTCACGATCGGCACGAACCCCTACATCCTCACGTTCCTCACCATCTGGGTGCCCGTCGTCGGCCTCAACTGGGTCATCTGCCTCTTCGACACCGTGCGCAGGATCCGGCTGGTGACCCTGTCGAAGAAGGCGCGCACGCGGTTCCTCGGCGCCTTCTGCGCCCTCCTCCTCGTCGTCACCGGGCCTCTGGCGTGGGGGACGACGATGCTCAACTCCCAGCGCGGGCTCGTCAGCGACCTCTTCGCCTCCGGCAAGGCCGCGAAGCCCGTCGACGGCCGCTACAACATCCTCCTGCTCGGCTCCGACGCCGGCAAGGGCCGCACCGGCATCCGTCCCGACTCGATGTCGCTCGTCTCGATCGACGCCGAGACGGGCAAGACCGTCATCGTCGGTCTGCCCCGCAATATGCAGAACGTCCCCTTCGCCGAGGGCTCGCCGCTGGCCTCGATCTACCCGCAGGGATTCAACTGCGGCAACGAGTGCCTGCTCAACGCCGTGTTCCAGCAGGGGGAGAAGTACAAGGACAAGTTCCCCGACCCGAAGCGAGCAGGCGAGCAGGCGACGATGGACGCCGCCTCGGCGATCACCGGGCTCAAGGTCCAGTACTACGCGATGGTCAACCTCAAGGGCTTCGAGAAGCTCATCGACTCCCTCGGCGGGATCACCCTGGTCTCGGGCAAGCGCGTGCCGATCTCCTCGAAGGTCAACCCGGCCACCGGCAAGCACGGCCCCGTCAAGGGCTGGATCGAGCCGGGCAAGCAGAAGCTCGACGGCTACCACGCGCTGTGGTTCGCCCGCTCGCGCGAGTTCTCCAGCGACTACGAGCGGATGATCCGGCAGCGGTGCGTGCAGGAGGCGATGGTCAAGCAGCTCGACCCGGCCACTGTGCTCACCCGCTACCAGGACATCGCCGCAGCCACCCCGGGAGCTGTGTCCACCGACATCCCCTCGACCCAGGTCGACATGTTCGTCGACCTGGCGCTCAAAGTGAAGAGCCAGAAGATCGAGTCGCTTGACCTCACTCCGCCGCGCGTGACACCATCGCAACCGGACTTCGCCGAAGCGCGCCGCCTCGTTGCGAATGCGATCGACAAAGCCACCAAGGACGCTGAGAAGCAGAGCAATGCGCTCTCAGCCCCCGCAGGCGTCGCCGCAGGCACCTCCGCGGCAGCCGTGGTCAGTGCCTCCGCAGGCACCGAGGCGGCCGCCTCGCAGGCGACCGACGTGAGCGCCTCGGCGAGCCCTGAGAAGGGATCCGAGGCCGACGCGCGGTCGATCTGCTACGTCCCGTGAGGCGCTGAGACCGGGGTCGGTCACGGCGTGTCGGTCCGGTCGAGGATGACCGAAGCAGGACCCGACGAAAAAACTTTCGCTCGGTGTGTCGCCCAAGAACACTGGGAACCACACCCGTGTAATTATGTTCATTCGTTATTTGGCTAGTCTGACACGCCGGAAATGTGTAACAATTTTGAGATGTTGGGGTTGCCCACCGTTCTGCCGACGGTGAAGCGGACTCCCAAGGCCTGAACTTCCCTGACTTCCTCGAAAAGGCTGTAACGATGAAATACATTCTGCCCACAGTCGCGGGCTGCGCTTCAGTCGCACTCGTCGGCACCTTAGCGGTCACGGCTCCGACCGCCTTTGCTGCAACCGTCGAGCCGGAAGTGACCCAGAAGGCGCTCAACGTGAGCGAGGACGGACTCAAAGTCCCCGGCGCGCGCGACTCCAGTGACTCAGCTGCCTCCGTCGCCAACCAGAGCGCATCGAGCAACCTTCCGAACATATTCAAGTCGCAGACCGCACTCGCAGCCACCCAGGTGCCTGCCACGGTCAACGTCAGCGCGCAGCCGGCGTCGGCGACCGTCACCCCCGCCTCGGCGGGCCTGACCTCACCCGAGGGATCGGGAGACTCCACCACCCCCGCAGAGGGCGAGCAGAGCCAGTCCGGCGACGCCGCTCCCGCCGAGGAGACCGCACCGGCGGAGGAGACCGCTCCGGCGGAGGAGACGAAGGAGCCGTCGAAGGACGGCGACGACATCTCCGGCTCCGTGCAGCAGAAGACCGAGGACGGCGTGAACATCGCGCTCATCTCCGACGTCCTCGACGTGCCGTCGAAGAACCCCAGCCTCGTCGGCGTCACCTTCTCCGACGCCGCCAGCAGCATCCGCATCCAGGTCCGCGTCAAGAGCGGCAGCGGATGGGGCGCCTGGCAGACCCTCGATGAGGAGAAGCAGGAAGAGGCGAAGAACGAAGGCTCCGAGCCGTTCACCGTCAACCGCGCCGACGGTGTGCAGATGCGCATCCTCGGCGATCAGGCTCCCAGCGACGCCGAACTCGTCCTCGTCGACCCGAAGCGCTCGTCCGCAGACGCCCAGGCGGTCGCCGAGAACGCTCCCGTCCAGATCGACCCGCAGTCGACCGGTGCGACCGAGGAATCGGCCGCGACCGACGCCGGAACGACCGACGCGGGGACGACCGTGCCGGCCGTCGACGGCTCGGGCGCCGAGGCGACGAACGTCTCAGCTGCCGGTGCCGCCACGGTGAGCACCCAGAACTACGTTCCCGGCACCTCCACGGTGGACACCGTCGCGAAGTCGGCGAAGGTGCCCATGCCGAAGATCGCCTCCCGCAAGTCCTGGGGCGCGAAGCCGTACAAGGGCAGCGTCAGCTACGCGAGCGGCATCAAGCAGGCCGTCGTCCACCACACCTCGGGGTCGAACAGCTACTCCGCTGAGGACGTGCCCTCGATCATCCGCGGCATCCAGTCCTTCCACCAGAAGGGACGCGGCTGGTCCGACATCGGATACAACGTCGTCGCCGACAAGTACGGCCGCCTGTGGCAGGCCCGCGACGGCAAGCTCGAGAAGGCCGTCATCGGTGCGCACGTCGCCGGGTACAACACCGGAACGTTCGGCATCTCGGTGCTCGGCACGTACAACGGCTCGGCTCCTCCGAAGAAGACCCGTGACGCCGTGGCGGCCGCGATCGCCTGGAAGTTCTCGCTCAACGGGCTGACCGCGAGCAAGTCGACCCTCGTCGGCCACCGCGACCTCGGCAACACCGACTGCCCGGGCGATGCGTTCTACGCCAAGCTCGGCGAGGTCCGCAGCACCGTCAACGCGATCCTCAAGTCCGGTGACCTGCCTGCCGACGACAAGACCGAGTCGCCGAAGCCCAAGCCGAAGCCGAAGACCGCGATCGAGTCCTACGCCGAGAAGAACAACCTCGGCAAGGCCACGAGCAACGAGTTCGACGTCAAGGGCATCGCCGGCGCCAAGGGACGCAACTACGAGAAGGGCGTCGTCTACTGGTCCCAGAAGACCGGTGCCTACCACGTCAAGGGCGCGATCAGGGGCGCACTGACCGGTGACGTCATCCAGCAGGTCGGGCTGCCCACGGGGACCGAGAAGGGCGGCCTGAAGAACGGTGGAGCGTATCAGACCTTCTCGAAGGGAACGTTCCACTGGTCGCCCAAGACCGGGGCGAAGTACACCACCGGTGTGCTGCAGAGCTACTGGAAGTCCAAAGGGTACGAACGCGGGCACCTCGGGTACCCGAAGACCAACCCCACGGTGAAGAACGGTCGCGCCGAGCAGCTCTTCGAAGGCGCCAGGCTCGTCTGGGCCGAAGGCTACGGGACCACGGAGTTCTCACCGAACGGCAAGATCTCCGGCGGTGTCGTCGATGAGAACTCGCCGCCGGGAGGCAATGCCGCAGACGGCGGTTCGGGTGCAGACTCCGGGGAAGGTGCTGCAGCCGACGGAAACGATTCGAGCAATCCTGCGCCGAAGCCCAAGCCGACGAAGCCGGCCCCGAAGCCGACGAAGCCCGCGCCGAAGCCCTCGCCCAAGCCGACGAAGCCTCCCAAGGAGGACAAGCCGAGCAAGGAAGAGCAGATCCAGGCCCAGCGCAACGCGATCGTCAAGGACGCGAAGTCCTACCTCGGTGTGAAGTACGTCTGGGGCGGGACCACGCCGAAGGGATGGGACTGCTCCGGGTTCACCCAGTACGTCTACGGCAAGAACGGCATCAAGCTGCCGCGCACGACCAGCCAGCAGCGCAATGTGGGCAAGGTCGTCTCGGTCAAGGACGCCAAGCCCGGTGACCTGATCTGGATCCCCGGTCACATCGGCATCATCTCCGAGACCAAGGGGCAGATGTACGATGCGGGCTCGACCCGGACGAACACGGCCAAGCGCAGCTACGAGTGGATGCTCAGCCGCGGCGCCAAGGTCATCCGCGTCGTCGGCTGATCGAGAAGCCGCTGAGAAGTCAGTGAAGCGCTGAGAGATCAGCGCAAGCAGGGCCCCGCAGTGCCAACGCGCTGCGGGGCCCGCGCGCATTCACGGCGGGTACCCCTATTGTTCGACGAGCCTGCCGCAGTGAACTCTTGATGTACGGCCCTGAACAGGAGATGAAGTCACAGCGTCATCTCCGGAATCCGGGACGCGCACACGCTACGGTGGTGGGATGAGCACGAGCGAACGGAAGGAGCTGGGTCGGTGCGGCGGCTGAACAACACGGTGAAGAACTTCGACTGGGGCACCCCGGATGCGATCCCTGCGATCCTCGGCACCGTCCCGGACGGAACGCCGTGCGCCGAGCTCTGGCTCGGGGCCCACCCGCTCAGCCCCTCACGTCTCGAGGTCGCGGCCGCACAGGAGACGAACTCCGCTCTCGGCTACGGCCGCGTCGGCTCCTCCTCATCGGTCGACGTCCGCGCGAACGGCCGGGTCGCCTCGGGTCCGAACCTCATCGAATACATCGCCGGCGATCCCGAGGGCCTCCTCGGCCGGGATTCGCTCGAGGTCTTCGGCCCCCGTCTGCCGTTCCTCCTCAAGGTCCTCTCCGCCCAGCGGGCGCTCTCGATCCAGGTCCACCCCACGCCCGCGCAGGCCGCAGCCGGTTTCGCGCGGGAGGAGGAGACCGGCCCCGATCTCGATGCGCCCGAACGCAACTACAAGGACGCCTCGGCGAAACCCGAGCTCATCTACGCGCTCACCGAGTTCCACGCGCTGTCCGGATTCCGCCCGCGCAAGGCCGTGCGGGCGACCTTCGAGCGCTTCCTCTCGCTCTCGCTCTCCGCGACCTCGCTCGACTTCCTCGGTGAGATCCTCGGATCGCTCAAGGCGCTGAGTGAGGCGAAGGCGTTCTCGCGCACCGTCGAGCGCATCCTCGGCGACCCGCGGGCGCCGGGCCTCGTCGACGAGATCGCCGGCCAGGACTTCGCGACGCCGCCGCGGGGTCACGCTTCGCAGATCGGGACCGCGGTCGATCCGATGCAGACCTTCCGCGAACTCGTCGCCGACTATCCGGGCGACCCCGGTGTTCTCGTCGCGCTCATGCTCTGCCGCGTCCACCTCCAGCCGGGCGAGGCGCTCGCGATGGACTCCGGCGTCCTCCACGCCTACCTCGGCGGCACGGGGATCGAGATCATGGCGTCGAGCGACAACGTCCTGCGCGGGGGACTGACGAGCAAGCACGTCGACATCCCCGAGCTCACGGCGACCGCGACCTTCACCTCGGGGGCGCCGAGGCTGATCGAACCCGATCGCGACGGCGTGCTCAAGGGCGCGACCGAGGACTTCGCCCTCCAGGCCCTGCGGTGCCCGCGACTCAAGCGCATCGATCGTCGCGGTGCGGCGATCGCCCTGTGCACCTCAGGGTCGATCACGCTGACCTCGGTGGGCGCCTCGACGACGCTGACCCGTGGGCAGAGCGTGTTCATCGGCGCGAACGAACCTGCCGTGACCGCCGACGGCCACGGCGACCTCTTCATCGCGACCACCGGTCTCGACCGCGCCCTGCCCTTCGCCTGAGAGCGGAGGTCCGCCTGCCGGCGCGGTCGGCGGCTGCTCGATGGCGGCTGGCGGCCAGCGGCACCTGACTCGCGGCTACCGGCCAGCGGCACCTCACCGGCGGCTCCTGACCTGCGGCACTTGATCCGCGACACCCCGCAACCCGCACGGTCAGCGGCTCGTCCTACCTTTGCACGGGTAGGACGAGCTGCTCCGGGTGGTGTGTGCTGAGCTCCTGGTGGTGTGTGGAGCCAAAGGTGGTGCGTGTAGCCGCGGGTGGTTCGAGGAGCCAAGGGTGGTTCGTGCGGCCGCGGGTGGTCGCGAAGCGGAGACCAGCGCCCCAGCGCGGCGCAGCGCGCCGGCGGCTCAGACGTCGGGGACGGAGACGGTGGGGACCTCGCCCTCGACGATCACCTCGGCGCCGGTCTTCTCCCTGACCTCCTCGACGGTGACCCCGGGAGCGAGCTCGACGAGTGTGAACGCATTCCCGGAGACGTCGAGGACGGCGAGATCGGTGATGATGCGCTCAACGACGCCCTTGCCGGTCAGCGGCAGATCGCAGACCTCGAGCAGCTTGTGCGAGCCGTCCTTGGCGACGTGGTCCATGACGACGATGACGCGCTTGGCGCCGTGGACGAGGTCCATCGCCCCGCCCATGCCCTTGACCATCTTGCCCGGGATCATCCAGTTCGCGATGTCGCCGTTGGTCGCGACCTGCATCGCGCCGAGGATCGCCGCATCGATCTTGCCGCCGCGGATCATGCCGAAGCTCGCCGCCGAATCGAAGTACGAGGCGCCGGGCAGCATCGTCACGGTCTCCTTGCCCGCGTTGATGAGGTCCGGGTCGACCTCGTCCTCGGTCGGGTACGGGCCGACGCCGAGGAGGCCGTTCTCGGACTGGAGGACCAGGCTGACGCCCTCGGGCAGGTAGTTCGGCACGAGGGTCGGCATGCCGATGCCGAGATTGACGTAGCTGCCGTCGGCGAGTTCCTGCGCGGCACGTGCCGCCATCTGGTTGCGTGTCAGTGACATAGGGGCTCTCCTCAGGCGCTCGCGGCGGGGGTGGGGCGCAGGGTGCGCTTCTCGATCGGCTTGTCGGCGACCTGCTCGGGGGTCAGGGGCACGACGCGGTGGACGAAGACGCCGGGCACATGCACCTGGTCCGGGTCGATCTCGCCGGGCTCGACGAGCTTCTCGACCTCGGCGATCGTGATCCGACCGGCCTGCGCGGCAGGGGGATTGAAGTTGCGTGCCGAGGAATGGAAGACGAGGTTGCCGTCGCGGTCGCCGATCGCGGCCCGCACGAGCGCATAGTCGGGAGCCAGCGACTCCTCGAGGACGTACTGCTTCTCCTCGCCGAAGGTGTCGAAGACCCGCGTGTCCTTCGCCGGGGACTCCTTGATCACGTTGCCGTCCGCATCGTACTTCCACGGCATGCCGCCCTCGGCGACCTGCGTGCCCGCACCGGTGATCGTGTAGAACGCGGGGATCCCCGCACCACCGGCCCGCAGCTTCTCCGCGAGCGTGCCCTGCGGGGTGAGCTCGACCTCGAGCTCACCGGAGAGGTACTGCCGGGCGAACTCCTTGTTCTCCCCGACGTAGGAGGCGATGATGCGGCGCAGCCGGTGGTCGGCGAGCAGCACGCCGAGTCCGCGGCCGTCGACGCCGGCATTGTTCGAGATCACCTCGAGGTCGGTCGTCCCCTGGTCCCGGATGGCCCGGATGAGGTATTCGGGTACGCCGACGACCCCGAACCCGCCCACGGCGATCGACGATCCATCGGCAATATCGGCCACCGCCGCTGCGGGCGTGTCAACTACTTTGTCCATGAGCCCAGTCTGCCACGGACGTCCCCGAGGGTCCGTGCGAGGTCCGTGATGTGGGCCACCTCGACTCCCGTGCCCAGCACGGTCTCACCCCCGCCGAGGAGGTGGTGCAGGAATTCGGGCCACTCGTCCGGCCGTGGGGTCGAGTGGGAGACGAGGATGCCCGTGGGCCGAGTGCCTGTGTCCGCATCGCTTGCGGCGGCTTCGGCCCAGGGGATCTCCCTCGTGCCGTCGGCGCCGGCCACGGCGAGGGTCCCGGAGCGGACCAAGCGCCGGGACGCCACGTCGGGGTAGGCGCGGATCGCGGAGTTGACGTCGATGAAGTCGGCGTCCACGGGAGTGCTCAGGGCCAGTGCGGGCGGATTGAAGACGAAGATCTCCTCCGCCGAGGCGATCGCCGGGTCGGTCTCGAAGCCGAGGGGGACGAAGGCATGGAAGTCCCCGTCCGGGACCGTCGCGGGATCGATGCCGCCGGCCCCAGAGGATTGGGGGTCGCTAGCGGGGGAGTCGCCGCCGTTCGCGGGGGAGTCGGCTGCGCTTCCGGTGCCGCTGTCCGTTGCGTCCCCGCCCCGTGCGAGGATGACGCGGCCGCCGCCGAGGAGGACGCTGAGGACCGCGACGAGTTCGCGCCAGTGGAGACCGGACGGGGAGGGGACGAAGAGCGTGAAGTCCGGTCCGAGCTCGTAGTCGCCGAAGAGCCCGACTCCCTTGTGCACCCAGTTGGCGATGACGGGGCCGGTGAGGTCGAGGCTGTCGTAGTCGGGTCCGCGCCAGAAGAGCACGGGACCGCCGGTGCGGCTGAGTCGGGTCAGTGCCATGGGTGACCTGCTTTCGTCGGGGCGAGAACGTCCGGGGGCGGAACGTCAAGGGTTCGTAACGTCAGGGGGTCGGAATGTCAGGGCTGGCGGAGCGCCCGCGGTCAGTCCGCGGGAGGCCGCTCAGGGGGTGAGGAGACCGATGTCGATCGTCACCCCACGGGGGAAGGAGCCGAGCTCGCCGTCGGCCCAGTGCCATTTCGTCGTCGCGGAGAGGTCTTCGGCGAAGAGCGCGGTGTGCATGCGTTCGACGAGCGAGCCGAGGCCGACCATCGCCTCGAGCAGCGGGGGACCGTCGGCCTGCGTCATCGCCGGCGAATCCGAGGGGCTCATGATGATCCGCGACCCCGCGCCCTCGATGCGCATCCGCCAGGCCGCGTGCCCCGGAGTCCGGGAGATCCCGCCGCGGACGACGCGGATCGCCCGGGAGACGCGTTCGAGGATGTCGTCACCGCCGTCACCGGCCGCCGGACGGCCCGGCACGGTCTCGACGCCGAGTCCGCGCTGGATCGCCTCGACGTGGCCGTAGCGGAACCAGTCCTCACCGAGGTCGCGGCACAGTGCCTTCGCCCCCGCTCTGCCGTTGTCGAGGTAGCCTCCCGCGCCGCGCACGAGCGCCATGGGCAGACCGCGGGCCGCGCCCTTGACGAGGTCGGCGGCCGCGGCGATCTCATCGGCGATCGCCCGCACGGTCACCGTCTGCACGCGTCCGTCGTCATCGGGCAGGCCCCGCTGGTCGTCGAGGCCGGAGAACCCGGAGAGCCCGAGCGCGATGTCGCCGACCCCCACCCGCCACGGACGCGAGGTCGTATCGGAGACGACGACGCCGATGCGCACGTCGAAGGCCTCCTCGACGCGGGCGCGCAGCTCGTCCGCCGAACGGTCGGCGTCGATGGGATGGAGGACGACGTCGCCGCCGGAGTTCGACTGATCGAGGCCCGCCGCGGCCTGCACCGTGCCGGCACGGGTCCGCACCACCTGAACGGTCGTGCCCGAGGCGTAGCTGCGTTCGGCGACGAGGTGGGTCGAGGAGTGGGCGACGAGATCTTCGAACTCGGCGCGGTCGGCCACCCTCGTCAGCCGCCCCGCGGCCTTCGAGACGACCTTCGAGGCGATGACGAGGACATCGCCGTCCTTGAGGTCGATGCGGTTGCGGCGGAGGCTGGTCACGAGGATCGCCGCGAGGTCGGACCCGGGACGGATGTCGTCGTCGACCGGAGGGGCG
This sequence comes from Brevibacterium metallidurans, assembly GCF_037101285.1. Taxonomy (NCBI): domain Bacteria; kingdom Bacillati; phylum Actinomycetota; class Actinomycetes; order Micrococcales; family Brevibacteriaceae; genus Brevibacterium; species Brevibacterium metallidurans. Next base: position 105,466 of record NZ_BAAAAF010000007.1, read on the forward strand.
TAGACCGTGAGGAGTCTGTCGTTCATGCCCGCGCTCGCTGTCATCCCTCCATATTCCCACCTCGGGCGAACGAATCCGAAATTCTCACAGTCTCATCTGGCGGACCCCATGGATAGTGGCAGGGAGGCATGTGCATCCCCATATGTTGTGTCGGCGGCGCGTGTGCATGTGAAGGTGTGTTCGAATACGAGCTCGCGGACCGCCCAGATACTCCACGAGGGCTTGACTCGACGGTAATGACACGCGTGTAATTTATACCTAAGGGGAACGCGCTTAGCACGAATTCACGGATTCGGTTGGCACAACACGCTGAGCGTGGGAAAGGGGAACATCGTGCAGAGCGCACAGAGAAAGAGGCTCGAGCAGGAGGAGCACTCCGTCGTACCGGGAGTGACATCCCGCAGCGCCGGCGACTGGTTCGTCGAACCCGGCGCCAGGACTCCGGACACGCTTCCGGACCCGCTGGCCATCGACCCGAACGACCTCACTCCGCTGCCCGTCGACGATACCGCAGTCTCACCGCTGTCGCTGCTCCTCGGCGCCGCCGAGGACGGGGAACTGTCCTGGCAGGACCAGGCGCTGTGCGCCCAGACCGACCCTGAGGCCTTCTTCCCAGAGAAGGGCGGCTCGACGCGGGAGGCCAAGCGCGTCTGCGAATCCTGCGAGGTCCGCTCCGAATGCCTCGAGTACGCCCTGGCCAATGACGAGAGGTTCGGGATCTGGGGCGGCATGTCCGAGCGCGAACGCCGCCGACTCAAGAAGCGAGTCGTGTGAGGCCTGCTGTCACCGTCGTCGTCCTCTCCGGCGACGACTCCTCCCGTGCCGAGCTCGAATCGGCTCTGCGGCGGACCCACCCCGAGATCCCCGTCGTCGATCTCGGGGGCCTCGCCGTCACCGAGGCGATTGAGCTGCCCGCGGTCTCCGGCAGTGAGTACCTGTGGTTCCTCACGCCCGACTCGCGCCCGGAGCCCGGCTGCCTCGACGAACTCATCGAAGCGATCAGCGCCACCGAGTCCATCGCCGCGGTCGGTCCCAAGCTCATGGCCGGGGAGAGGATCGTTTCCGCAGGAGTGACGACCACCTCGGCGGGGGTGCGCCTCAACCCTGTCGGATCCGGCGAGATCGACCAGGGCCAGCGCGACGGCGAGGGCGAGACCCTGGCCCTCGACCTGCCGGGCATGCTCATCGCCACCGCCGAACTCTCCCGGGTCGGCGCCCCGAGCCGGGCGCTGGGACCGGCCTACCGCGGCATCGAGTTCTCCCGCCGCTTCCGCGACCTCGGCAAGCGCGTCGTCCTCGCCCCGCACGCCCGCTTAGGCATCTCCGCCACCGAGGCGGCCCAGCTGGGCACTTCGCCCCGTCCTCCGCGCGCCGCCGCCCACATCCGGACCGAGCAGCGCTACCGGCTCAGCCTCGCCCGGCCCGGACTCGTGCCCTTGGTCTGCCTGCTCGCGCTCACTCGCCTCGGCGACGGACTCCTCGCCCTCCTCGGCAACGACCCGCGCACCGCGGGATGGCACTTCCGCGCGCTCTTCGGCCTCTCCGCCGACGTCAGCGCCACCGCCCGGCTGCGCAGGGCCAACGCGAAGCGCGCGCGCCTGGGCAGACGCGCGAACAGCGCCCACCTCTCGGCGCTCTACGCCGACCCCGACGAACTCGCCGTCCAGAGACGCAGCCTCGTCGAGGCCGGCGCCCGTCCGACCCCCGGCGAGACCGCCGACACACTCGACGACGCCGACCTCCACCAGGTCGGGGACACCGAAGAGGCCATCGACTCCTTCTCCCGCCTCGAGGTCAGCGGCTCAGCGGGCATCTTCACCCACCCGCTGACCTACCTCATCCTCATCTCAGGCGTCCTCAGCGGCCTCGTCTCCTTCCGGCTCTTCGGTCCAGGCCACCTCGTCGGCGGGGCCCTCGGCTCGACCGATGTGAGCTTCCCCGACCTCGTCGGGCGCCTCTTCGGAGGCTTCCTCGACGTCGGCACCGGCGCCGACGTCCCCGCCGACCCGCTGCAGCTCGTCCTCGCCGTCCTCGGTCTGCCCTTCCTCGGCGACATCGACCTCACCGTCCGCGTCCTCATCCTCCTCGCCCCGGTCGCCGCCGCGATCGCCGCATACGCGGCCGCGGGGATCCTCGTGCGCGGACGCTGGATCAGGGCGCTGGCCGGACTCCTCTGGGTCGTCGCCCCGCTCTTCCTCACCGCGCTCTCGACCGGTCGCCTCGGCGTCGTCCTCGCCTGGATCGTCGCGCCGCTCATCGTCCTCGCCCTGAGCCGCAGCCTGCGCACTGGCTCGGTGTCCGCCGCGGCGACGGGCGGACTCCTCCTCTTCGTCCTCGTCGCAGGCGTCCCGCTGCTGCTCGTCGTCGGCATCGTGCTCACGATCGTCCTGCTCGTCCTCCGCCGGGGGACACGCCATCTGTGGCTGCTCGCCCCCACCCTCGTCCTCGCCTGGCCGTGGCTGCTCGGCGTCGTCACCGAACCCGGGACGCTGCTCACGATGCCCGGGCAGGCACTGGCACCGAGCGCTCCGCCGACCTATCTGCTCGCCGTCGGCTTCCCCGCCCCGCTCGACCTCCAATGGCTGACCGGAGTGCTCACCTCGCTCGGCGTCGCCCCGGGAGTGGCCGGCACCGTGGGCCTGTGGGCGCCGGCGATCGTGCTGCCCATGCTCGTCCTCGCGTTCCTCACGCTCATCGAGGCCCGCATCCCGCTGCCGACCCTCACCTGGACCGTCGGGCTCTACCTCGCGGGCCTCCTGCTCGCGACCCTGCAGGTCCACCTCCCGGCCCAGGTCGGTCCCTTCCACCTCATCGGCTCCTATCCGGCGGCCGGTCTGACGCTGACCAGCCTCGGTGCGATCGCGCTCCTCGTCCTCGGTGCCGACCGCCTCGGCGCCCGCAGCCGGGTCGCGCCCATGCGCGTGCTCACCGGTCTCGTCGCCGTCGCCGCCCTCGGGTTCGCCGTCCTCGGAACCGGTCCGGCCTTCACCTCCGCCGACACAGTGCGGACTGCTGAGCACGGGTCGGTGCCCGCACTCGCCGCTGATCGTGCCGCCGGAGCAGCCGAAGCGCGCACCCTGCGCCTGAACGAGGTCGACGGCGAAGTGCTCGCCACCCTCGTCTCCTCTGACGACGGCACCGTGGTGGGCACCTCGACGATCCGGGCCGCCGAGGCGGTCGGCGGGCCGCCGTGGCAGCGCAGGCCCCTGCCCATCGGCTCCGACCAGGTGCTCGTCGCCCAGGCCGCCGCCGCGCTCTCGGCCGATGATGCTGGTGACGTCCGCGACCTCCTCGGTCGGCTCGGCGCCGACTTCGTCCTCGTCGATTCCGGCGACGACTCGCTGCGCAGCTCTGTGGCCGCGGCCACCGGGCTCGTCGAGGTCGGCCCCACCGAGTCGGGCACGCTGTGGCAGGTCGACAAGCCCTACAGCGGCCGGTACCTCATCGCCGAACCCGACGGCACGCTGAGCACCGCCCCGGTCTCCGGGGGGACGATCGAGATCGCTCCCGGTGCGGAAGGACGCACGCTCATCGTCGCTGAGTCCGCGCATGGGCTGGAGGCCGCGATCGACGGCACGTCGCTGCCGCGCCCGGCCGAACCGAGCGCCGACTGGGACGAGGAGTTCTCCCTGCCCGCCGCCGGCGGCACCGTCGAACTGCGCGAGGGCTCCCCGCTCGTGGCCGCCGGTGTCATCGCCGGCTGGGTCCTCGGGCTCGTCTGCCTCGTCGTCGCCCTGCCGATCGGCAGCCGCGCGCGACCCCGCAGGACCGCCTCGGCGACTCACTCGCCGGTGAAGCCGGCGGAGTCGAAGAGTGACAAGCCGGAGCCCGCGCAGCCGGAGGGGACTGATTCGGCGAGTGCGGAGTCGACGGCTGAGGCAGGCGCGGCAACGGCCGGGGCATCCTCGACGGCGACGGCCAGAAAGCGGACGTCCTCGAAGAAGGCGTCGAGGAAGTCCGCGAAGACCAAGGCCACCAAGGCCAAGGCGTCGACGCCCACGGGCCCCGACGACAGTGCCGGCTCGGCCGACGGCACCGGCCGCAGAGACGGGAGTCCGGAGCCTCCCGCGCGGACACTGACGAAGGAGACGCCATGAAGCACAACCGCAGCCTCGTCACCTTCGCCGCGATCGCCGTGCCCGGAGTCCTCGTCGCGACGACTTCGTTCCTCACCCCGCTCGCCTCGGGCACGCTCGACCGCAGTCCCGAGCAGGTGCGGATGCCCACCGCGGACACCCGCGTCATCTGCCCCGGCCCGCTGCTCACCGACAAGGCCGCCGAAGGCACCGATGCCGAGTTCGTCGACGACTCCAACGTGAGCACCCGTGTCGTCTCCGCCACGGCCCCCATCGGCGCCGCCGACGGATCGGTCAGCGCCGCGCGCCTGCAGGTCGCCGACCTCGGCGGGGCCGCCGACTTCGACAACCCCGCCTCCACGGGCTTCGTCTCCGGCGACGACCCCGTCGACAGCACGAAGATCGTCACCGGCTTCGCCCGCCCCGGGGCGCCCGCGCTGACCACGGCGCTCGAGACCGTCGAAGGCACCTCGGGCGACCTCACGGGACTCGCAACACTCACGTGCGCCGCCCCGGCCTCGAACTTCCGCATCGTCGCAGGCTCCGGGCAGGCCGGTTCGAACTCCCAGCTGCTGCTGAGCAATCCCGGCACCGTCCCCGTCCAAGCGAGCATCCAGGTGATGTCTGCCGCGGGCGCCCGCGGAGAGCCGACCCAGCTGAGCATCAAGGCCGGAGCGCAGCGCGCGGTGCGCCTGGCCGGGCTGGCCGGCGATGCCGCAGAACTCGCCGTCGACGTCTCCGTCGACGGGGGAGTGCTCGCCGGCTCCGTGCAGGAGACGAAGCTCGACGGCCTCACCCCGCAGGGCATCGACCTCGCGGCCACCGGTGCGGACGCGGCTGACGAACAGGTGCTCACGGGGCTGAGCGGCAAGAACGTGCGCGTGCGCGTGGCCAACCCCTCAGGCGACCTCGCCGAGGTGGGACTCAAGGCCTATGGGCCCGACGGCGAGTACGAGGTTCCCCGGTCCTCGCTCACCGTCGTCGCCGGCGGCGTCGCCGAGGCCGACCTCGGTGAACTCACAGACACGAGCATCGTCCTTACCTCGAGCCAGCCCGTCCAGGCCGCGGCGACCGTGGCGACGAACGACGGCACCGGCACGGGGGACTTCGCGACGCTGACGGCCACCGAGGACCTCGCCGACACCCAGATCATGGCGCTGCCCCGCACGGGCACCGCGCAGCTCTACCTCTCACCCGGCCAGGGCCAGGTGCAGGTCTCGGGCATGCGCGACGACGGCACGCTCACCGATCCCCGCACCCTCGACCTCGCGCCCACGGCGACGACGAGGATCAGCCCCTCCGAGGTCTCCCCGGACGCCGTGCGCGCGCTGGTCATCAGCGGGGCGAACGCGGCAGGCTCACAGTCCGGCGGCGTCCACGCGAGCCTGCTCGTGAATTCCGAGACGGGGCTGTCGGCGGTCATGCCCGCCCCGGCACCTGCCGGAGTCGCCTACCGCGACATCCGGCTCGGGTAAGCGCTGCTCCTCACCGCTGCCGGGCACAGCGCTCAGGGACCGCGGAGGAGTTCGACCTGATCGGCAAGCACCTCGGCGATGAGGCTCTCCCGCTGCCCTCCGAGGCTGTGGTATTCGATGGGCCTGCGGTAGAGGACGATGTGGGTCCGCCGCTGGTTCGTCGCGGGGAACACCCGCCCGAAGCTCGGTTCGCCCGAGGAGGCCGGCGGCACCGCATCGACGGCGAGGACGACATCGGCGAGGAGTTCGGGATCCCGGGCGCGATGCCGGGCGAACTCCTCGGCGGCGAGCCGGGCGAAGCTCTCGGCCCGGGACTCACGTGCGGGAACGTCGGCGCGGAAGAGCGGGGAGCGCAGGCCCCTGCCGTGTCGGTCCCGTCTGCGGCGTGTGCTCATGAGCGCTCATTCTACCGAGCCCGCCCCGGCGGCGCCTGCCGGATCCGGAGAGGTCCGACGTGTAGAGTTGTCGACTGTGTCAGCGTTACGAACGTGCTCGAAAGTCAGCTGCTCGCGCAGCGCCTCCGCGACCATGACCTATGTCCACGCGGACGCCTGCGTCGTCATCGGTCCCCTCGCCCGGCGCGCCGAACCCGGCGCCCATGATCTGTGCGCCGACCATGCCGCTCGACTCACCCCGCCGGTGGGCTGGGAGCTCATCCGCATCGGCGCGACCGACGAGCCGCCCGAGCGCACCCACGACGACCTGCTTGCGATCGCCGACGCGGTCCGCGAAGCCGCCGGCACCGCGGCGCGGCAGTCCGGTTCGACGCCGGCCCAGCCCGCCGCCGAGACCGAGGACGCCCGCACCCAGGAGGGCCGCAAGCACGGCCACCTGCGCATCATCGGCCCGTGAGCGCCACCGAGCCCGAACCGAAGGACACCCCCATGTCAGGTGAGAACATCCCCTCAGCCCGCACCCGCGCCCTGTCAACGGCCGTCGGTGCCTACGACATCCGGGGACGCATCCCCGACGAACTCGACGACGACATCCTCTTCGCCCTCGGCTGGGCCACCGCCGAGGCGATGCGCGAGATCCACGGGTCGACCGAGGTCGTTCTCGGCCACGACATGCGCCCGAGCTCGCCCGGATTCGCCCAGGCCTTCGCCGTCGGCGTCGAAGCGGCAGGCTCCCGAGCCGTGCTGCTGGGCCTGTGCTCGACAGACCAGCTCTACTTCGCCTCCGGAATCTTCGACCTCCCCGGGGCGATGATCACCGCGAGCCACAACCCCGCCGACTACAACGGGATCAAGATCTGCTCGCCCGGGGCCGGCGGAGTGAGCCTCGACTCCGGTCTCGGCCGCATCCGCGACCTCGCCCCGCATGCTCCGGTCCCCGACCCCACCGCACCCTCGGTGGCCGAGGACAGTGAGGCGGCTGCGACGATGCGCAGAGACTACGCGTCCCGGATCCGGGAGCTCACCCGCATCGACGACGTCACCGGCCTCACCGTCGTCGTCGACGCCGGCAACGGCATGGCCGGGCGGCTCATCGGCGAGGTCTTCGGCACCGACGCCGGTCTGCCGGCCGTGCCGCTGAGAGTCATCGGCCTCTACACCGAACTCGACGGGACGTTCCCCAACCACGAGGCGAACCCGCTCAAACCCGAGAACCTCCGCGACGTGCAGGCCGCCGTCGTCGAGCACAGCGCCGACCTCGGGCTCGCCTTCGACGGCGACGCCGACCGCTGCTTCTTCATCGACGAGACCGGGGCGACGATGTCGGCCTCGGCCGTCGGCGCACTCGTCGCCGAACGCGAGATCGCACGCGCCCGCAACACCGGACGCGACACCCCGACCGTCATCCACAACCTCATCACCTCCCGCAGCGTGCCCGAGGCGATCGCCGCCGCCGGCGGTCGGGCGGTGCGCTCGAAGGTCGGCCATTCGGGGATCAAGACCCTCATGCGCACCGAGGGCGCGGTGTTCGCGTGCGAGCACTCCGCGCACTTCTACTTCGAGGAGTTCTACTGCGCGGATTCGGGGATGCTCGCCGCCTGCCACCTCATCGCGGCCCTCGCCGAGGCCGAGGTGCTCGCCTCCTCGCTCGTCGCCGACCATGACACGTACCGGCAGTCGGGGGAGATCAACTTCACCGTCGCCGACCCCGATGCGGTGCTCGCAGCCTTCGCCGAGGCGGGCCCCGGTTTCGCCCCGACGCTCATCGAGGACCTCGACGGGATCAGCCTCCAGGGCGAGGACTGGTGGGTCAACCTGCGCAAGTCGAACACCGAACCCCTCGTCCGGCTCAACGTCGAAGCCCCGGACGACGTGCGGATGCGCGAGCTCACCGCTCGGGCCACCGAGGTCGTCCAAGGTCGCGTCGCATGACCGGCACCCGCCCCACCCCACAGACCCCAGGAGGTTCCATGCTCGAGTCCACCGACTACAAGGTCGCCGACCTCAGCCTCGCCGAGGCGGGACGCCACCAGATCCGCCTCGCCGAACGGGAGATGCCCGGGCTCATGGCCCTGCGGGAGGAGTATGCCGATGCCGCTCCGCTCGCCGGTGCCCGGATCGCCGGCAGCCTCCACATGACCGTGCAGACGGCGGTGCTCATCGAGACCCTCACGGCCCTCGGCGCCGAAGTCCGGTGGGCCAGCTGCAACATCTTCTCCACCCAGGACGAAGCGGCCGCGGCCGTCGTCGTCGGGCAGGGCACACCCGCGGCGCCGAGCGGAGTGCCCGTCTTCGCGTGGAAGGGCGAGAGCCTCGAGGAGTACTGGTGGGCCGCCGATCGGATCTTCGACTTCGCGGACGGACCCACCCTCATCCTCGACGACGGCGGGGACGCGACGATGTACGTCCTCGAGGGCGCCGCCGCCGAAGCCGCCGGTCGGGTGCCGACCGCCGGCGAGGACGATCCGGACGAACGCCGCGCGTTCCTCGCCCAGATCCAGACCGCGATGACCGCCTCCCCGGGACGTTTCACCACACTCGCCGGGAAGATCCGGGGCGTGAGCGAGGAGACGACGACCGGGGTCAATCGTCTCTACCGCCTCGCCGAGGCGGGACGTCTGCCGTTCCCGGCCATCAACGTCAACGACTCGGTGACGAAGTCGAAGTTCGACAACCGCTACGGCATCCGCCATTCCCTGCCCGACGGGCTCAACCGCGCCACCGACGTCCTCATCGGCGGCAAGGTCGCCGTCGTCGTCGGCTACGGCGATGTCGGCAAGGGTGCCGCCGAGGCCCTGCGCGGGCAGGGCGCCCGCGTCATCGTCACCGAGATCGACCCGATCTGCGCGCTCCAGGCGGCGATGGACGGCTACCAGGTGGCCCTGCTGCCCGAGGTCGCCGAGACCGCTGACATCGTCATCACGACGACCGGCAACACCCGCGTCGTCGACGTCGATGTCCTCCAGCGACTCAAGCCCGGAGCCATCGTCGGCAATGTCGGCCACTTCGACGACGAGATCGACCTCGCCGGTCTGCGCCGCCTCCCCGGAGTGAGCGCGACCGAGATCAAACCCCAGGTCCACGAATGGACGATCCCCGTGCCCGCCGAGGCAGGACTCGAGCGGGAGACCACCCAGATCCTCGTCCTCTCCGAGGGCCGGCTGCTCAACCTCGGCAATGCCACGGGCCACCCTTCGTTCGTCATGAGCGCCTCATTCAGCAACCAGGTGCTCGCCCAGATCGAACTGTGGACCCACGGCGAGGACTACACGATCGGTGTGCACCGGCTCGGCAAGGATCTCGACGAACTCGTCGCCCGCCTCCACCTCCCGGCGCTCGGGGCCAGGCTGAGCGAGTTGACGAAGGATCAGGCCGAGTACATCGGCGTCGACGTCGCCGGCCCGTACAAGCCCGAGCACTACCGCTACTGACGCAGCCGCAGACCGTGCGGCAGCCGGTCGACGCTGGCGGCGAAGGCAGCGGCCCGCGCGCCTCGGCGCTGCGCCTTCTCCCGGTCGGCCACCCGCCCGCGGGCGACGACGGCTGCGAGGAACTGCTCGGGCAGGGTGCCCTCCGGCGGGGCGGGAGCGACGTGCGGATTGAGCTCTACTGCGAGCTCGATCGCGCGCTGCCAGCGTGACTCGTGCGTGAGCCCCGGGGCGATGGAGAGGAACTGGACGATCCGGCGGCGCAGTCCCGTCGGCACGCCCGAGACGTCGGTGACCTGCAGCCACGGCAACAGCTGCGGGGCGACATGGGCGTCGACCGGCGGCGGGGGCGTCGCCCGCTCGCTCACGGCGATGGTCCCGGCCATATAGTCGCCGAGGCGCTTCGTCTGCGGGGAGAGGAGACCGGTCAGGGCGGCGATCCCGCCCCCGGTCGCGATGACCTCGAACTGCCACAGCAGCGCCCGGACGAACGAGTGCCGCACCCGGATCGCCCCGCCGTCGTCGCGGACGATCCGCAGACCGAGGATGAGCTTGCCCAGCGACCGGCCCCGGGTGAGGACCTCGACGAGCATGAGCAGGAGGACGAAGACGCTCACCGACATGATCGTCATCACCGCGGTCAGCAGCAGACCGTTGAGGTCGAGGATGCGCAGCAGAAGCCAGAAGGTCGCCAGCAGCAGCCCGATGTTGACGAGCGTGTAGGCGACGACGTCGATGAGGCAGCTGAGCGCGCGAGCGGCCAGGGCCGCGGGTTGGACGCTGAGTTCGACGGCCTCGCCTGTCACCAGAGTGCTCACCCCACCATCCTGGCACACCCGACCCGCCTCCGAACGACGATCCGGGGGCGTGGGCATCGTCTAGGGTGGAGGCATGGATCCCAACCTGCTGGCCGAACTCCACGGCGAGAAGTGGCGGGAGCTGTCGGACCTGGCCCGTCGCAACCGGCTCGATCCGGCGCAGTCGGCGCGGTTCCTCGACCTCTACCGGGCGGCGTCGAAGGACCTCTCGCAGATCATGACGGTGGCCCCGGACTCCCTCGAGGCCGCGAGGCTCTCGACGATCGTCCACCGCGCCCGGAACCATCTCTCCTCCGTTCCCGCAGGCGGCCTGTCCGGTCTCAGCCGGTTCTTCGTCGTCTCCCTTCCCGTCTGCCTCTACCGTCTGCGCTGGGACGTCCTTGCCGTGACCGTCTTCTTCCTCGCCGTGTCCGTGCTCGCCGGCGTGTGGGCGGGTACCCACCCCGAGGTGCTCGAGACCTTCGGCGACCGCGCCTACCGGCAGCAGTTCGCCGAGCACGACTTCGTCGAGTACTACAAGGAGAACCCCAACGGCTTCTTCGCCGTGGGCGTGTGGACGAACAATGCGTGGATCGCCGTCCAGTTCGTCCTCCTCGGCGTCACCGGCGTCTTCGTCCTCCAGGGGCTCATCGTCAACGCCGTCAACGTCGGCTTCTCCGGGGCGATGATGTTCGAGTTCGACCGCGGGGCCGACTTCTTCCTCTACATCCTCCCGCACGGCATCCCGGAGATCAGCTGCATCATGCTCGCCGCCGCCGCGGGTCTGCGCCTGTTCTTCGCGTGGGTGGTCCCGGGCCCGCAGCTGCGTCGGACGAAGCTCGCCACCGAGGCGAGGTCCCTCCTCGTCGTCGCCGGCGGGCTCGTCATCATGCTCTTGGTCTCCGGCCTCATCGAGGGCTTCGTCACCCCCAATCCGCTCCCGCCGGTGCTCAAGATCGGCATCGGCGTCGCCTGCACCGCCGCGGTCGTCGTCTATGCGGCCGTCCTCGGCCGGCGGGCCTGGTCAGCGCGGCTGTCAGCGGATCTCGACGCGCACGAAGCCGGATACGAGATCGTCGCGACCGACCGCTGAGTCGTCACCGACCGCTGAGCCGCGTCTCCCGTGCCCGCCGAGGCGGTCGGTAGTCCGGGATCCCGGACCTCAGAGCCGCCCGGTGGCTTTGAGGCCGATGTAGAGGTCGGCCAGCGCCCCCGGCAGCCTCTCGGGAGGGGCGCTCACCGAGTCGATGCCGAGGCCGCGCAGGCGTGCCCGCACGGCCTCGGCGGTGAGCAGCTCAGCGGCGGCCGCGGCGGCGGTGAAGACCTCCGTGGCATCTCCGCGGTGCGTCGTGAGCTCGTCGAGCTCCGGGTCGCTCACCGCGGCGAGGACGACCCGGTGCCGGGAGGTCAGTGCGGGCAGGATCGGGAGGATCTCCTCGGCGACGGTCGCCTCGTCGAGCGCGGTGAGGAGGACGACGAGGGCGCGCTGCCGGGTGGTGGCGAGCACGGCGGCCGCGATCTGCTCCCAGTCGGCGTCGTAGAGCTCCGGGTGGACGGGGGTGAGAGCCACGGAGAGATCGTGGACGGGGTCCTTCGCCCGGTGGGAGGAGGCTCTGGCGCGGACGCGGGCGTCGGCGACGAGAACCTCGACGCGGTCCCCGGCCCCGGCGGCCAGCGCGGTGAGCAGCAGCGCTGATTCGAGGGCGGCATCGAAGACCGTGCCCTCGCCCGAGCGCCGTGCCGAGAGCCGTGAGGAGTCGAGGACGATGACGACGCGGCGGTCGCGTTCGGGACGCCACGTCTTCACGACGAGGTCCTGGGCGCGGGCACTGGCCCGCCAGTCGATCGAGCGGACGTCGTCGCCGTCGACGTAGTCGCGCAGCGAATCGAACTCCGTGCCCATACCGCGGATCATCACGGCCGAGCGGCCGTCGAGCTCCCGCAGCTTCTGCTGCTTCGACGGCAGTTCGCGGCGGGAGAGGAAGGGTGGGAGGACGCGGATGTCGGCGGGCACGCTCATGCTCCGCTGGCGGGCGATGAGACCCAGGGGGCTCAGCGTGCGCACGGTGACGAGGTCGGCGCTCAGCGCTCCGCGGCGCCGCGGGGAGAGCACCGTCGTGATCTCCCGGGTCTCGTGCGGGGCCAGCGTCGCAGTCGTCCGCGTCTCATGGGCCCCGGCGCTCGGCGGCCACGCGTCGCGCACCCGCACCCGCAGGGTGCGCTCGGAGTCGTTGACGATGGTGAGCACGCTATGGGTGTCATCGCCGAGGCGGACCATCGGTCCCGGGGTGCGCTGGAGGCCGATGAGGGCCGGGGAGGGGGCGAGGAACCGGTCGACGACGGCGAGGAGGACGATGACGCCTAAGACGAGAAGTCCCGTCGACCATGTGGGCACGAGCATGACCGGGATGATCCCGGCCACGGTGAGCAGGAGCAGACGCGTCGTCATTCAGCGCGGCACTTCGGTGGTGGACACGATCGAGTCGAGGACGTGGCCGACGCTCAGCCCGTCCATCTGCGCTTCGGGGCGGAGGATGACCCGGTGGCTCAGCGTCATGGGGACGAGGAACTTCACATCGTCGGGGGTGACGTAGTCGCGGCCGCCCAGCCAGGCGTACGCCCGGGCGGCGGCGAGCATCCGGGTGGCCCCGCGCGGGGAGACGCCGAGTGCGAGAGAAGGCGCCTGACGGGTCGCGCGGGCGAGGTCGACGATGTAGGCGATGATCTCGGGGGCGATGTGGACGGCGGCCACGGCCTGCCGGGCCCGGGCGATCATGTCCGGGGTGAGCACCGGGGACAGGCCGGCGGCGGACAGGTGCGAGGCGTCGAAGCCGCGGGCATGCCGGTCGAGGATCTCGAACTCGCGGTCGCGGCCGGGCAGGGTGAGGACGAGTTTGAAGAGGAAGCGGTCGAGCTGGGCTTCGGGCAGCGGGTAGGTGCCTTCGTACTCGAGCGGGTTCTGGGTGGCGGCGACGATGAAGGGCTCGGGCAGGGCGCGGGAGCGCCCGCCCACGGAGACCTGATGCTCCTCCATCGCCTCGAGCAGGGCCGACTGCGTCTTCGGCGGGGTGCGGTTGATCTCATCGGCGATGAGGATGTTGGTGAACACGGGCCCCGGCCGGAACTCGAAGTCCGCGGCGGCGGCGTCGTAGACCAGCGACCCGGTGACGTCGGAGGGCATGAGGTCGGGGGTGAACTGGATGCGGGTGTGGGAGAGGTCGACGGCGGTGGCGAAGCTGCGTACGAGCAGGGTCTTCGCGACCCCGGGCACGCCCTCGAGGAGCACATGGCCCTGGCAGAGGAAGGCGAGGAGGAGACCGGTGACCGCGTCGTCCTGCCCGACGACGGCCTTGCCGATCTCCGCGCGCACCGCGGAGAAGGCCGCCCGCAGCGGATCAGGTGCCACCGCCTCGGCGGGAGGGGTCGGAGGCTGGGCGGGGGCCGGGGGAGTCGCGGGGTGCGGCCGGGGATCTGTGCTCATGGGATCTCGCTTTCGATCGTGCTGATGAGCTCGGAGAGCTCGGTGAGTTCGCGGTCGTCGGCCGGCTGACCGGTGGTGAAGGCGTGCGCGAGCTGCGCGGGGTCGCGGCCGGTGGCGGCGGCGATGCGGGAGAGGATCTCCGCTTCCCCGACCTCCGGGCCCAGCGCGAGGCGGCGGGCGATGGACAGCAGTGCGGCGGTGCGCAGGGCGTGGAGGGCACCGCTGCGGTCATGGCTGCGCTGCGCGAGCGCCGCCCGACCGCGGACGGTCTCGATCGCGGGGACGATGACGGGCAGGCGTTCGAGAGCCAGCGGCCCGAATCGCCGGCCGATCACGAGGAGTCCGACGAGGAGGCAGGGCAGGAGCCACAGGGCGCCGGCGACGAACCAGTCCGGCAGGTAGTCCAGCGTCGACGGCGGGGCGGCGTCGCCGGGGTCGGGGCGCGGGTAGAACACGACGAGGCGCTCCTCGGCCGAAAGGGTGGACAGGGCGAGGGCGGCGTTGCCGTTCTCGGTGATCGTCCCGTTGCTCACCCATTCGGGACTGCCGAGGACCGTGAGCGGGAACCGGCCGCCGTCGTCGACGACGAGCTGACCGGCTTCGGCAGAGTCGGTGACGCCGGGCCCGGAGAACGGGTAGCACCTGAGCACCTGGTTCGCGGCCGCCTCGGTGGGGGTGTAGAGGCTCTGACCGGTGCTCACATCACCGGCGGCGCGGGCAGCAGGCAGGGTGCAGTCGGGCTGGGACACCGGGTCGGGCTGGGCCAGGGGAGCATCGGGGGCGAGCTCGATGCGGGTCGTGAAGGCGGCGATGCCGGGACCGGGGTCGACGAGGACGAGCCGGTTGCCCCCGGTGCGCAGCGCCGAGGTGAGACCGGCGACCTCGGATTCGGAGAGGAGGTCCGTGCCGGTGGGGATGAGCAGGGTCGTGCCCGGGCGGGCGGCGGCGGCCCGGGCGGCGGCGACGTCCTCGGTCGTGGTCACCTCGGTGTCGTGGTCGGTCAGGGTCTCGACGAGGGCCTTCATCCCGTCGCGGGCCGTCGAGTCGTAGTGGAGCGGGTCGGAGGCCTCCCGGTTCCCGGTCATGAGCATCGTGAGGATGACGGCGACGAGGACGACGACCGCCGCGACGATCCACACCCCCGCCGAGCGGAGGCGGGCACGCAGAGGCGTGGTCGTCGCCCGCCGGGTGCCGCGCGTGGCGACGTCGATGCCCGCGCTCATCGCCGTCCGCCCGAGGGCTGGGGGACCGGGATGTGCGTGAGCTCGGCGTCGAAGGCGGAGAACTCGGCGTAGAGGCTTCGCAGCTCCTCAGGCGTGCGGTCCCGGGCGGAGCCCCGGCCGAATACGAGGTCGTTGAAGACCGTCGCGACCTCGCTCAACTGCCGGGCCCGCGACGGCAGGACCGCGGAGGCGTGGACGGCGATCTCGGTCGCCGTCGACGCGGATTCGAGGTCGACGATGCGACGGGCGCCGAGGACGGCGAAGATCGCCCGCGAGCGGTCGACGACGGCCCTGCGGTGGTCGCCGGCCGCCGCGGCCGCCTCGGCGCTCTCCCGCCACGGCCCCGGTTCGGGGGAGGCGACGACGGCGTCGAAGGCCGCCAGCGGCACGTGCGCCCGGCGCAGGCCCAGCACCCGGACCCGCCAGACGATGAGGGCGATGATCGCCGCGACGGCGAGGACGACGAGGAGGAGCAGCCAGGGGGAGTTCCCGGACAGTGCGGCCGAGAGCAGCCCGGTCATCGTCTCGTCGATCCACCGTCCGATCCGCTCGAGCAGGGTGAGGTCGTTCGCGGAGTACTCCGCCCGGCTGAGTTCTTCTTCGAGCCACTGCCGCCCGGTGTCGCGGTCGACGGCCGCGGCGAGCGGAGCGGCGGTGAGCTGGGCGAGGCCGAACGGGGCGGCGGTGAGGAGGGTCATGCGGCCGACACCTCCTCTCGCCGGATGAGCTCGAGGTCGAAGCCCTCCGCGCGCATCCGGGAGTCGAAGTAGCACACGCTCACGAGGCAGGAGAAGTAGCCGAAGAGCACCGCCTGCGAGACCGTGGTGAGCGCGAGCACGACCCCGCCGGCGACGATCCCCACGGTGCCGAGCACGACGACGTCGGCGCCGTTGGTCGAGATGACGACGAAGGCGAGCACGCTGAGGATGAGGAGGAGGGGGGAGATGATGAGCTGGACGAGCTGGTTGGACAGGAGGTAGCCGAGGCCCAGTTGGCCGAAGGTGCGCCAGAAGCCGCGAGCCGTCAGCGTCCAGGTCCGCCGCAGGCCCGCGCGCATGCCGAGGCCCTCGATCGCGATGGCGGCCCCGAGGAAGGCCAACCGCAGATTGAGCCACACGGTCGCGCAGATCCACAGTCCCAGCGCCCCGAGTGCGAGGATGACCGCGACCACAGGAGAGTCGACGAGGGCGAGGAGGATCGAGGGCAGGGCGAACAGGACGAGGAGGACGAGGTCGACGGCCGTGACGAGCGCCGAGGCGAGCACGAGGCGCCATCGCCGACCCCGCAGCTGCGTCCAGCACTCCCGCAGACTCGTGCGCCTGGCCCCGAAGGAGGCCTGTGCTGCGACGGCGACGATGCCCGAGAGCAGGTGGGCGAGGCCGAGGCTGAGCAGGCTGAGGACGAACGATCCGGCTTGGGCGAGCGTCGAGAAGCCGGTCAGCGCGTCGTCGTTGCCGCCGAGGTCGTCGAGGAACGGCAGGAACGCGATCGTCGCGGCGGTGAGCGCGGCCGTGAGCAGCAGCGTCCAGAGGGTGAAGACGATGAGCGGGGCGCCGATGGCAGGGCCCGGGACGAAGCGCAGCAGCCGGAAGCCGGAGTCGAGGACCTCGAAGAACGTCAGCGGACGCTTCGGCAGCACTCCGCGCCGCAGCGGAGGCTGCCAGGGGCGCGGGGAGGGGGCCGGACCACGGGCCTGCCACCGGCCGGTATGCCAGTCGACCTGCGAGGTCCATGCGTTCTTAGCTCCCATCACCGACCATCCTGCCATGGATGCCGGCGCTGCGGCCCGGGGGTGAGTGTCATGGTCGAAACTTCTGCTGACTTTGGGAGACAATGGAGGTATGAACGCTCGTATCCTCGTAGTTGATGATGACACGGCCCTGGCCGAGATGATCGGTATCGTGCTCAAGAGTGAGGGCTTCGAGCCCTTCTTCTGTGCGACCGGCGACCAGGCCTTCGACGAGTTCCAGAAGGTGGGACCCGACCTCGTCCTCCTCGACCTCATGCTCCCGGGCAAGGACGGACTCGAAGTGTGCCGTGAGATCCGCGAGGTCTCGTCCGTTCCCATCATCATGCTCACCGCGAAGTCGGACACGGTCGACGTCGTCCTCGGCCTCGAGTCCGGCGCCGACGACTACGTGCCCAAACCGTTCAAACCCAAGGAGCTCATCGCGCGCGTGCGCGCCCGCCTGCGCATCTCCGAACCGCAGGCGCCCGAGCTGCTCACCGTCGGCGATGTCGTCGTCGACGTCGCCGGGCACACCGTGACCAAGGGCGGGGCGCCGATCTCGCTCACCCCGCTCGAATTCGACCTCCTCGTCGCGCTCGCCCGCAAACCGTGGCAGGTCTTCTCCCGTGAGACCCTGCTCGAAGAGGTCTGGGGCTACCGGCATGCCGCGGACACCCGGCTCGTCAACGTCCACGTGCAGCGTCTGCGGTCGAAGATCGAACGCGATCCGGAGAAGCCGGACATCATCGTCACGGTGCGCGGCGTCGGATACAAGGCAGGCCGAGCCGCGTGAAACCCACCTCCGCCGTGCGCGGAGCGCTCCGCACCACCGCTGCAGGTCTGAAGGCGTTCTGGGAGTTCGTCCGCAGATCCTTCAGCTACTCCCTGCAGGTCCGCATCGTCGTCCTCACCGTCGTCCTCACCTCGGTGGCGATCTTCGGAGTGGGCACGTACATGTCTCAGCAGATCTCGCGGGGACTCTTCGACACCCGCCTGAAGTCCCTGTCCTCCCAGGCCGGGACCGTCGTCTCCGAGCTGCGCAGCGTCGCCCCGGCCGACGGGCAGGCGGTGACGCAGGAGACCCTGTCCGCGCAGCTGTCCTCGATCTACAACCGCACGACGGGGTCGGTCTACGCGCTCTCGCTCGTCCCGAAGGACCCGAACTCCGCGTTCTCGACGATCAGCGTGGGCATGGACTCCTCGGCGGAGTCGCTGCCGGCGATGCCGGTCAGCGACGACCTCGAGGAGGCCATCAGCCAGGCGCCGACCGATGACATGCTCTACCAGTCCGTGAGCCTGCCGGCCGATTCCGGCCCGGGCCTGCTCATCACGCAGGAGCTGACGATCCCCGGTGCCGGGCAGTTCCAGCTCTACTACCTCGGCGACCTCCGCGAACAGCAGGGCACCCTCGACTTCGTCCAGCGTTCGATGCTCGTCGCCGCCCTCGTCCTCGTCGTCCTCGTCGGCGCCGTCGCATGGATCGTCACACGCCTCGTCGTCACCCCTGTGCGCACCGGCGCCGAGGTGGCCCGGCTCATCGCCGACGGCGACCTCGACGAGCGCATGCCCGTCCACGGCAACGACGAGATCGCGGTGCTCGGGGAGAGCTTCAACGACATGGCCGACACCCTCCAGCATCAGATCCAGCAGATGGAGCGGCTCTCCGTCCTCCAACGCCAGTTCGTCTCCGACGTCTCGCACGAGCTGCGCACCCCGCTGGCCACGATCAGGGCCGCCGCCGACCTCATCTACGACGCCCGCGACGACCTCGACCCCGTCACCGCCCGCAGCGCCGAACTGCTCAACTCGCAGGCCGAGCGCTTCGACAATCTGCTCTCCGACCTCCTCGAGATCTCCCGCTACGATGCGGGGGCCGCCGCGCTGGTCGCCAAGCCCGTCGACGTCTGCGCGATCGTCACCTCCGTCGTCGAGAACGTCTCGATGGTCGCCGACCAGATGTCGACGCACATCGTCGTCCACGCCCCGTCGTCGCCGGTCATGGCCGAGATCGACCGGGTGCGGATCACCCGGATCATCCGCAACCTCGTCGTCAATGCGATCGAGCACGGTGAGGGCAAGCCGATCGACGTCTACGTCGCCTCGAACGCCGAGGCGGTCGCGGTGAGCGTGCGCGACCACGGGGTGGGGATGAACGAAGAGCAGGTCGAGCACGTCTTCGACCGGTTCTGGCGCGCCGACCCCGCCCGCAAGCGCACCCTCGGCGGCTCCGGCCTGGGACTGGCGATCTCGCTCGAGGACGCCTACCTCCACAACGGCTGGCTCCAGGTGTGGGGCAACCCCGGTGAGGGCTCGTGCTTCCGCCTGACGATTCCCCGCCGCCCCGACCAGGAGATCACCTCCTCGCCGCTGCCCCTGCCCCCACGCGACGCCCAGATCCGCGGGGCCGCGCTCGTGGCCGGACCCCTGTCCTCGGACGGATCCGTGCGGATCCAGACCGGGTCGATCCCGATCGTCGTCGAGACCGAGCCCGAGGAGTCCGAGGAGCCGCCGGAGACACCGCCCAGCGCAGAGGCCCGAACCACCGCCGACACACCGCAGGAGGGACGAGGATGAGCACGCCCGCGAACCTTCGCCGACTGACCGTCATCGTCCTCGCAGCGCTGTCCGCGCTCGTGCTCACGGCCTGCTCCTCGATCCCCACGGACTCGCCGGTCGGTCACATCGAAGCGCAGACGAGCGAGCCGGGAGCCGACAGCGCCCGCGCGCCCGACGGTCCGAAGCCCGGTGACAGCGTCGGGGAGATCGTGCGCGGCTTCCTCGCCGCCGGCGCAGGGACGGCGAACAACTTCGCCGTCGCGAAGTCCTTCCTCACCGAGGCCGAAGCGCAGGAGTGGAATCCGCTCGCCTCCGTCTCCGTGCTCTCCGGCGACACCGAGGTCGACTCGCTCAACTACGAGGTGACCTCGGACCAGAAGACGCTGACGATGTCGGTGCCGGTCGTCGGCATCGTCGACTCCTCGGGGATCTTCTCCTCGGCGACGCCGAGCACGCGGTCGAACCTCGAGTTCTCGCTGCGCCAGGAGAACGGCGAATGGCGGATCTCCTCGGCGCCCAACGGCCTCGTCATCTCCCCGACGACGTTCCGCACGATCTTCCTCAACTACTCGCTCGAGTTCTTCACCTCGGACTTCTCGTACCTCGTCCCCGACTCGCGGTGGTTCCTGCGCTCCTCGTCGACGCCGACGGCGATCATCAACGAACTCCTCGCCGGCCCCGCCCCCTACCTCGCCGGGGCCGTCGTCACGGCCGCCCCCGATGGGGCGAAGCTCAACGACTCGAACGTCGTGACCATCGAGAGCGGAGTCGCCCACGTGTCGCTGGGCAACCTCACCCCGGCGCCGACGGACCGCGAGAAGGGGCTCATCAGACAGCAGATCTCCTCGACGCTCAAGGCCATCCCGTCGATCTCGAGCGTCGAGCTCACGATCGGCGGGCAGGTCGTCTCCGAGAGCCTGCAGCCGAAGACCGACTCCTCCGTCCAGGTCGACGGTCCGCCCGTCGTCATCGCCGGTGACCGGATCTCGCGGATCTCGGGCACCACGGTGGCCCGCGTCGAGAACAGTCCGGACCTGAAGGGCGCCGAGGCGAGCGATCCCGCCGTATCCTTCGACGACTCGCTCTACTCCTACCTCTCCGGCGGCGGCAGGGAGCTCAAGCGCCTCAAAGCCGACTCCTCCGATCCGCGCACGGTGCTGCGCGGCGAGGGGCTCGTGGGTCCGAGCATCGACCGCTTCAACTCGATCTGGACGGGGGAGCGGAAGAACAAGGGGGAGATCATCGCCGTCGGCCGCGACGACGAGGTCTACCGGGTCTCCGCCGACTTCCTCTCCGGCCGCGAGCTCATGGACTTGGAGATCTCCCGCGACGGGACGAGGCTGGCCGTGCTCAGCAGGCAGGGCAGCGAACCGGCGCGCATCGACGTCGTCGGCATTCCCCGTGACCGCGCGGGCAACCCCTCGGCCTCCCTCGCCGATGCTCCGCTCGAAGTCGGGTCGTACTTCTCGCAGATCCGCGACATCTCGTGGGCGGGTTCGACCTCTCTGGCGGCCCTGGCGCAGATGCCCGGGGAGACCGTGCAGCCCTACCGTGTGGGCGTGTCCGGACCACCCGAGCAGCTCGGTCAGCTGCCCGGCGGCGGCGATCGGATCGCCGCCGGCGAGGACGGCCGGTCGATCCTCGTGACGAGCAGCGCGGGGGAGATCTACTCGTACAACTCGAACGCGTGGCAGAGGCTCATCGACGTCACGGCGAAGGACCCCGCCTACCCGGGCTGAGGCCGCCGATGGGTCTGCTCAGTGAGGTCACGGAGCTGTTCCTGCCGCGCCGGTGCGCCGGCTGCGGACGCGAGACGGTGTCGCTGTGCACGGCGTGCCTGCAGCTGCTCGCGGGAGTTCCGCGCGCGATGGAACCGCGATACGGAACGCTGCCCGTCGTCGGTGTCTCGGAGTACAATTCTCGGCTGTCCCACATGGTGGTCAATTTCAAGGACAACGGGCGCCGCGACATCCTCGACCCGCTCGCGCTCGCGCTCACCCGGGCCGTCGTCGCGGCCCTCGATCTCGTCGGCCATCGCGGCGGACCCGTCCTTCTCGTGCCCGCTCCCAGCTCGCCGCGGGCCAGGCGACGCCGGGGAGGGTCGCACACCGCGGCGCTCGCGCTGCGGGCCGCTGAACTCGCCCCCGAACTGTCACTCGAGGTCATCGACGTCCTGCGCACCTCGCGGCGGCGCGATCAGGTGGGCCTGGGCGCACACGCCCGGGAGGCGAATGTGGCGAAATCGCAATTCCTCAGCCCGGATCTCGACGCCGAGGGAATTGTGCGAATGCGGACGAAGACTGCGACGACGGTGCTCGTCGATGATTTCTCGACCACCGGGGCGACCTTGGCCGAAAGCGCACGAGTCTTGACATCGGTGCAGGTCAGGCCCACTGCAGCCGCGGTCATCGGGCTCGGCCGTGGGGGCACTCGATTTGTCTCTCCCTTTACTGTATAACGGTGTTTACCCATCCAAGGGAATGGGATCGGATTCATCCGAAGAACGAGTCGCTAAGGACCCATCATGGACATTGTTGTCACCGGACGCCAACTGACCATCTCCGACAGCTTTCGCGCGCACATCGAAGACAAGATCGCCAAGGTCGAGCAGCTCGCACCGCGGGCGCAGCGTGTCGAGGTCCACGTCGCTCATGACAAGAACACGAAGCAGCCGGAGACGAGCGAGCGGGTCGAGCTCACCGTCGTGGCCAAGGGGCCGGTGATCCGCGCCGAGGCGATGGCCAGTGACAAGTACGCAGCCCTCGACCTCGCGTGGGCGAAGCTCGTCGAGAGACTGCGACGGGCCCGGGACAGGAACAAGGTCTCCCGCGTGGGACGCCACCGCAAGGAGTCCACCGCCGAGGCGCTGGCGAAGATGCCGATCGCCGATGCCGGTGCGGACGCGGACTCCGCGGGCGAGGCGGACGCCCCGGTGAGCACCGACCGGACGAACGGCCGGATCAAGGCCGAAGGCGATTCGCCGGTGGTGCTGCGGGAGAAGTCGTTCGCCGCCGCCCCGATCGGCATCGAGGAGGCGCTCAACCGGATGGAGCTCGTCGGTCACGACTTCTACCTCTTCATCGACGAGGCCTCGCAGAAGCCCTCCGTCGTCTACCGTCGCAAGGGCTGGAGCTACGGCGTCATCGCCCTCGACGAGGACCTCGAACCCGAAGAGGTCCTCACCGAGTGAGACCGCGCGCAGATCCGCAGAAGGCGGCACTCCCATTCCGGGGGTGCCGCCTTCTGCATGTCGCGGTGTCGCACACGCCTCGAGGCGGGAGGGGTGAGCGGCTCAGCCGTTCGCGCGGGAGGGACCCCAGGTGACGATGCGCCACAGCTTCTCGAGCGGGCCCTGCGTGAAGAACCGCAGCCATATCGCGGAGACGACGATCTGGATGAGGAGGATGACGCCGCTGAGCACGAGGCCTGCGAGGTAGCCTCCCTGGTCGTCGTAGGCCGAGAGGTCGGGCACGAGAGCGTGGGCTGCGACGAGGAGGAGGGTCGCCCCGACGTAGTTCGACAGCGCCATCCGACCCAGCGGGGCGAGCAGTGCCTCGAGCACCGCCTTGGCCGGGGTGAGCATGAGCAGCATGATGATGACGACGTAGGTCAGGGCCATCGTGATGCCGAGGCCGGCGTTGATCCACTGGTCGATCTGACGCGTCTGGAAGTCGGTGAGCATGAGTCCGGCGACGCTGATGGCCGCGGCGACACCGCCGACGACGGCGAGCAGTCCGGGATGGGCGAGGGCGCGGCGGACGAGGTCGGTGTAGCCGACGGCGAAGCCGAGGAGGAAGAGCCCGGGGATGATCGTCAGGCCCCCGCCGGTGGCGATGGCGCCGAGCAGCAGGATGCCGCCGGCCGCCGAGGTGATGGCGGGCAGGAAGCGGGCCGGGATGAACGTGGCGGGCAGGAGGACGACGAGCGCGGTGATCGAGTAGGGCAGGAGCGCCTCACCCGGCTGGAGGAGCATGTGGCCGGCGCCGAGGACGCCGAGGAAGAGGAAGCGGCGCAGGAGCGCGAGGCGGGGCTTCGTGCTGCGGCGGTCGGCGGAGAGCCACATGATGCCGAAGCCGATGCCGAAGAGGAAGGAGAAGATCGGGAAGAAGCGGTTCTGGACGAAGTCCTGGCTGAGCGCGTAGAGCGGGTAGACCGCGTCGTTCGCGTCGACGGAGGACAGGCCGAACATCGGCGGCAGGTTGACGAGCAGGATGCCGCAGAGGGCGAATCCGCGCAGCACGTCGAGGGCGGCGATGCGGCGGGTCCGGCGCAGGGGCGCGTTGTCGATGGTCGGGTCTGTGTCAGGCGTGGGTGTTCTCATGGTTCCCATCCTTCCGGCTCCCGCCACCCCGGACATCGGCCGCGTGGCCGGTCTCCTCAGCCGTTCGGCTGATTCATCGCCCCGGACTCCCACATGGCTGCTGCGATCTCGACGCGGTTGCGCGCGCCGAGGTGGGTCTGGATGTTCGCGAGATGGGTCTTGACGGTGCCGAGGGAGATGAAGAGCTCCGCCCCGATCTCCTGGTTCGTCCGTCCGATCGCGACGAGGCGGGCGACGTCCTGTTCGCGTTCGCTCAGCCGTGCGACCCGATCGTCCCCGGCCGGCCGTGCATCGGCGCGCCGGCTGAGCAGGTCGAGGGTGAGCGAGGGGGAGATGAGGGCGTCGCCGCGGGCTGCGGCCCGGATGCCCGCGAGCAGCAGGTCGGGGCCGGCGTCCTTGAGGAGGAAGCCGCTCGCCCCGCCGGCGAGTGCCGCATCGACGTAGTCCTCGTCGTCGAAGGTCGTGACCATGATGACCTTCGCCAGCGGGGTCAGCCGGGGCAGGGCGGCGAGCCCATCGAGGCGGGGCATCCTGATGTCGAGGAGGACGACGTCGGGGCGTTCGCGTTTGGCGATCTCGATCGCCTCGACCCCGTCGGCGGCCTGTCCGACCACCGTCATCTCCGGATCGGCGTCGAGGATGAGCGTGAAGCCCATCCGCACCATCTCCTGGTCGTCGACGACGAGTACTCGGATCATGCTGCTCCTCTTTCCGGGGTCGTGCCCATCGGTGTGCGTGGCCGCATCGCGTTCGGGTTCACTGTGCCGAGCCCAACGGCAGTCGGGCGCTCAGGCGCCAGGTGTCGCCGTTCTGCGGTGCCGCCGACAGGGTCCCGCCGAGGCTCTCGACTCGGGTGCGCAGTCCCTGCAGACCCGTTCCGCTGCCGCGTCCGATGCCGCCGGAGCCTCCGGAGTTCTCGACGGTGAGCTCGACGCCCGTGGCATCGGAGGCGATCGCCATGCTCACGCGCGCTCCTGGGCCGGCATGCCTGCGGATGTTCGTCAGCGCTTCGAGAAGGATGCGGTCGAGGACGGGCCACAGGGAGGTGGGCACGGCAGCGGTGAGGCTGAGGCTGCTCGTCGTCTCCGCGTCGTCGCTCGTCCCGAAATCGTCGAGGCGCTGGCGCAGGTTCTCCGCGCCGGCGGCCGTCGGCGTCCGCACGGCCGTCGGGGCGGGATTCGCGACGAGGGAGCGGATCTCCTCGAGCGCGCGGGATCCGGACTCCTCGATCCGTCCCAGTGTGGTCTTGAGCAGGGTGGGATCGTCGCTGCGCGCCGCGGCCTGGGAGAGGACGACGATGCCGGTGATCTCGTGGGCGACGAGATCGTGGAGGTCGGTGGCCATGCGACGGCGCTCCGCCTCGGCGGCGGTCGCGTGCCTCTCGAGCAGCGAACGGTCGACCATGCGCATGAGCAGGCCGAAGGCGATGGCGACGACGACGAGCGTGGAGACGGCGAAGGCGAAGGTGAGACCGTCGCCGGGGATGAGGGCGGGGACGATGACATTGCCCAGTCCGACCGCGATGAGCAGCCACACGATGCGCTTCGCCGACTGCCAGCGGGCGAGCATCGCGAGGGCGACGAGGGAGAGCCACAGCGTCGTCGCGCTCACGAGTCCCGAGGCGGCGGAGAGGGCAAGGGCGAGCAGGAGACCGAGGCCGGCGACGAGCAGGGCCCGGGCGCGGATGCCGGGTCTGCGCTGCGCGAGGACGAGCCCGGGCACCGCGGTAGCCGCGGCCATGACGGACGCGGCCACGAGCCACCACCCGTTGCCGGTGCCCAGGTCGAAGAGGACGACGAGGGGCACCGGCACGAGCCACAGCCAGGGCAGAACAGTCTTCATCGGCAGTCAGTCTAGTCGGCGAAGGTTCAGGAGCAGCCGTTGCCGGGGTACTCGAGCTCCGCGACGATGCCCTTGTCGGTGGCGGAGACATTGAGCAGCTCGGCCTTGGTCGTCAGCTTCACCTCGCCGACGCTGCGCTTGTTGCCGAAGGCGGAGAGGGTCTTGCCCTTCATCGACGCGGTGAACGTCACCTCCTTGCCGTCCAGGCGGGCCTTGTCGGTGAAGGCGCCGTCGGCATCGGTGACCGGGCGCACATCGCCCTGCGGGTAGTCGAAGGTGATGAACCGGGTGAGGCGGTCGGCACGGCCGTTGCTGAGACGGTGGATGAGGATCTGATCCTTGTTCGTGCCCGGGGCCGGGGCGAGATCGACGTAGGTGAGGTCGACCTTGTCCTCGATCGCGGAGAGGATGAACGGGCGACCGTGGACTTCGATGTTCTCGGACTTGACGTTGCATTCGCCGAGGTAGTCCTCGACCTGCGCCTCGAGCTGGGCCTTCGAGCGGTACTCCCAGATGAAGAGTGCGCCGACGGCGACGGCGATGGCGGAGAGGACGGCGGTGAGGGCGATGAGAGCCTTCTTCATGATGGATCCTTTCGAGGTTTCCGTTGTGTGGTCTCCATCCTTCCGGGCCGGGCGCCTCCGGTCCTCAGCCGTTCGGCCGATCCGCCTCAGCCGAACGGGCAGAGCTGCGTCAGGGCCGTGACCTAGGGTGGGAGGCATGCAGAGAATGTCACTGGCAGCGGCCAGGCGGACGGCGATCGCCGCGACCGGACTCGACCGGCCGCGCCCGCAGACGGTCACCGCGCGTCACCTCAAGGCGACGTTCGCCCGGATGGGGCTCACCCAGATCGACTCCGTCGCCCGCGTCGTGCGCTCCCACTACCTGCCGTTCTTCTCCCGTCTGGGCCCCTACGACCGCAGCCGACTCGACCGCCTCCTCTACACGGCCCCGCGCATGGGGGTCGAGTACTGGGCGCACGCGGCCGCCTTCGTGCCCCCGACGACCTGGAGCCTCTTCGCCCGCACTCGGGCCGAATGGTGGCGCAACGACTACGGACAGCGCGACCCCGAGACGGGGGA
Organism: Brevibacterium metallidurans; assembly: GCF_037101285.1. NCBI lineage: Bacteria > Bacillati > Actinomycetota > Actinomycetes > Micrococcales > Brevibacteriaceae > Brevibacterium > Brevibacterium metallidurans. Next base: position 131,871 of record NZ_BAAAAF010000007.1, read on the forward strand.
GGAGTTCCGTCGCCTGCTGTGTGCCCTGCTCGAGGCGCTCGAGGGTGGTCCGCAGACCGCGCGCACCGTGGCCGCGCTCGTCGACCATGAGATCCCCGAACGGCATCGGGGCCACTGGGGATGGAACCCGAGCCAGGTGAAGATGGCGCTCGAAGCCCTCTTCGCTGCCGGGGCCGTGAGCGCGGCCGGACGCAACGACCATTTCGAGCGCATCTACGCTCTGCCCCGCGACGTCAGCCCGCTGCTGGGCGACCAGCCGCTGACCTTCGGCACCGCTGACGACCCCGAACTCGGTCTGCGCACGGACGGCTCACCGCGCCGGCGGGGGATCTCGGGGACGGACAACGACGTCCTCGCCCTCACCCGCATCGCCGCGCAGGCACTCGGCATCGCCCGTCCCGACTGCCTCGCCGACTACTTCCGCCAGCTGCAGGCCCCGACGGACGAAGCGATCTCGACGCTGCTCGAGACCGGGGAGCTGATCGCGGTCGAGGTCGAGGGCACGCGGGCGCTCAAGTGGCATGCCGCCCGGACCCCGCGCTCGGTGTCCTCCCGCGCGCTGCTCGCCCCGTTCGACCCGCTCGTCTTCCACCGCAGGCGGATCGAATGGCTCTTCGACTTCCGGTACCGGATCGAGATCTACACGCCCGCGCCCAAACGCGTCCACGGCTACTACGTGCTGCCGTTCCTCCTCGGCGACCGCCTCGTCGGACGCGTCGACCTCCACCGGGACGCAGCGGCCGGGGTGCTGCGCGCGCACCGGGTGACGTGGGAGCCCGGCGAGGAGCATTGGGACGAACTCGTCGCGGAGCTGAGCGAGATGGCGCGGTGGCTGCAGGTGGAGGCTGTGGATGTGGCCGGCACTCACGTGCCATTAAGCTAGGGCCTATAGAGTTCTTGAGTCGTCGTCTGGCGCAGCGCGCCGTTTAGGAGAGAAGTGGCTAATATCCTCGAGAAGCTTCTGCGCACCGGTGAGGGCCGGACGCTGAAGAAGCTCCGCCGGTACACGGACGCCATCAACCAGCTGTCCGATGAGTTCAGCGCCATGTCCGACGCCGAACTGCGCGAGGAGACCGACCGCTTCAAGAAGCGCGTCGAGGACGGCGAGTCGCTCGATTCGCTGCTGCCGGAGGCGTTCGCCGCTGTCCGGGAGGCCTCGGGCCGGACCCTGGGCATGCGCCACTTCGACGTCCAGCTCATGGGCGGCGCCGCCCTGCACATGGGCAACATCGCGGAGATGAAGACCGGCGAGGGCAAGACGCTCGTGGCCACCGCGCCCGCGTACCTCAACGCGCTGACCGGGAACGGCGTCCACGTCATCACCGTCAACGACTACCTGGCGACCTACCAGTCCGAGCTCATGGGACGCGTGTTCCGGTTCCTCGGCATGGAGACCGGCTGCATCCAGGCGAACATGCCCTCCGACGAACGCCGGAAGCAGTACGCCGCCGACATCACCTACGGCACCAACAACGAGTTCGGCTTCGACTACCTCCGCGACAACATGGCATGGTCGGCCGAGGAGCTCGTCCAGCGCGGGCACGCCTTCGCCATCGTCGACGAGGTCGACTCGATCCTCATCGACGAGGCTCGCACCCCGCTCATCATCTCCGGCCCCGCCGAAGGCGACGCGAACCGGTGGTACGACGAGTTCGCGAAGGTGGTCCGTCGCCTCAAGACCGACCGCGACTACGAGGTCGACGAGAAGAAGCGCACCGTCGGCGTCCTCGAGCCCGGCATCGAACGCGTCGAGGACTACCTCGGCATCGGCAACCTCTACGATGCGGAGAACACTCCGCTCATCAGCTTCCTCAACAACGCGATCCGCGCGAAGGAGCTGTTCAAGAAGGACAAGGACTACGTCCTCCTCGACGGTGAGGTCCTCATCGTCGACGAGCACACCGGTCGTGTGCTCAAGGGCCGGCGCTACAACGAGGGCCTCCACCAGGCCATCGAGGCCAAAGAGGGCGTCAAGGTCCAGGCGGAGAACCAGACGCTGGCGACGATCACCCTGCAGAACTACTTCCGCCTCTACGACAAGCTCTCGGGCATGACGGGCACCGCGGAGACCGAAGCCGCCGAGTTCATGTCGACGTACAAGCTCGGCGTCGTGCCGATCCCGACGAACAAGCCGATGCAGCGCGTCGACCAGTCCGACTTCGTCTACAAGAACGAGGTCGCGAAGTTCGACGCCGTCGTCGATGACATCGTCGAACGCCACGAGACCGGCCAGCCGGTCCTCGTGGGCACGACGAGCGTGGAGAAGAGCGAGTACCTCTCGAAGCACCTCGCCAAGCGCGGAGTCCGCCACGAGGTCCTCAATGCGAAGAACCATGCCCGTGAGGCCGCGATCGTCGCACTCGCCGGACGCAAGGGCGCGGTGACCGTGGCGACGAACATGGCCGGCCGCGGCACCGACATCATGCTCGGCGGCAACGCCGAGTTCATCGCCGTGTCCGAGATGGAGAAGCGCGGACTCGACCCCGTCGAGGACGCCGACGCCTACGAGGAGCAGTGGCAGGACGTCCTCGCCGAGGCCGAGGAGAAGGTCGCGGCGGAGGCCGAGGAGGTCGTCGAACTCGGCGGTCTCTACGTGCTCGGCACCGAACGCCACGAGTCCCGACGCATCGACAACCAGCTGCGCGGACGCTCCGGCCGTCAGGGCGACCCGGGGGAGAGCCGCTTCTACCTCTCGCTCACCGACGACCTCATGCGCCTCTTCGGCTCCGGGGCGGCCGAACGGATCATGGCCACCGCGAACGTTCCCGACGACGTTCCGCTCGAATCGAAGATGGTCACCCGCGCGATCCTCTCGGCGCAGACGCAGATCGAACAGCGCAACGCCGAACAGCGCAAGAACGTGCTCAAGTACGACGACGTCCTCAACCGGCAGCGCACCGTCATCTACGACGAGCGCCGCAAGGTGCTCGACGGCGAGGACCTCGCCGACCAGGTCGCGAGCTTCCGCGAGCAGGTCATCGACGCCTACGTCCAGGCGGCGACCACGGGTCCGGTCGAGGAGTGGAAGGTCGACGAGCTCTTCGAGGCGCTCGGCAAGATCTACACCCCCTCGATCACGGAGGAGGACCTCGCCGAGGAGGTCGGCGGCCTGGGCAATCTGACGAAGAACCGGCTGAACACCGAGATTCAGTCCGACATCGACGTCTTCTACGCCCAGCGTGAGGAGGACCTCGGCGAGGAGGCGACCCGCGAACTCGAACGGCGTGTCGTCCTCTCCGTCATCGACAGGCGCTGGCGCGAGCACCTCTACGAGATGGACTACCTCAAGAACGGCATCGGCCTGCGTGCGATGGCTCAGCGCGACCCCCTCGTGGAGTACCAGCGCGAGGGCTTCGAGATGTTCACGACGATGCAGGACGGGATCAAGGAGGACGTCGTCCGCCTCACCGACACCCTCGAGGTCAAGGTCAACCGGGCCGAGGGCGCTGGGGACGAGGACGCCGAGGTCGAGGTCGACGCGGCCGAGCTGCGTCACACGACTCCGAAGATGCAGCTCTCCGCCCCGTCCGAGGACGGCGGAACCTCGGTCTCCGAGGACGAGTCGGAAGCCGCAGATCAGCCGCAGCCGGCCAACCGTGCGCAGCGGCGGGCGAAGAAGAAGGCGAAGCGCTGATCCCAGCCAGGCGATGACGACTCGCCCTGTCCCCGCAGCCGTGCGGAGACAGGGCGAGTCTCACATCGTCTGCATCGCCGTCATCGTCCACCGGTTCGTCAGCAGTTCGAGGCGGATCGCGACCGCGCGCACCCGGGTGGCCGTGCGGACCATCACCGTGACCTCGGCGACGCCTGCATGCACCCGGCACACCCTGGCATGTCCGGCCTGCAGCGTTCGGGCAGCTGTGTGCTCGCGCATCGGGGTCGCAGGGGCGATCTCGGCGCGCAGCTGGGCCCTCCGGTCGATCCGGGTGAGCAGATCGGCGTCGACCCAGCGGGCGATCGACTCGCTGCGGCGGATCCCGGAGAAGATCTCCAGGCACGCGATCGCCAGCGACTTCGCCGTCGCTTCGATGCGGTCGGCGTCATCCGTGGGAGGCACGGCCGCGGCGGGTTGTGGGCGCGGATGCACAGCCTGCGATGTTCCCACGGAGGCGCGGCGTGGGCGGGTGAGGACGAGCGGGGCGCTCATGGTCGGATCTCCAATCGCTGTCCGGGCATGATGAGGTCGGGGTCGGCGCCGATGATCGCGCGGTTCTCGGCATGGATCGCCGCCACAAGTTCAGCCTGATCGGCGGTCGAATCGGTGAACTCCCCGGCGATCGACCACAGACTCTCCCCGGACTCGACGACGTGGATGCGCGGTGCCCGGTCGGGGGCGGCGCGAGGACCGTCACGGGGTCCGTCGTCCCGCGGTGCCCTGTCGTCAGATGCATCGTCGTCCCTCGGTGCTGTGTCATCAGATGCATCCTCGTCAGCAGCCCTGTCTTCCGGAGCCTCGCCGGGAGCCCTGTCAGGAGCTGATTCGTCGGGACCTGGCTCATCGGGGGAGTCCGCGGGAGGCTGACCGCCGCCGGAGTCGCTGCCGGGGGAAGTGCCGTCGGGTCCGGTCGTCGGCCAGCCGGGATCGCGGGGTGCGGCGGGCACGGTCGGCCAGCCGGGATCGGGTGCGGCCGGTCCTGCCGAGTGCGCGAACTGAGCGGAGCCGGCGACCGCGGTGGCGGCGAGGAGGGTCGAGGCGAGCGTCCGCGGTGCCCAGCGCAGGGCTGCGGCGCGCAGGCGCATCCGCATCCGCCCCGCGGGCAGGAGGCGGAGGATGAGCCCGAGCGCGGCGACGAGTCCGAGCCGGGAGAAGGCGAGCGTCGCAGCCGAGGCGAGGACGAGGACGATGAGATCGCTGACGGAGTACGGCTGGGGGAGCCCCGCCCACAGCGCGGCGGTGCCCCCGAGCAGGACCGCCCAGACGGTGGCGCAGAGACCGAGAAGATACATGTCGAACGTCCTTAGTGAAGGTGGTTCCACTAGAGTGACGTTTAATGGTGTTTGCTGTCAATAGTGCTTCAATAACTACGTCTCTGTAGTTCGCTGTCCGGCGGTCCGTGCTCTTGCGGACGCGCGGAGCCTCGGGCATGCTTCACGATATGGATGAGCGCATCGATGCCTTCCTCGACGACCTCGAAGCCATGCACGCATGGCAGGAGCGTCATGCCCGGCGCGGCGAGTTCGCCGACGAGCTCGCCGCGCATACTGCCGAGCGCACCCTGCTCGAGCGTCTGCGCGGAGCAGTGGGGCAGGAGATCCGGGTCTCGACCGATGCTCGTGAGATCACCGGAGCCCTGGTCTTCCTCGGGGCGGGGATCATCGTCCTCGACGGGCCGGCGGTGACGATCGTGTCACTCGCAGCCGTGGTCGATATGCGGATTCCCTCCCGCAGGCATCGGGCGGGCGAGGGCGTGCTCGAACGCCTCGGGATCGCCTCGGCGCTGCGCAGGCTGGCCGCGGCAGGCGAGGAGATCGCCGTCGAACTGCGGGCCTCACAGGGGACGATGCGCGGACGCGTCGAACTGGTGGCCGCCGACTACCTCGAGATCGCGGGGCGGATCGTGCCGCTCTCGCGCATCGCCTCGGTGCAGGCGCGGGTGAACCCCTTTGCCTGAGCATCCGGTGCGCGGCGAACCGGCGGGACCGCTGTCTCCCGCCGGTCGGACGACGTCAGTCGTCGATGAGGCCGGCCTTGATCTCGTGTTCGGTGCGCTCGTACATGCGCTGGATGTAGGCCTCGATCTCGGCCTTCTCCACGCGCCACTGTCCGCGGCCGCCGACCTTGATGGCGCGGAGGTCGCCGGTGCGCACGAGGGCGCGCGCCTGAGCGATCGAGACATTGAGCAGCTCGGCCACATCGGTGAGCGGCAGGAAGCGGTTTTCGACGACCATGAGCGTTCTCCCAAGTTCCATGCGACGACTGATTTTACCGAAATCATTGCTTTGACCTCGTTTGGTGTTCAATACTATCACTCACAAGCAGTTCCTGTCATGGAAAATTCTGCCGGATCGGAGATGCAATGGAGCTCTCGAGACGCTTTCGCCCTCCCCGCTGGACCGATGCCCGACTCCTCGTCGGCGCCGTCCTCGTCGTCGCGGCGATCATCGCGACGTACCTCCTCGTCAGCGCTGCGACAGCGACGACCCGGGTCTGGGCGAGTGCAGCTGCGCTCGTGCCCGGGCAGACGCTGAGCGCCGACGATCTCGTCGTCGCCGAGGTCAATCTCGCCGACGTCGGGGAGAAGTACCTCTCCGCGGATGCGCCGCTGCCGCGAGGCACGAGCGTGCGCACGGTCATCGCCCCCGGTGAGCTCGTGCCCGCCTCGGCGGTGGCGCCGATGGCCGAGCTCGAGGGGCGGATCGTCGCGATCGACATCCCCGGCTCGGTGCCCTCGGTCGTCGACACCGGCAGCCTCGTCGACGTCTGGGCCCAACCCGAGGCCTCGGGGCTCGACGGACAGACGGCGGATCCCGAGCAGATCGTCAGCGCCGCCCCGGTCGCCCACATCTCCCGCGACGTCGGCAGCTTCGGGGTCGGGGACGGCGCCCGCATCGAGGTCTTCGTGCCGGCCGCAGCGCTTGCGAAGGTGCTCGCGGCCCTCGACGGCACGAGCGTGCTCTCCGTCGTCGGCGCCCCCGGTTCTGTGGCCGAGGACTGAGTGCGATGCCCCAGGTCCTCCTCGCCGTCGACTTCGAGTTCGATCTCATCCTCTTCGAGCTCCTGAGCGACCTCGACGACGTCGAGGTCGTCGCCCGCCCGGCCGACGAAGTCGAACTCCTCGCGCTGTGCCGGACCGGGGACGCCGACGTGGCGATCCTCGGCGAGTACTTCCCCGGCCTCGACGCCGAGGTCGTCGCCCAGATCCAGGCCACCGGCACGAAGGTGCTCGGCGTCGGCGCGGACACAGCGGCACTGGCCCGCCTCGGGATCACCGCCTCGGTGCCGGCGACGGCAGAGGCGGCTGTGGTCTCCCGGGCGCTCGACGACGTCCTCCGCAGCGCCGTCGTCCCACCCCGCCCGAGCGCCCCGCCGAGCCGCGGACGCGCGAAAGGGCGGATCGTCACGGTGTGGGGGACCGGGTCCTCACCCGGCCGGACGCTCACAGCCGTCAACCTCGCCGATCAGGCGGCCCGGCTCGGGAACCGCAGCGTCCTCGTCGACGCCGACACGGTCGGGGCGATGGCGGCGACGACGCTGGGCCTGACGGAGGAGTCCTCGCATCTGGCGAGCCTGTGCCGGCTCACCGCGGAGAAGTCCCCGCCCACCGAGGTCGCCGCGGTGCCGCACGCGAGTGTGCGTGAGGACTTCCACGTCGTCACCGGTCTCACCCGCCCCGAACGCTGGCCGGAGGTGCGCGGGGCGGTGCTGAAGACGGTGCTGCACGATCTCGCGGGCCTCTACGACGCGGTCATCGTCGACGTCTCCGACCGCCTCGATCCCGACGACGACTTCGCCGACCCCTTCTACGACCGGCATGCCGCGACGCGGGCCGCCCTCGACGCAGCCGACACCGTCCTCGTCCTCGCCTCAGGCGACCCCATCGGACTCCAGAAGCTTGTCCGCCTCCTCGGCACTGATCGGGCCGAGGCGCTGCGGGAGCGCATGCGCATCGGGATCACAAAGGTGCGCGCCTCGGCGGTCGGCGCCCCCGCCGAGGCCCGCATCCACGAGGCGCTCGAACGGTTCGCAGGCCGGGCGCCCGACTTCGTCTTCAGCGACGACCGGACAACGGTCGACGCTTCACTGCTGGCCGGGCGCACCCTGGGCGAGGTCAACCCGCGCTCGGCACTGACCCGGGAGTTCGCCGAGGCGGCCGCTCGGCTGGTCCCCGCGCACAAGCGCGTTCGGCGGCGCGAGCGGCTGCGATCGTAGGATGGTGGCATGGCCGTACGCTGCTACATTCCCACCACGCTCGCCGCACTCGATGAGGGACTCGACACCGCGATCGCCGTCGCCCCTGACATCGCGGTCGCGGACCTGCGCCCCGACGACGCCGAGGAGTGCGAGTTCGCCGCGATGAGCATCGCCGCAGCCCTCGCCGCGACCGAGGCCCTGGGCGCGGAACCGCCCTCGCCGCGTGTCGTCGTCGCCTACGACGCCCCGGAGACCACATCCCGTCGGTCGCTCACCGACGGCTTCGACCTGCTCACCCTCGAGACGGTCGAGACGGACCGCATCGCAAGCTTCCACCTCGACGAGGCCCCGGTCTGGGACGCAGCCGTGCAGTCAGGTGGGACCGATGTCGGGGAGGACCTCCTCGGCGACTCCGATCTGCTCTGGTACGACCGCAGCGAACTGGGCGACCTGCTGCGCGACCGCGGCTGAGCCGGACCTCGGCGGCTGAGCGCCGGGACTCAGCCGACGGCGATCTCGGCGAGCGCGTCGAGGCGCTCGGTCAGGCGGGCTTCGAGGACGGGCACGAGCGCCTGTTCGATCATCGAGCCGAACAGCGGCACCGAGGAGCTGATCTCGGCACGGATCTCCAAGGCTGTGCCGGTGCCGCGCCCGGTCAGCGTGATGAGCGCGTCGATCTCGACGGGAACCCCGGCCGCATGGGCGGTCATCCGCACCTCGGCGGCATCCCCGATGACGTCGCCGGGGACCATGTAGACCTCGACGAGCTCGGCGCCCGAGGGCAGCTGCGAGGCCAGCGTGGCGGGCAGCTCGTTCGCCGGCACCTGAGTGCGCACCGTGACCTCGGTGTCGGGGTCGACCCGCTGGGTGCTCGCCCGGGAACCGAGCTCCTCCCACGTCGAGGCTGCGGCGAGGGCGGCGAGGAAGTCGGGGAGTCCGACCGTGTAGTCGTGGCTGAGTGTCAGAGTTCGCATGGTCCCAGTCTGCCAGCCGGAAACGCTCCCGGCGCGGCACGCTGACCGGCGTGCCTTTGTCGCCGATTGGGCATAGTGTTGGGGGTGCCGGCCCGGAGTCGAGCCGGCGACAATCATTGTGCGCTGATCGTAGAGGTGTAAAGGTGTCTCAGGTCTCATTTTCGGACATTGCTGGAGAGTGGAGGAAGCAGAAGGGGCAGGGCGCCCCGGAGAATTTCATCGAAGCGTACTATCCCCGGTTCGAACCGGGCACCGCCGAGGCGGGAGCTGAGGCACTCGCAGCCGCGGCAGCCACCCACTACGCACTCGGTCTCGAATACGACGGCACGACGCCGGCGATCAGCATCTACAACCCCTCGGTCGACTCCCCGGAGTACCTCGACAACCACACCGTGATCGCCATGGTCCTGCCCGACATGCCGCACCTGGTGTCCTCGATCGTCTCCGACCTCGCCGCGAGCGGCCGCGCGATCCGCCTCGTCCACCACCCGATCATCGCCGTCGACGGCCACGGAGCGAACCTGAGCATCCTCTCACCCGCCGAGGCGCCGGCCGTGTCCGCGGACACCGCGGGCATCCCCGTGGTCAGTGAGACCATCGTCGAACCGACCGCCGACAATCCACATCAGCAGTCGTGGATCCGCCTCGAGATCGACCGTCTGCCCGAAGAGGACTTCGCCGCCCTCGAGACCCAGCTGCGCAGCGTCCTCGACTACGTCGCCGCGGCCGCGAAGGACGGGGAGGCGATGGCCGAGAAGGCCAAGTCGATCGCCGCGGAGCTCCAGGCCCGCCCCCCGCGCCCCGAGCTCGCCTCCGAGGCCGAAGCCGCGGCCGAGCTGCTCACCTGGCTCGACGGTCACTTCACGTTCCTCGGCTACCGCGAGTACGACTACAGCCACGACGCCGAGTCGAGCAGCCTCGAACCGATCGAGCACACGTCCCTGGGCATCTCGGCCCTGCGTCCGCTGGTCAAGTCGCCGCTGTCGAACGCGGTCGCGGAGAAGGCGCTCGAACCGCACGTCCTCGTGCTCACGAAGGCGAATTCGCGCTCCCGCGTCATCCGCGGGTCGTTCATGGACTACATCGGGGTGAAGACCTTCGACGAGTCCGGTCAGATCGTCGGCGAACGCCGTTTCGTCGGCGTCTTCAAACCCGAGTTCTACAACGACAGCGTGCTCAACATCCCGGTCATCAACCGCAAGGTGCGCAAGATCCTGTCCGCCAGCGGCTTCCCGACGGGTTCGCATTCGGCCAACGAGCTCCTCGGCATCCTCGAGACCTACCCGCGCGATGACCTCCTGCACGAGGACACGCAGGCGATCTTCGACGTCGTCATGCAGATCGTCGACATGCAGGAGCGCCGCCAGTCCCGCGTCTTCGTCCGCAGCGACCCCTACCAGCGCTTCGTCTCCGTCATCCTCTACCTGCCGCGCGACCTCTACGACACCGCGGCCCGCGTGCGCGTCCAGGAGGTGCTCAAGCAGTTCTACAACGCCGAGAGCGTCGACTTCGACGTCCTCCTCACGGAATCCGCGCTCGCGCGCATCCACTTCGTCGCCCGCGTCGCCCGTGACGAGGAGCTGCCCCAGATCGACCCGGAGACCGTGGAGAAGCGCATCGTCGCCGCGGTCCGGTCGTGGGCCGAGGACGTCCACGCCTTCCTCGCCCCCGCCGAACGCGGCGACAGCGGCACCGCCCTGGCCCGGGCCGACCTGTGGTCGCGGGCCTTCCCGCCCGGCTACGGCGAATACCACACGCCGGCCGACGCCGTCGCCGACGTCGCCCGCTTCGAAGCGCTCGATGCCGGTGAGGGTGCGGCCGTGCGCCTCTACCGTCCCACCGATGACGAGGACGCCCCGGTGCGTCTGGCCCTCTACCGTGACGAGCGGGTGGGACTGTCCGCGGTCCTGCCGTTCCTCACCGCGTTCGGGGCCACCGTCCTCGACGAGCGCCCCTACGAACTCGACCTCGCCGACGGCAGCCACCGCTACATCTACGACTTCGGGCTGCGCTTCGACCGCGAACTCGGCGACGGCGACTGCGAACGGGTCGCCGAGGCCTTCATGGCCGGCTGGGAGGGCCGCAAGGAGGCCGGCGTCTTCGACCGGCTCGTCGTCTCCGGCCTCGACTGGCAGCAGGTGACGATCATCCGGGCCCTGGGCAAGTACCTCCGCCAGGCCGGCTTCACCTACTCCGACGCCTACGTCGGGGAGGTCTACAGCGACAACCCGGAGATCTCCCGCCTCCTCGTGGACTACTTCTTCGCGAAGTTCGACCCCGACGCCGATGACGCCGGACGCGATGAGGCGATGATGGGCATCGACCAGGCGATCGAGACCGCGCTCGGCGACGTCGCGAGCCTCGACGCCGACCGCGTGCTGCGCTCCTCGCTCGAACTGCTCCGGGCGACCCTGCGCACGAACTACTTCCAGAACGCTTCGGGTCAGCTGCCCACGGCGCTCGTGCTCAAGATCCGGCCCACCGAGCTCAGCTTCCTGCCGAAGCCGAAGCCGGCGCTCGAGATGTGGGTGTACTCCCCGCAGGTCGAGGGCGTCCACCTGCGCTTCGGCACCGTCGCCCGCGGCGGTCTTCGCTGGTCGGACCGGCGCGATGACTTCCGCACCGAGGTCCTCGGCCTCGTCAAGGCGCAGATGGTCAAGAACGCCCTCATCGTCCCCACCGGGGCCAAGGGCGGGTTCTTCCCCAAGCAGCTGCCCCCGATGAGCGACCGCGATGCGTGGATGGCTGCCGGTCAGGCCGCCTACGAGGTCTTCATCGAAAGCCTCCTCGAGGTCGCCGACAATCTCGTCTACGCCGCCGACGGCACCCAGCAGGTCGTCCACCCCGACCGGGTCGTCCGCCATGACGGCGACGACTACTACCTCGTCGTCGCCGCCGACAAGGGCACCGCGCGCTTCTCCGACGTCGCGAATGCGATCGCCGAGCGCCGCGGCTTCTGGCTCGGCGACGCGTTCGCCTCCGGCGGCTCCGTCGGCTACGACCACAAGAAGATGGCTATCACCTCCCGCGGTGCATGGAAGTCCGTCGAACGCCACTTCCGCGAACTCGACGTCAACACCGCCGAAGACGACTTCACGGTCGTGGGCATCGGCGATATGAGCGGCGACGTCTTCGGCAACGGCATGCTCCGCAGCGAGCACATCCGCCTCGTCGCCGCCTTCGACCACCGGGACATCTTCATCGATCCCAACCCGGACGCCGCGACGAGCTTCGTCGAACGACGCCGGCTCTTCGACCTGCCCAGGTCCTCGTGGCAGGACTACGACCGGGACCTCATCTCGGCGGGCGGCGGCGTCTTCCCGCGCTCGGCGAAGTCGATCGATCTCAGCCCCGAGGCGGCGGCCGCCCTCGGCGTCGACCCCGGCCGGCGCAGTCCGGCCGAGCTCATGTCCGAGATCCTCGCAGCCCCCGTCGACCTGCTCTACAACGGCGGCATCGGCACGTACATCAAGTCGAGCTCGGAGAGCCACGGCGACGTCGGGGACAAATCCAACGATGCGATCCGCATCGACGGCGACGACGTCCGGGCACGCGTCATCGGCGAGGGCGGCAACCTCGGCGTGACCCAGCTCGGCCGCGTCCAGGCGGCACTGAACGGAGTGGCGATCAACACCGACGCCGTCGACAACTCCGCCGGTGTGGACAGCTCCGACCACGAGGTCAACATCAAGCTGCTGCTGCGCACCCTGCTCCACAAGGGCGCATTCGCAGCCGAGGACCGCGAGAAGGTGCTGCTGTCGTTCACCGACGACGTCGCCGAGCGGGTGCTGGCGAACAACTACTCCCAGAACGTCGTCCTCGGTGAGGCGCGCTCGCAGACGGAGTCGATGTCGGGCACCTACGGCCGGATGCTCAGCTACCTCGAGAAGCACGCCGACCTCGACCGTCACGTCGAGTTCCTCCCCAACGCCGAAGAGCTGGCCAAGCGCGAGTTCAGCTCCTACGTCTCCCCGGAGCTCGCGGTGCTGCTCGCGTATGCGAAGATGCACGCCGCCGATGAGATCCTCGGCAGCGTCGTGCCCGACGAACCGTGGATGCAGCGTGAGCTCGCCGGGTACTTCCCCGACGCCCTCGTCGAGCAGTACGGGCAGCTCATCCCCGAGCACCCGCTGCACCGGGAGATCGCGACGGCCAAGCTCGTCAACCGCATGGTCGACCGCGGCGGACTCACCTACGTCTACCGGATGCTCGAGGAGACTCCCGCCTCGGTGCCGCAGATCGCCCGCGTCTTCGTCGTCGTCTCCGAGATCTTCGGCCTCGACGACTTCTTCGACGCGGTCACCGCACTCGACAACGAGGTGCCCACGGCCGTCCAGGTCCAGCTCCAGCACGACTATGTGCGGCTGCTCGACCGGTCCTCGCGCTGGCTCGTCCAGCAGGCCCCGGACACCCTCGACGTCGATTCGGGCATCGAGCTCTACGGCAAGGTCGTCGCCGCCCTGCGGCAGCGCGTGCCCGACCTCGTCGACGGCTTCGACGCCGAGGCGATGGCAGCCAAGGCGCAGGAGTACATCGATGAGGGCGTGCCGCAGGAGCTGGCCTGGCGGGCGGCGGCGCTGCTCGACGAGTTCGCCCTCCTCGACATCACCCAGCTCGCCGCCCGGACGAATGAGTCCGCGGAGGACGTCGCCGAGGTGTACTACGCCGTCAACGACAAGTTCTCCGGTTCGCAGGTGCTCGCGGCCATCGGGGATCTCGACCGCTCCGATCGCTGGTCGGCACTGGCCCGCGGTTCGCTGCGCGACGACTTCTACTCCGCGATCCTCTCGGTCGCCGGTTCCGTCATCGCCGCCACGGACACCCCGATCTCGGGGACCCCGGACGAACGCGCCAAGCAGCGCCTGGCCGAATGGCTCGAGCGCAACGAGACCGTCGCCGAGCGCGTGCTCGAGACGATCGAGACCGTGCTCGCCCTCGACACCGTGACGCAGGCGCCGCTGTCGGTGCTGCTGCGCATGCTGCGCGGCGTCGTGCGCTCCTCGGCCTGGGAGTCCGAGCACAGCGCCTGATCGACGGCGGGTCCGGAGCGCTGCTCCGGGCCCGCTGAGGTCTCCCACCGGCTTTGACAGAACAGAGGACCCGTGCTCAACGAACAGCTCGCCGCCGAAGGCATCACCGATGAGGCGGATGTCGAGTACATCCATCTGCTCGTGGGGGACTGGCAGCTCATCGCCGACCTCTCCTTCGCCGACCTCGTCCTCTGGGTGCCCTCGGCCAGCGGCGCCTACACCGTCGTCGCCCATGCCCGTCCGACGACGGGGCCCACGCTGTTCAACCGGGACCTCCTCGGCGCCCGGGCCACGGGCCTCGAACGCGACCTCCTCGGTGCCGCCGTGGCCTCGGGCGCACTCGTCACCGAGACGGCTCCGGCCAAGGATCTCGGGGTCAACGCCGGCACCGAGGAGACCGAGGTGTGCGCCGAGGCGGTCCCGCTCAACCGTCACGGGGAGACGATCGCGATCCTCGTGCGCTATTCGGAGGGCCTGCGCCGGCGGGGATCCTCGCGCCTGGAGAAGCACTACCTGGAGGCCGCTCTCGCCCTGCTGACCATGGTCGCCCAGGGAACGTTCCCCGACCGGGAGGCGCCCAGCGGCGTGCGGCACGGGGAGCCGCGGGTCGGTGACGGGATCTTCGTCCTCGACCGGGACTCCCGCGTCCAGTACGCCTCCCCGAACGCCGTCTCCCTCATGCACCGGCTCGGCCACGGCGGGGAGATCGAAGGCGCCTACCTCGCCGAGGTGGTCTCGAGTCTGAGCACGGAGCTGCGGCAGGTCGACGAGACCCTGCCGCTCGTGCTCACGGGCAGGGCGCCGTGGCGGACCGAACTCGAGGTCGGGCGCACAAGTGTGTCGCTGCGGGCGATTCCGCTCACCGACTCAGGGCAGCGGACCGGGGCGATCGTGCTGGCCAGGGACGTCTCGGAGATCCGGCGGCGCAAACGGGAGCTTCTCTCCCGCGACGCGATGATCAAGGAGATGCACCACCGGGTGAAGAACAACCTCCAGACGGTCTCGGCCCTGCTGCGGCTGCAGACGCGGCGCATCGACTCACCTGATGCGAAGGCCGCGCTCTCGGAGGCGATGCGCCGGGTCTCGATCATCGCCGTCGTCCATGATGTGCTCAGCCAGGGAGTGGAGTCCGAGGTCGACTTCGACGAGGTCGTCGACAAGGGGCTGCGGCTCACCCCTGAGCTGACGAGCCCGCTCGTCCAGGTCAGCCTGCAGCGCAAGGGCAGCTTCGGCACGATCTCCTCGGCCGACGCCACCTCGTTGGCGCTGGCGATCACCGAGCTGATCACGAACGCGATCGAACACGGCTTCCCGCTCGAGAAGCAGGAGAGACTGGCCCCGGGCGAGACGCTCGAAGGACACGTGTGGGTCATCCCCGAACGCGACGGCGACCATCTCCACGTGACGATCGCCGACGACGGCGTCGGCCTCGGCGAGGCGGTGAGCCCGGGCAACGGTCTGGGCACGCAGATCGTGCGCACCCTCGTCTCCGCCGACCTCGCCGGATCGATCCAGTGGCGCGAGCGCGAGGGCGGGGGCACCGAGGCGATCCTCGATGTGCCGCTGCGTCCCGACTCCTACGACTGAGACCCCTCCGCCCCGGACTCCTCTGCCCCGGACTCCGACGTCTGTGCGGGAGCAGGGGCCGGAGTCGGTGCGGACATGACAGAGTCCCCAGCTCGAATCACGGTGATCGTGGTCCGAGCAGGGGACTCTGGTGAGTGCAGGCGACCTCAGCCTGCGCGACGGGCACGGGCCGCACGGCGCTTGAGCGCACGACGCTCGTCTTCGCTCAGTCCACCCCAGACGCCGGCATCCTGACCGGATTCGAGCGCCCACTGGAGGCAGGTCTCGGCCACTTCGCAACGACGGCACACAGTCTTAGCCTCTTCGATCTGGAGCAGAGCCGGACCCGTGTTGCCGATGGGGAAGAACAGTTCCGGGTCCTCATTGAGGCATGCTGCACGATGTCGCCAATCCATGGTGACCTTTCGACGGAGATGATGAAACTCGGTGTGCGCGCACGACAACAGCGGCGCGCAACTCTCACAGTCAAGGTTCACATAACCGTTTTGGGCGCACAAGAGTCTGGCAGTGTGAAGTTTCTGACAAATATTCTGCCCATTCTCCTGCTATGGGGTGCTCGACGCAAATCCGTCCACCGCGCGTCTCACTCTGCAGAAGGAGGATGTCTCAGACGTGAATGGAGTCTGCCGCGGACGTGAAGTCGCCGCGCAGGTCAGCCCCCGAGACGACCCCCGGTTCACGGCGGTTCCGGCAGTAGACTGGCAACGGCTGCCACCGGTCACGACGCTGTGTCCGCGCGGCCGATGACAGCACTGGGACGAGAACCGATGGAGGACTCATGACAGAATCGCAGGCACGCATCATCGCAGTCGGCGGGCACACCCCGCAGATCGACCCCGGAGCGTTCGTCGCCGCCGGTGCGACCCTCGTCGGCGACGTCCGGGTGGAGAAGGGCGCGGGAGTCTTCTACGGCTGCGTGCTGCGGGCGGAGAAGGCCCCGATCACTATCGGCGAGGACTCGAACGTCCAGGACAACACCGTCATGCACACCGACGAGGGCAAGCCCGTCGTCATCGGCAGGCGCGTGTCGATCGGACACCAGGCCCTCGTCCACGGGGCCCGGGTCGACGACGACGTCCTCATCGGCATGCACGCGACCGTGCTCAATGACGCCCGCATCGGCACCGAATCCCTCATCGCCGCTGGCACCGTCGTCCTCGAAGGCACCGAGATCCCGCCCCGCTCCCTCGTGGCCGGGGTGCCGGGCAAGGTGCGGCGGGAGATGACGGAGGAGGGGGTGGCCAAGGTGCGGGAGAACGCCCAGGCCTACGTCGCGCTCTCCGCCCTTCACCGGGACACCGCCGAGGAGGTCGACCCCGCCGACACGGCAGGGCGATCCGCCGACGCAGCAGAGCCGTCCGCCGACACGGCCGAGTACTGAGAGAGTTCATTCGCCCCGGCCAGGGCGATTTGAGAGGATTGGGTCGTGAACGAAGAATTTGAATCCGCAGCAGATCGTGTCGTCATCATCGGCGGGGGACCGGGAGGCTACGAAGCCGCCTTCGCCGCCGCCCAGCTCGGCGCCGACGTCATGCTCATCGAGCGCAACCGCTGCGGCGGGGCCGCGGTCGTCACCGACGTCGTGCCCTCGAAGTCCCTCATCGCCACGGCGGAGATGATGGACGAGATCACACGGTCGGCGGGCCTGGGCATCCGCATCACCGGCAAGGACGAGACGACCGAGGAGCATCCCGACCACGACCGGGTGACCGCGGACCTCAAGGCCGTCAACGAACGCATCGTGTCCCTGGCCAACGCCCAGTCCGATGACATCCACGACGGCCTCATCCGCGCCGGCGTCAAGGTCATCAAGGGCAGCGCGAAGCTCGTCGGCCGTGACCGCGTCGAGGTCGTCGAGCACAACGGCACGGAGTACACGCTGCGGGCCTCGACGATCCTCCTCGCCGTCGGCGCCCACCCGCGTGAGCTCGCCACCGCGCAGCCCGACGGTGAGCGCATCCTCTCCTGGACCCAGCTCTACGAGCTCGAAGACCTGCCCGAACACCTCATCGTCGTCGGCTCCGGCGTCACGGGCGCCGAGTTCGCCTCCGCCTACCGGGCCCTCGGTGCCGAGGTCACGCTCGTGTCCTCCCGTGAGAAGGTCCTGCCCGGTCAGGACGAGGACGCCGCCGACGTCCTCGAGTTCGTCTTCCGCACGAAGGGCATGAACGTCCTCTCCCGGTCCCGGGCGGAGTCGGTCAAGCGCACGGACAACGGCGTCGAGGTCACCCTCGCCGACGGCCGTCGGGTCGAGGGCTCGCACTGCCTCATGGCCGTCGGCTCGATCCCCAACACCGCCGACCTCGGCCTCGAGGCCGCCGGGGTCAAGGTCAACGACGCAGGCTACATCGTCGTCGACGGCGTGTCCCGGACGAACCGTCCCGGCATCTACGCCGCCGGCGACTGCACCGGTGTGCTGCCGCTCGCCTCGGTCGCGGCGATGCAGGGACGGATCGCGATGTCGCACGCCCTCGGCGATGCCGTGCAGCCGCTCAAGCTGCGCAACGTCGCCTCGAACGTGTTCACGGCCCCGGAGATCGCCACGGTCGGCTTCACGCAGCAGAACTACCGCGAGAACCCCACGGACATCGACACCGTCATGCTGCCGTTGGATACGAACCCGCGGGCGAAGATGCTCGGCATCGAGGACGGCTTCGTCAAGATCTTCGCCCGGCGCGGATCGGGTTCGATCCTCGGCGGCGTCGTCGTCGGCCCACGGGCGAGCGAGCTCATCCTGCCGATCACGATGGCCGTGGAGAACCGTCTCACCGTCGACCAGCTCTCGGCCTCCTTCGTCGTCTACCCGTCGCTGAGCGGCTCGCTCACCGAAGCCTCGCGTCGCCTCCACCGGCACCTGTAGGAGAATCTTTCCTCCTCACCTGCCGATTTCGCCTCCCCCGATGCGTCAGAGTGGTGTCGGACGCTTCTGCCCGGCACCCACGGCGCCGTGTCGGCGTCACGAGAAGAGGAGAGAGACATGAGGTACGCACTGCTGCTCATGGGCAACGTCACCGACGCCGACTGCGGCGAGGACGGCGGTCCCGATCCGAGCGAGTTCATGGCCTTCGACAAGGAGATCACCGACGCCGGCATCGTCGTCGGCGGCTTCGCCCTCGAGGGCCCCGAACACGCCGTGAGGGTCAGCGACTCCGTCGTCACCGCAGGTCCGTTCGCCGAATCCGGTGAGTTCGTCGGCGGCAGCTACGTCATCGAGGTGCCCTCGATCGACGAGGCGATCGCATGGGCGAAGCGCAGCCCGGGATCGCGGTTCGGCCATATCGAGATCCGGCCCGTCGCCGACTACTGATGGAGCCGGCCGAGCCCGCCCGGGTCCTCACCGCGATCGGCGCGGAGGAACGCGGGCGGCTGCTCGCGGCGCTGGCCGCGAAGTTCCACGACCTCGATCTCGCCGAGGAGGCCCTGGCCGAGGCCATGCTCCGCGCTGTCGAGACGTGGCCGGACAGAGGGGTCCCTGACCGTCCGCAGGCGTGGCTGATGACGACGGCGAAGAACCGGGCGATCGACCTCATCCGCACCGACGGCGCCCGGGCCCGCAGTCTCGCCCGGCTGCGCATCGAGGACGAGTCCCGGCCCGGTGACCACGACGATCCTGCCGACCGCCTCGGCGAGGCCCTGAGCACCGCCGACATCCCCGACGAACGGCTGGGACTGTTCTTCACCTGCTCCCATCCGACGCTGGGGGAGAGCGAGCGGATCGCACTCATCCTCCGATTCCTCGCCGGCTGGACCACGCCCGAGGTCGCTGCGGCCTTCCTCGTCGACGCGAGAACCATGCAGCAGCGGATCGTGCGGGCGAAGAGGCGGATCACCGTGACCGGGATCCCCTTCGGCGCCCCCGCACCGGATCAGCTGGCCGAGCGGCTGCCCGGGGTGCTGCGGGCCGTCTACCTCATCTTCACCCAGGGCTTCGTCGCGACCACGGGTCGGTCGCACGCCCGCGTCGACGTGCAGGAGGAGGCGATCGGTCTCAGCCGTCTCCTCGTGCGGCTGCTGCCCGAGCAGGTCGAGGCCCAGGGTCTGCTCGCGCTTCTCCTGCTCACCCGTTCGCGGGCGGGAGCCCGGATCGCCGCCGACGGCGCACCGGTGCCCTTGGCCGAGCAGAACCGGGCGGACTGGGATTCGGCGCTCATCGCCGAAGGGCTCGGACTCGCCCGTGCGGCCGCCGCTCGGGCAGGAACCAGCCGGGCAGGGGCGGAAACGTACACGGTGCAGGCGGCGATCGCCGCCCTCCACGCCGAGGCGGCGTCCTTCGCCGACACCGACTGGCCGCAGATCCTCCTCCTCTACCGGATGCTCGCCCGCCTCGACCCCTCACCGGTGGTCAGGCTCAACCTCGCCGTCGTCCGCGGTCGGGTCGACGGGCCGAGGGCGGCGCTCACCGCCCTCGATGCGCTCGCTGATGATCCGCAGCTCTCCCGCCATCGCCCCTTCCACCTCGCCCGAGCGATCACGCTGCGGGAGCTGGGCCGGGACGCGGACGCCGAGGCGGCGGTCGAGGCGGCGCTTGGGTGCCCCGGCAATGACGCGGAGTCCGAATACATCACTGCCCGGTTCACCGACAGCGGTCGGTGAACCGGGCAGGAAAGCGTGCGACGGCGCGGTGCCTCAGGCGGCGAAGCGGATGATCGGCTCGCCGGACTTCACGGCAGTGCCGGCGTCGACGAGCACCTCGGAGACGGTGCCCGAATGGCCGGCCTTGAGCGGCTGCTCCATCTTCATCGCCTCGATGACGGCGAGGGTGTCACCGGCTTCGACCGTGTCACCGGCGGCGACGGCGACGGAGACGATCGTGCCCTGCATGGGCGCGTTGAGGGCGTTGGACTCGTCGGCGAGCTGAGCGCCCTTGCGGCGTAGGTTGCGCTTGCGGCGGGGCACGCTGGGGCTGGGGACGTGGCCGAGGTCGGAGATGACGTCCTTGGGGACCGAGACCGTCATCCGGCGACCGTCGACCTCGACGACGACGCTGAAGCTGTCGGCAGTGGTGCTCATGTGATCTCCTGTGGTCGGTGCGGCAAGCGGGTTGACGAACGCGGTCTCGAGCCAGTTCGTCCACACGTCGAAGTCACCGGCGAAGGCGGGCTCCGAGACGAGGACGCGGTGGAGCGGCAGCAGGGTCGAGACGCCGTCGATGCGGTATTCGGCCAGGGCGCGCCGCGAGCGTGCGAGCGCCTGGTCACGGTCGGCGCCGGTGATGATGAGCTTCGCGAGCATCGGGTCGAAGTCGGTGCCGACGACGCTGCCCTCGCCGATGCCGGAGTCCAGGCGCACACCCGGACCCGCAGGGGCG
This sequence comes from Brevibacterium metallidurans, assembly GCF_037101285.1. Lineage (NCBI taxonomy): Bacteria > Bacillati > Actinomycetota > Actinomycetes > Micrococcales > Brevibacteriaceae > Brevibacterium > Brevibacterium metallidurans. The sequence goes on from NZ_BAAAAF010000007.1 coordinate 152,622, forward strand.
CGGTAGTTCTTCACGGTGCCGGTGGCGGGGAAGAACGTCGTGGGATCCTCGGCATTGATGCGGAACTGGATCGCATGGCCGCGCACGGCGGGGAAGGCCTCGGGAAGCTGCTCGCCCGAGGCGATGCGCAGCTGCCAGCCGACGAGGTCGACTCCCGTGACCTCCTCGGTGACGGTGTGCTCGACCTGGATGCGCGCATTGGCCTCCATGAAGATGATGGTGCCGTCGGTGCCGAGCAGGAACTCGCACGTCGCCGCCCCCACGTAGCCGACGTGGGCGAGCACGCGGATCGAGGCTTCGGAGACGATGCGCTCCTGCTCCTCGGTGAGGAACGGGGCCGGGGCCTCTTCGACGATCTTCTGGTTGCGGCGCTGGAGTGTGCAGTCGCGGGTGGAGAGGACGCGGACGTTGCCGAAGGAGTCGGCCAGGCACTGCGTCTCGATGTGGCGGGGGTGGACGATCTGCTTCTCGATGAGGCATTCGCCGCGGCCGAAGGCCGCGAGCGCCTCACGGGTGGCTGCGGTGAACGCAGCTTCGAGGTCGTCGGCGCTCGGGCAGGCGCGGAATCCGCGACCGCCGCCGCCGTGGACGGCCTTGATGACGACGGGGTAGCCGATGCGGTCTGCGACCTCGGCGGCTTCGGCGAGATCGGCGACGGCGCCGACCGAGCCGGGGGCGACGGGGGCTGCGACTGCCTCGGCGACCTCACGGGCCCCCGACTTGTCGCCGAGGAGTTCGATCGCGGCCGGGGGAGGGCCGATCCAGGTCAGCCCGGCGTCGATGACGGCCTGGGCGAAGAGGGCGTTCTCGGCGAGATAGCCGTAGCCGGGATGGATCGCGTCGGCTCCGGAGCGCTTTGCCAAGGCGAGGATCTTGTCGATGTCGAGGTAGGTCTCCCCGGCGCCGGTGCCCTCGAGCAGCCAGGCGTCGTCGGCGAGCGAGACGAACTCTGCGTCCGCATCGGCTCGAGTGTAGACGGCGACCGCTTTCATCCCCAGGTCGTGCGCAGCCCGGATGATGCGCAGGGCGATCTCACCGCGGTTGGCGATGAGGACCCGGCGCACGGGCGCAGTGGGGACGGTGGTGGACAGCGGTGCGGTCGTCTCTTCGGGGAGAACTGTGGTCATGGTGCTCCTTTTGTATGATCACAGATCAATTTAGGGATCGCCGCAAACGCTTTGTAGGACACCGATAAAAACTGGGAGAGAAAACTTCGAACGCCTCGGGCGTGTCCTCTCGACCGCTCCGAGTCTACCGCCGAGGCGTCCAGAGGTCGGGCCAGAACAGGCCGATCTCCTGGGCGAGTTGCCTCACAGTCGGCAGACTGAGGCCGAGCACGGTGAGGTGGTCGCCGTCGAGCCGGTCGACGAAGGCTCCGCCGTAGCCGTCGATCGTCAGCGCCCCGGCGACATGGAACGGCTCCTCGGTGGCGATGTAGGCCTCGAGCTCCTCGGGAGTCGGGGTGCCGATGAGCACGGCCGTCGACGAACGGGCCGAGCGGAGGTCGCGCAGCGCCAGCGGTTCGTCGGTGCTCGCGCGTTCGAGGAGGGCCAGCGAATGCCCCGTGTGCAGGGTCGTCCACTCACCGGCCATGTCGGCCCACACCTCGCGGGTCCTCTCCGCCGTCCCGGGTTTGCCGATCGCCTGGCCTCGATGTTCGAGCAGGGAGTCTCCGGCGATGACGACGCAGCTGAGCTCGTCTGCGAGCGGGGCAGGCAGGGAACCGGGCGGCATCGCGGCGATGCGGTCGACGACGGCGCGGGCCTTCGCCTCGGACAGGGCCGTGGTGAGGTCACCGACGCCGCCGGAGAACGTCTCCTCGATCGCATCCTCGTCGACCTCGGAGACGATGACGGTCGGCTCGATACCGGAAGCCGTGAGGATCGCGCGCCGCGACGGTGACTGCGAGGCGAGGACGACCGGGATCATCCGGCTCGGCCCTCGGTCTGCGGGTCGACCGGGTCGTCGGCAGCGGTCTCCGACGCTGTGTCCTCTGACATGACGCCCTCGGGCATGACGTCCTCGGACGCGACGGTCCCGGCGGCGTCCGACGCTGCGGCCGTGTCCTCGGGCGTCTCGCGGGTGTCGTCGGGAATGTCATGGGAGCGATCGACGGCGATGGGGGCCTCGAGACGTTCGGCGATCGCCGAGAGCACGGTGGAGGCCAGCTGGGCGTAGCCGAGCGCACTGGGGAACCGCCCCGACTCGTTGAGCAGGGACTTCCGGGTCGTGCCGGTGAGCGACCCGGTGGCCTGCAGGGGCACGGCCCGAGCCGAGAGCGCTGCCAGCCACTGGGAGCCGGCGAGGACCCGGGAGGAGCGGCGCAGGGTGGTCTTGAGCGGGTCGCGCAGCCCCGGCAGTCCGCCGAGGTTGGGGCAGACGAGGACGAAGACGGTATAGCGGCCCTCCCGCTGGAGGCGGTTGATCGCCTGGTTGAGTGCGGGAATGCCGATCGGTCCGTGGATGGGATGGATGACGTCGCCGGTGCCGATCGAGATGATCGCGAACCGCCGACGGTCCGACGACGGATCAGACCCGTGGCGGGCGAGCCGACCGGAGCTGAGTATCTCATCGACCTGCTCGGAGAGGGTGTCCGAGAGTGCCGAGGGGCGGGCGGTCGACTGCACGCGCACCGCGGTGCCCAACAGTCGGGCGAGTCCGCGTCCGATGAGCATGGCCGGGGTGTCGGCGGGGTCGTCGACGTCGATGCCGCACACCCAGGAGTCGCCGATGACGGCGAGTGAGGCGGTGCCGCCGTCGTCGTGATCCGGCGGGGCGGAGACCTCCTCGGCGATCGTGGGGAAGGGGCGATCGCCGTCGCCGTCGAAGCCGCGACGCAGGGACGAGGCCTGGTGGCGGAGCAGACCGGCGGCGGAGGCGCCGATGCCGACAGCCGTCCCTGTCATAGTGGCAACGGCGTAGAGCATGCGCTTGCCCACGAGAATCACCCTCCCTCTCGGGTCATCATTCCACCTCGAACGCGTCGTGACCAACTATTGTTGGAGCATGTCAGAGAACGAGAACACGCCGTCGCCGAACCGGCTGCGCGCCGCCTGGGCCTCGCATCGCCGAGGACACGCCGACGCGCAGCCGACCAGCGACGAAGGCCATGCGGGAGAGATCGATCCCGTGGAGATCGCCCATTCCCGGATCGAATCCGCATCCGAACCCTACGTGTCCCCGGGGCTGCGGGTCGCCGCCGCCTGGTCGTGGCGCTCGATCGTCGTCCTCGTGGCGATCGGGGTGGCGTTCTGGCTGCTTGCGAAGGTCTGGCACGTCCTCCTCCCGGTGCTCATCGCGCTCCTGCTCGCAGCCCTGCTCGCGCCGCTGACGGGGTGGATGACGAAGAAGGGGATGCCGCGGGTGCTCGCGACGATCATCGCGTTCTTCGGCTTCATCATCGTCGTCGCCGGACTCTTCACGCTCGTCGGTCAGCAGATCTACTCGGGCATGCCCGACCTCGTCGGTCAGGTGATGACCGGTTTCTCGAGCATCAGCAGCTGGCTGGCCCACAATCCCTTCGGCCTCGACTCGACGACGATCTCCGGCTACATCGACGACGGGGTGAAGTCGGCGACGGACTTCCTGCAGAACAACAGCTCGCAGCTGCTCGGCGGAGCATGGGAGGCGACCTCCTCGGTGGGGTCGTTCCTCGCGGGACTGCTCCTGTGCCTGTTCACGACCTTCTTCTTCCTCTACGACGGCAAGCGGATCTTCCGCTGGGTGATGAACCTGCTGCCGGTGCCCGCCCAGCCGGTGGCCATCGGCGCCGCCCAGCGCGGCTGGACGACGCTGACCCAGTACGTGCGGGTGCAGATCCTCGTCGCCGCCGTCGATGCGATCGGCATCGGCATCGGCGCGGCGATCCTCGGCATCCCGCTCGTCATCCCGCTGACGCTGCTCGTCTTCCTCGCCTCGTTCATCCCGATCGTCGGTGCGATCGCCTCGGGCGTCGTCGCCGTCGTCGTGGCGCTCGTGTCGAACGGATTCGTCGCGGCGCTGATCATGCTCGCCGTCGTCATCGGCGTCCAGCAGCTCGAAGGCCACGTCCTCCAGCCGTTCCTCATGGGCAAGGCCGTGTCCGTCCATCCTCTCGCTGTCGTCCTCGCGGTCGCCGCCGGCGGCTTCCTCTACGGCATCGTCGGTGCGCTCTTCGCGGTGCCCGCAGTGGCGGTGATCAACACCGTCGTCAGCTACATCGTCCACGCCAACGGTCCCCGCGGAGGCGGGGAGCCGCCGGACGAATCCGAGCCCGACACCGAGGCGGAGGCCGTCCTCGAAACCGCGAAGGACAAGCTCGCCGAGGCGATCGATGACTCGGGCGCCGACCACTCCGCCGCACACGCCGCCGGCGACGGAACCTCAGATGGTGACTCCGCGAGCGCGGACGCGGCCGGAGTGAAGGGCAACTCTGGCTCCGGAACCTCCGGGGCGAAGGGTGCGCAGGCCCCCGGCGCTTCGGGTACATCCGCCACCGGCACCTCCAGGGACTCCGACACCCCCAAGGAATCCGACGCCCCAGAGGGCAAGGAACCTCCGCAGGGCCGCTGAGGCACACAACCGCTCGACAGAAGTCCACACGCGATGGTCATATCCAACGCGTGTGGACTTCTGTCGAGCGGTTGCTCGTGTCGGGACCCAAATGCTGACGCGCGTCTGGGGCACACACTGAGAAGACCGGTGGGGGGGGGGGGGGGGGGG